>PDPH01000014.1 GCA_002747435.1 Pseudomonadota bacterium
ATACATCCGCCCTGTTATATGCTCAACGGCCCCTTTAGCAGTTGTCGGCTTATCAATAGGCATTTTATAGATATTGTAAATCCGATTGGCGGAACCACCACTGGTACCCTCCAGATAACTCACTTCATTCACATAAATATGACCACTGACCGCCACGGGTGGTATACGAACACCAGTGAAGTAAGGAATATCGATATCGACAACAATATTGTCTAGTGCCGTTTTAGGCGTTGTGGTAGCGGTATTCAGCCAGCCGGACTGATAGTCGAAAGGCAGATCACCTCTTGTGTTACCTGTCACCCGGGACTGTACAAACCGATTAGCCTCGACGTAGAGATAGTCATTTTTAACAGCAGCTAGGGAAAGATACCAAGAAACCGGAACATTATCCGCGTTGTTCATCAAATCCGTACCATTACCATTGTCATAAACCTTGACACCGGTATTGCCGGTCAGCTTTAGAATCATGGCATTTTTGGGTACATGCAGAGAGAACCCTAACATATCATAGTTGCCAGTGCCGGAGGCGTCCTGAGTATCCAGATTATAGTTAATCAACAAATAGCTGGTATCGCCCGCCGCCAGATGATGAACCGTACCCGGCATATTATACAGGTTATTGAAAATACCCGATCCACCTCTATGACCACCGTTAAAGGCAATCTGATGATGGAATGCATCGTAAGGCGCAGGATAGGCTACTCCTGACACCGCAGTAATGCTACCGTCCGCGACAGCGTAGGCATAAATAGTCGTATCACCTTCTTTAGCCATATAGATGGTGGAATCATTTCCGGCAAGATAATGATAGGAACCGTCTGTGCTACTAATGGCCTCACAACTAGTCAGTTCCGGGTTACAAAGTTTCAGACTTTTACTGACAGCAGCCAGCGTACTGTCATCATAAGCACCCAGCTCATTCAGCAGCACACCCTGAACTGCTCCGTTGGCATCAACGATGGTGCTGATCATACGCCCGGTTACTACAGCGCTGTCCTTGATGCGCACTACAATTGGCAGTTGCTTTTTCTTGCCCTCGGTTTCACCCAAGAGCAAATCCGGCAACTTATCAAACGCTTTCAGTTGCACATAGGAGTTGTCAATATCAGATTCGGTAGTGTGTAACTTATATTCACCACTGATAACTTTAACCCCCTGTGCCTTCATTGCCGCTGTCAGCTGAGAACTCTGAAAAATCGTGTATTCGACATTGGTGTTCCGAGCATCAAAACGCTTCAGGACGCTGTCGGTATAAAAGGTATATTCCTTCGGTGGATCATCATTGGTCTGACGTATTTCACTGGACGCACTCTGGTCTAGGAATACCCCGTACTCACGCTTTAGATAGACTGTTTGATCGCCCTGCTTCGCACCACTCATAACAAAAACCTTGTCACTCAGGATCACACCCTGCTTGATGACAACCTGATTGGTATTTTTATTGTCATCGTTAGGGTCGTAGCGAACAATCTGGTAGGAACCAGTAACATTCGGGTTGGCTACCCGGTAAAACTGATAATCAAAGGCAGGTTCGGCTTGCAATGTCACAGCCACAGTGACGGCAACCGTGCCGGTACCATCACTGACATCAACCGTTATCGTATCCGCACCGATGTAATTGGCCGCCTGATAGCTGATAGTGCCTGAATCATCGATGGTCGCGGTACCTCGGATCGGTTGAACGGAGATAGCATAGGTCAAATTATCACCATCCGCATCGCTAACATTAACGCCATAGGTGGTCGCTTTACCGGACTGCACCGTAAACTGATTAGAACCTGCAACCGGTAGCGAATTTGCCGAAGTGTTATCACTGTTACCACAGGCAGCAAGCGTTAACATCGCTGCCATCAGGACGGGTATCCTGAGTGAGAATAAACAAGCTAAACCTTTAGATTTCATGACATTGTACTCTTATAGGATCATGGGGTTATTGGGTTGTGAGTCACCACACACACAAAGTAGAGGCAACCTTTTTAGGAATGATAATCGTTCGCAATATTGAACAGAGAAATTAGCTTTGTCAACTGCTTCAAAACGATTTTCCAGAGCCGCCTCATATGATTAACTGCTAATATTCCTGCTCCCCAAGTGTTTTAGAGCAAGTGAGTGCTAGGCTATGTCACCATTAGTGAATGTTAGGGCAAGTCAGAACTTGTGATAAATCTAAAAAGTGCAGTGCCAATCGGGATTCTGGGTTTTACTATGGATGATGATCTGTATGAAGTGCTTGCTTGAGTTACTTCCGATTTTGATGTGTTTTTGTATGGTTTTTATTTTTTTTCTCCAAGCGTTTTCGGTGTGTTGAAGCTTTATTTTTACGGCGATGTGCTTCATACACCCATTTTTCTTCGCCAGCTTGATAGTGTGGAATTAATTGTTTCGGACCATCACCAATTAACTCTGATCTGCCTAGCTCAACAATTGCTTTACGTAGCATGGGCCAGTTTTTAGGATCATGCCAACGCAAGAAAGCTTTATGCAGTTTACGTTTTTCCGGGGACTTGGCCGTATCGACTTTTTCACTTTTATAAGTGACTTGATTGAGCGGGTTTTTATCCGTGTGGTACATGGCCGTGGCGCTAGCCATGGGGGAAGGGTAGAAGGCTTGTACCTGATCAGCGCGAAAGCCATTCTTTTTCAGCCACAGTGCTAAATTGAGCATATCTTCATCCGAGGTGCCAGGGTGGGCTGCAATGAAGTAAGGAATTAAGTATTGCTCTTTGCCTGCTGCTTTAGTGTATTTTTCGAATAGGCGTTTAAATTCATTATAAGTGCCAATACCTGGCTTCATCATTTTGGACAGTGGCGCATCTTCGGTGTGTTCCGGGGCAATTTTAAGGTAGCCCCCCACATGATGGGTCACTAATTCTTTGACATATTCAGGGGCTTTAACTGCCAAATCATAGCGCAAGCCAGAGCCAATCAATACCTTTTTAATCCCAGGCAATTCACGGGCTTCGCGGTATAGCTGGGTTAAAGCAGTATGATCGGTATTTAAGTTTTGACAAATCCTAGGGTAAACACAGCTAGGCTTACGGCAAGAGGCTTCGATGTTCGGATTTTTGCAAGCCAGACGATACATATTGGCTGTCGGTCCACCTAAGTCAGAAATAACACCCGTAAAGCCCGGGACTTTATCGCGGATCTCTTGTACTTCACGCAAAATGGATGCTTTGGAACGATTTTGAATAATACGCCCTTCATGCTCGGTAATAGAGCAGAAAGTACAGCCACCAAAACAACCGCGCATAATATTGACTGAGAAACGAATCATTTCATAGGCAGGAATATGGGCTTTACCATAGGCAGGATGTGGTAAACGCGCATACGGCAAACCAAATACATAATCCATTTCTGGCGTGGTCAGTGGAATAGGAGGGGGTGTGAGCCAAATATCCACTTTACCGTGTTTTTGCACTAGGGCGCGTGCATTGCCTGGATTGGTTTCTAGGTGTAAAACACGATTGGCGTGTGCGTACAACACTTTGTCTTTGCTGACTTTTTCAAAAGAAGGTAGGCGAATAACCGTTTTGTCACGTTCTAATTTTGCGCGTGGGTGGAAGGTGAGCTTATGTTCATCGGTGCGTTTACTACGCGGATCTTGGTATTCAAACCATTGAATATGACGTTTTTCGATCTCGCATTCATCCATGTCTACCGTATTGAGGTAAGGGTTAATAATGCGATCAATTTTGCTGGGTTGATCTACGCGAGTTGAATCAATTTCCATCCAAGCAGCGGGACTATCACAGCGGATAAAAGCGGTGCCACGCACATCCGTAATACTTTCAATGGATTCACCGCGTGCCAAACGGTGTGCTACTTCGGCGATTGCACGCTCTGCATTGCCGTACAGCAGTAAATCGGCGTTTGCATCCATTAAAATTGAGCGACGTACTTTTTCTTGCCAGTAATCATAATGTGCAATGCGTCGCAGTGAGGCTTCAATACCGCCTAAAATAACAGGAATATGTGGGTAGGCTTCTTTGCAGCGTTGTGAATAAACTAGTGAAGCCCGATCGGGGCGCTTGCCGCTAATACCTCCGGGTGTATAGGCATCATCAGAGCGTGGTTTGCGGTCAGCCGTATAGCGGTTAATCATGGAGTCCATATTGCCTGCTGCGACTCCAAAAAATAGATTAGGCTCTCCCAATTGCATAAAAGCGTCTTTAGATTGCCAATCAGGCTGGGCAATAATACCCACACGAAACCCTTGTGCTTCCAATAAGCGGCCAATCACTGCCATGCCGAACGAAGGGTGATCAACATACGCATCACCCGTGACAATAATAATGTCACAGGTGTCCCAGCCTAACTGATCCATTTCAGCCTTTGACATAGGAAGGTATGCAGATGTACCAAAGCATTCGGCCCAGTATTTGGGGTAGTCAAATAAAGGCTTGGCTTGAAGTGGTTTAATAAGGGTTGACATAGCGACTTAAGGGCTGCTGGCAAAGGTAGATATTGTAGCAGATTTGATGTAGACAGCCCGACTATCTTCCAGTTTAACTTTGCCGGCGAAAAGATAATTTCAGTTCATTGCCAGTGAAGGCACTGAAAGGTTGTTGTAAAAAGAAGTCTGAGTTATTTAATAAGCGAACTGGCATATAAAGTGCTATGAGCCACAAGGAATAAGTAGAATGAATTAAAAGACTAGAGCGGTAATTAAGTTTGAATCTTTCTATGAAATCGAGAGTTTAGTCGTAAATTCTGAATTTCGAGGTTAAGGTACAGGAATTATTATATAAGATTTTATTAAACCTGTTGAGTGATCAAGAGGGAATGCCAGTAAGTAGCCATTACCATACTCACTATGAATCTCATCAGAGCCAATTAGATAAGCAGGAATATTATCATAATCGTAATAACCTGTTGACTCTCCCAAAAGTTCTTTTAAGTATTTTGGCGACATACCAACCACGTTATACTGAAGCATAAATGAGTGTAACATAGTGGCCTTTTCTTCTTGGCTCGCACTTTTCCATGTGTTGACAGTAAATGGAGTTGTGCCTAGAGATTCAAATTCATTTGAATATTTATGATCACACCCAGCCAGTGATATTAGCCACAAAAAAAATATAAATATTTTCTTAAATCTATTCATTGGATTTGCATGAGTTGATTACTAATTAAATTCGTTGTTATGTCCATCATGGCCAAAGCGATTCCATTTTAATAAACTAAAGATATAGTATGGGAGCTGTATTTTTTTATTATTAATGGGGATGAGCAGTATAAAGTTGCTGACGGATTTTATATGTCTTGTCTCTGTACGTAATGGTCTCCTCCGATGAGGTCGCCACAAACTGCTGCACATGGCGGTCACGGAGAAGATTCATACAACAGCGTTTCTCATCCGCCTGCAAAACAATGGATGCACTCTGTCAGTTAACCGACTGGCACTTGTGGCAAACGGTGGCTGATGACCTGAAGGTCGGAATCAAAGGCTGTTTCCCGCATCAGGAGAGGTTTAGAGAAATGTCATAACATCGTTTACCATGCTCGAACAGCATTTATAATACCCCTTCTTCCTTGTTTATAGGCTTTGTTCGCTGTCAGAAAGGTTTCAGCATGAAAAATACATATCGTTGCTTGATAGGCATCAGTTTTTTATTGACCCTAGCGCTCATTGTAGTGGGGGCTTATTTGCTCGCAGAGAAAGCTTGGATTGAAATGATGTATGCTTATGCCGTCAGTACGTTGGGCTTATTAATTTTAGTTCTTTTTCTAATGAGCCTATTTTTCCAAGAAACCTTAAAGCAGTCTTTGTGGTTGCCGAGTCTGTTGTTGATAACGGTTGTTTTTCAAGCTTTATTGGGTATGTGGGCTGTAACCAAGCTACCCGCACCTGTCACTGCGGCTGGTCACTTATACGGAGCTATGACTACATTATCACTGTTATGGTTACTATGGTTATTTCAATCTAAGCAAATCAAATATAGCGCTTCGCTGTTTACGTCTAGTCTGCTACGTATTCGCCTGATGGCGGGTGTCGCTTTATTGGCTGTCATTATTCAGATTGCTTTAGGTGGCTGGATTAGTGCTTATGATGAGTACCGCATTTTGGATAATCATGCCCTGACGGTTGTTCGTATGTTGTATCGAGACGGTGCTGTGGCGGTGTCATTATTGGTCGGTGGTTTTGGGATTTGGTTATTGGCTTTCTGGCGAGGTGTTGCTGGCAAGGCTGCGGTGATTATTTTAATACTACTGTTCATACAATGGACTTTGATCGTATTGAATGGTGTGGTGACTTTACCTTTGATGGTAGCAAAGGCTCATATTTTGGGAGCAAGCTTATTATTATTGGCAGTGATTGCAGCTAACTACCGTCTGTGGCGGGTTCACAAGCCGCTGGAATAAACGCTAATCGTGCCCATACAGTGAAGGCCAATCAAAAAGCCACCGAGAGTGGGTGGCTTTTAAAAAATAATTGTTTGTTATAGCAATTAGCTTTGTTTAGGAATACGAATTTTTTGACCGGGGAAAATTTTGTCTGGGTCTTGAATGACTTCACGATTGGCTTCAAAAATGGTGTGGTATTTGCCACCATTGCCGTAAGCGTGCTCAGCAATTTTCCACAGTGAATCGCCTTTTTGTATGACGTAGAACTCGTCATCACTACCTAGCTTCACTTCGGTTTGGCCTGCTACAGTTGCTTCCTGTGCTTTAACTTCTTTAATGCCCATTGTGTTACCGGCCATAAGAATAGCTTTTTCCAATGCTTCAGGTGACTTGGCGTCACCTTTGATAGTAGCTACGCCGTTTTCCACTTTTACCTTTAGGTTTTCGACGCCTGGGTTATTGTTCTCGATTTCTTTTTGAAGTTTTGCCGAGGCTGTTTCTTCTTTATCATCATCGCCAAACAGCTTTTTGCCAATATGAGCTGCAAAATTAAATAGTCCCATGAAATATGCTCCTTCCAATCTGAACGTTTCAAAGTAGAATTGTCTTGACGAGACAGATTATAGCTTGAAAACAGTTAAGCTGCGCCGGATGGATGATACTCAATCTGATGTCTGCTACAACACTCTGTCATAATGGTGAAGTTCGGGGTTCATTGGGTATTCATTCGCAATTTATTAACAAATTGCTAACTATGCAGGAAGGTGCCGTATTTTACTAAACGCTTTTGCCAATAGTTTTTGCGCAAATCATCGATGGCGACTTTACCACCCCCCGACGCCGCGTGAATAAATTGTCCATTGCCAATATAAATGCCCACATGATTGACTACCCGACCACTGGTTTTAAAGAAAATCATGTCACCTGGGCGTAAATCTCGACGCTGTAGGGTACGGCTGGCTTGGCTTTGTTTTAGCGCCGTGCGTGGAATAGTGATATTCACTTTCTTGTGAGCAAAGCGCGTCAAGCCACTGCAATCAAAGCCTTGTCTAGGTGAATTGCCCCCCCAACGGTAGTGAACGCCTAGTGAGCTGAAGGCTGCCGCTAAAATACTGCGTCTGCTGGCCGATAAGCTTTGTACCGGACGACTGGTATGACGCAATTGCACATGGTTTATCGCAGCAGTGGGGCGAGTCTGAGGGTGGGTACGGGGACGATGTTGTGTAGGGTAGGGAGCGGCCTGATAACTGGGTTCATAAGGTTGCAAAACAGGTGGAACAACAAATGGATTGTGAGCAACTGGATAAGCCGCAGAATGTATGCTTTGCAAGGAAGTGTGTTGGACGTGTACGTTGTTTTCCGCATAAGCAGTGTATTCATAAGGGTTTTGATAAGGCTCAGCCAAGCTGGCAGTGTTGTATAATAGTCCTGCAAATAGCACTAAAACTAGACCAACCCAAGTTGGCCGTGGGGCGTTTTTCGGGGAGTGTTTCATAGTGTGTCCGGTATTTATTTTTATTAATTATTTGGATGGGTGGATTTGTTTTTTTATAGATATAAAACGAGCGCTGGGATAATTGCAAGTGAAACTTGGCTTAGTGGGAGGATTAGTGTGCTTGTGTGATGGTTTTGCTCATGGCGAAATGGCAGTATCTGTGCCAAAATCTTTGAAAACTTTTTATCGTATTCAATCAGGCAAACCCTCAAGCAGACCCATGCCTGTGGTCTGTATTTGTAACAGGATTAGGCATACACATGGAAGACAAAGATAACGATATCTATAAGAAATTAGATACAAACGTCTATCTGACACCGACTGACAAACAGTCTTTGAAAGGTATGCTCACTACCTTACAAAAGCGTCTGAGTGAGCGAGAGCATTATTTGCAAGACATCAGTAGTACCTTGATGGAAAAGGATGGGCATGTGCGGGTACGTGATGCGCGTATTGATGAACGTGATGCCCGTGTAGAACAATTGGGACGCTTATTATTAGAAAAAGATGAGCAATTAGGGCGACATGCCGAGGTGCTCAATCGCCGTGAAGCACTGTTATCCGAAAAAGATAAGCTGATCCAGGAGCGTGATCAGGCTATTTCAGGCCGTGAGGAACGCCTGAAAGCACTAGAAAATCGACTGCTCAATTATGAAAAGCTGTTACAGGAAAAGCAAACCCTAATTGAACAGCGCGACCGTACCATGGAGGATAAAGATCGCTCGCTGCTGCGTTTTGACCAGGCTTTGCAAGGTAAGGATAAATTGCTGCAAAGTCGTGACGAAACCATTAATAAAAAAGAGCAACAATTACTGGAACGTGACCAGCAATTGCAAGAACGCAACCGCCAAACGCTAGAGCAAGAAAAGCTGATTAAGGAGCGTGATCACCAAATTACCAAGCGTGACCAGCATCTGACGGAACGGGATCGTCAGGTAGCGGAACGTGACCTGCGTGTGGAAGAAGCACAGCATCACATGACGGAACGCAATCATATTCTCAGTGAGCGTGACGCACAGATCCAAGTGCGTGAAAAATTGCTAGCTGAAAAAGAAACCTTGATAACTGACCGTGATCAGCGCATTGTGGTTCTGCAAAAAAATCTGGAAGCACGCGATCTCACTGTTTATGAACGAGATAAACAGATTGAAGAGCGTGATGCCAGTATTGCCGAACGTGACCGTCAGATGGCCGAGCGTGATCAAGCGCTGCATAGCCGTGACCAGCAAAGCTACAATTACTTAAGTTCTATCGAGAATCTAGAAGATCAAGTACAAGAGCGCGATTTACAAATAACGACACGGGATCGGCAGTTAACGCTACGGGATGAGCGGATTCAGAAGGCGGATGAAGCTGTTAGTGAGCGCGACCAGCATATTAAAGCGCGTGATCAAAGCATCCAACAGCGTGATCAAAGTTTGCAGGCGCGTAATCAAAGCATCCAACAGCGTGATTTAAGCATTCATGAGCGTGATCAGCGGATTAGTGAGCAGGATGCTCAGTTACGCGAGCGTGACGAACAACTACGGCAGCGTGACGCTCAATTGAATGGCCGCGACCAAACCGTTGCCGCACGCGATGAGCAGATCAAACTGCGCGACCGCTCAATCTTGGAGCATGACACCCTGTTACAGGAACGCGAAGTCAGCTTGTCCGAGCGTGATAAAAGTCTGTCTGAGCGTGATGTTAGTCTCAAGCAACGTGATGACAGTATTCACAAGCGTGATCAGCAAATTAGCGCACGTGATAGGGTGCTGAAAGAGCGTGATCAATCCTTGGCGGAGCGTGATCGACAGGTGCGTGACTTAGGCGAGCATCTGAAAGCACGCGAGCAAACCTTGGGCTTACGGGATGAAGAGATCCGTCGTCGTGATGAACAAGTCCAGAATTTGCAGGCTGATGTGCAGGTTCGTGAACAGAGTTTAACTGATCGTGATGCGCAATTGCAGTTACGCGATCAGTCCATACAAAACCGCGATAAAATGTTAGAGCAGCGTGATGTCAGTATTGCGAAACGTGATGCTGGTATTGCTGAGCGTGATGCTGCATTGGCGCAACGCAATCAAGACTTGCAGCGCCAAGAAGATATTGTCACTGAGCGTGATGCTACGTTGGCTGCACGGGATGGCACGATTGCTGAGCGCGATCGGCAGCTTGAGGTGCTTAATCGTCAACTAGCCGCACGTGAAGCTGAGCTTAAAGAACGCGATATTATTGTGCGCAATCGTGATGCGGCCATCCATGACCGGGATGAAACGATCCAACATAAGGAAGCACATATTCGCTTGCGTCAGGATGAGATTCACAAGCTCAAGCAGGAAGTGCAACATTTAAACCAAGCACTAGGACGTTTGCGTGACCAAATCAATCAACGTGATGAACAACTGCGTCAACGGGATTTAATCATCGGCCAACGTGATCGGCAAATGGATTTGCTGGATAAACGTGTGACCCGTTATGGTGGTAATGTACAAGGCTTTTTTGTCAAAGGAGCGGTGACTGGCTTGATTGCAGGATGGATCTTTTTCTTGTTTTTGAGGCTATTGGATAATATTTAATGTGGTAGAGAATAAAAACTCGGCTCATTTGATCTGAATCATTTGAGCCAAGTTTTACGTTTTATTTTTAGCGTTTTGCTTTAAAGTTAGCCGTTAGATTTTCAAATAAGCTTTTGATTAGCTTATCCGCGCCAGCAATTTTTTATTCAGTTGAAACAGTGTGGCAAGTGTTTTGAACTGCAAGGCTACCAAAGGCAGTAAGAACACCCAATAAGCCACGGAGTTCTTTTCCAGTAAGCCATTACCCACTAAGCCAATATGAATAAAGAAAAAGGCCAGTACAAAGGCAGCAACACCCGGGCAAATGAGCGAGAAGGAGCTTTTGCTTTTACCTTCGCCGGAAATATAAGTGCTGAAGTAACCTAGTTTTTTCATAACGCTATAACCAATTACTGCAAACATAATCTGTATGCTGATCAGTATGGAAAAGAAGACCAGCATTTGGATTCGCTCAATGTGCATACTAAAGTTATGGTGCATTGCCATGCCTAAACGGTACAAAGCAATGCCGCTTACGGTAATGATCGGAATAATAATCCATAATGAAGCAGAGCCTTCTTTGTCAATGCCATGTTCCAACATAGAACGGAAACCTAATACCATTTTGGTAAAAGCCAGTACACCTGAACCACTCAAAAATAGTAAAGACAATATCATACCAATGCCTGAAGTCAGTGTGTTTGTACTCATGGCAGCCGGTGCTGAAAAACCTACACCAATCATGGCAAAAGCAAAGATAGCCAACATTTGGCTTAAGTTATTATTGCGTGAACAGTCAAACTGACCATGTACTAAGATACGACTAAAAAAGTCGACAAAAGTACGGATACCATAAATACCAATAGCAGCAAATGCCACAATGGCGACAGGGAATAGGTATTCGACAACATTCCACAAACCCGGTACAAACAGAGCACCTAAGATAAAACTGACATTGACTGACATAGCTAAGGTCAAAGGAATCGCCATGAGTTGCACTTCAGCATTGCCAGTACGTAAGGTCTCATAAGCACTAGTCTGCTTAAACTGGCGATATTCAGCAATATTCCAGACCAACAGGCGAATATGCAAAATAGACAAAGCTGCAATACCGAATAAAGCAATACCCGCCAGCACTTGTAATGCGAGGGAACTGTGCGTAAATACGGCAGTAACCGAGTCCCAGGTAGGAATGGGAGTTGTTGGGTGCGGTGTCATAAACATCAAATACATGAAGAAGGATATTGCTAAACCGCCCGCACCTAAGGCGGCTAGAAAATACAACGGCGAGTAGTCCTCGCCGAGGTTTTGACGTAATCTAAACATTTATTTTTCTCCGCTAGTCACTATATCTGCGTTTGAGTAGAATATTATTATTTACTAATATAAGCTGTAATTGATGAATATCAAGTCATTATGCTATTTTTTTGATGATTAATACTTATACAAATAACCTTATGGAACTAAGTTTACAAAATCATTGGCTTAGCGCTGCACGTGTTTGCCCGTCTCCGAATTACGATGAGCGTCCTGATGGATGTAGACCAGAACTTATTGTGATTCACAATATCAGTTTGCCGCCTTGTGAATATGGTGGACCGTGGATAGACCAATTATTTACCAATTGCCTTGTTGCTGAGGAGCATCCTTATTTTGCGGATATTTGCCATTTACGAGTAGCGAGCCATTTGCTGATTCGGCGGGATGGCGAGGTGGTGCAATATGTAGCGTTTAATAAGCGTGCTTTTCATGCAGGTGTATCTGTTTATCAAAGTCGTGAGCACTGTAATGATTTTTCTATTGGCATAGAGTTGGAAGGTTCTGATTTTGAGGCATTTACCGAGCTTCAATATCAGCAGTTGGAGCAGCTTATTCCAGCACTGATTGCGGCCTATCCGAGTTTGAGTTTTGAGCATATTACCGGCCATGAACACATCGCCCCTAGACGCAAGACAGATCCTGGGCCTTATTTTGATTGGCAGCGCTTGAGTCAGTGTTGGGATGTGGACTTGCCTGCGCCTGCAATATGAACGTCAAAGTCTTTTTGTGTACCGCCGTTTGCTGGAAGAAATCAAAGCAGCATTGATGAGGTGTGTCAGCAAGAGCACCCTTGTTACAGCGTGCTAAGCAAGCTTTGCGGCGACTATGGCGAACGCTATTTGCTGCTTGAGTAAGCTTGGGATAAATCTACTCTCAACTCGCTAGTTTCGGTATCATGTCGCCTTTAAGTCAAAGACCGTCGAGTTATACCCCATGCTGATTTTATCCGGTAGTGTTGCCTTATCTGATTTTCGTACCCAAAAAAAATTACAAGCTTTGCAGATGCTAGTCCCTGGTGTGACCGGCTTGCAGTCTGCCTTTGTTCACTTTGTGCGTACGTCGCGGGCGCTGGATGCTAAAGAACAAGCACGCTTACAAACCATCTTGCATTATGGCGAACAGCAAGCCTCCTTGGAACAGGTGGGTGAGCTGTTTTTAGTGATTCCGCGCGCAGGTACGATTTCACCTTGGTCGAGCAAGGCAACGGATATTGTGCACAACTGTGGTTTGAGTGTTGTCGAACGGGTCGAGCGGGGTACTGCTTACTTCATTAAGGTGCAGCAGGCATTAACAGCAGAGCAATGGGAGCAAATTGCTGCGCGTCTGCATGATCGCATGACAGAAAGTGTTTTGCAGGATTACCAGGATGCCTTAGTTTTATTCAGTGAAGCCCAGCCCGCTGCTTTACGTAGGCTGGATATTTCAGAAGGAATAATGGCGGCCTTGGCACAAGCCAATACAGAATGGGGTTTGGCCTTATCGGCTGATGAAATGGATTATCTGGCTGCAAATTACACTGAAATGGGGCGTGCGCCCAGCGATGTTGAGCTGATGATGTTTGCTCAGGCAAATTCAGAACATTGCCGTCACAAGATTTTTAATGCGGATTGGATTATTGATGGTAAAGCACAAGAGAAATCTTTATTTGCCATGATCCGCAATACTTATCAGCATGCCTCTGAAGGGATTTTATCGGCTTATAAAGACAATGCTTCAGTCATTGAAGGTCATGAGGCGACTCGTTTTATGCCTAATGGTGCAGACTATGAATACCGTTATACCCATGAACCAGTGCATATTCTTATGAAGGTAGAAACCCATAATCACCCTACGGCTATTTCCCCGTTTCCGGGGGCAGCGACGGGTTCGGGGGGGGAAATTCGTGATGAAGGGGCAACCGGCAATGGTTCTAAGCCCAAGGCGGGTTTGTGTGGCTTTTCAGTATCCAATCTAAAGATTCCTGATTATATACGTCCTTGGGAACAAAATTTTGGTAAGCCAGCGCGCATAGTCTCGGCTTTGGAGATTATGCTTGAGGGACCGATGGGGGCGGCGGCGTTTAATAATGAATTTGGTCGTCCGAATCTGGCGGGTTATTTTCGCACCTTGGAGATGCTAGCCCCCAGTGCGAGAGGCGATGAACTACGCGGCTACCACAAGCCCATTATGATTGCTGGTGGTGTAGGGAACATTCGTGAAAATAATGTAGAAAAGCAGCCACTCCCTGCCGGTACGCCCATTGTCGTCTTAGGTGGACCTGCCATGCTGATTGGTTTGGGCGGTGGGGCTGCATCATCCATGGCTTCGGGTAGTAGTAGCGAGCAGTTAGATTTTGCTTCAGTACAACGTGGTAATCCAGAAATGCAGCGCCGTTGTCAGGAAGTGATTGATCGTTGTGTTGCCTTGGGTAGGGATAGCCCCATTTTGTCTATCCATGATGTAGGTGCTGGCGGTATCTCTAACGCTATTCCAGAAATCCTTAATGATGCTGGACGCGGCGGTCAGTTTGAGCTGCGTACCGTACCGAATGATGAGCCGGGTATGTCACCGATGGAAATCTGGAGCAATGAGGCACAGGAGCGTTATGTGCTAGCCATTGCTGCGGAGCGCTTAGCGGTATTTCAGGATTTGTGTGAGCGCGAACGGGCAGTGTATGCCGTCGTGGGTTCGGCGACTGAAGATCAGCATTTATTAGTCGAAGATGCACTATTTGAGAATAAGCCGGTGGATTTGCCCATGAATGTCTTGTTGGGTAAGCCACCTAAGATGCTGCGTGATGTGCACCATCAGACTTTCAAAAAAGCTGACTTGGATTTGCGTGCAGTATCGCTGTTGGAAGCGGTGGAGCGTGTATTGACTTTGCCAGCGGTCGCTTCCAAGTCTTTTTTGATTACGATTGGCGACCGCACAGTGACGGGTATGGTAACACGGGATCAAATGGTTGGGCCTTGGCAAGTGCCGGTGGCGGATGTAGCGGTGACAGCCAGCGATTATTGTGGTTATACCGGCGAGGCGATGGCTATGGGGGAGCGTACGCCGTTGGCTTTGCTTGATCCGCCTGCTTCGGGGCGCATGGCCATTGGCGAAGCGCTAACGAATATCGTTGCAGCCGATATTGCGCAATTAGCTGATATACGCCTATCTGCGAATTGGATGGCGGCGGCTGGGCATGGCGGCGAGGATGCCGCTTTGTTTGATACTGTTAAAGCGGTCGGTGAAGAGTTGTGCCCCCGTTTGGGGATTGCTATTCCGGTGGGCAAGGATTCGCTCTCCATGAAAACGGTCTGGGAACATGAGGGTGAGCACCACGAGATGAGCGCCCCCTTGTCTTTGATTATTTCTGCCTTTGCGCCAGTACAAGATGTACGCAAAACGCTGACACCCCAGTTGCGCACGGATAAGGGCGATACGGATTTAATTTTGGTGGATTTGGGTAAGGGGCGGAATCGTCTAGCAGCTTCAGCTTTGGCGCAAGTATATGGGCAAGTAGGGCATCATACGCCTGATTTGGATGATCCTGATGCCTTGAAAGATTTCTTTGAAGCAATACAGGAATTGCGCAGCGATCATTTGATTCTGGCTTATCACGACCGCGCTGATGGTGGCTTATTGGCGACCTTGGCAGAGATGAGTTTTGCGGGACATACCGGCTTGACGGTGCGTCTGGGAGAGTTGGATGATGATCCACTCAAGGCTTTATTCAGTGAAGAATTAGGCGCTGTTTTGCAGGTGCGTCACTCGGATACGGATGAAGTATTGGCCGTATTTCGTGAGTTAGAACTAGGCAAATCGACGCATGTGATTGGACGCTTGAATGACAGCGATGAGTTGGTGGTGAACTTTGGTCATGACGAGTTGCTGCGTTTACCGCGTACCCAGTTGCAACAGTGGTGGAGTGAAACCAGTTACCGTATGCAGGCCTTACGTGATCATGCTGATTGTGCTCAACAGGAATGGGAGCGTTTGCAAGATGCGCGTGATCCAGGCTTGCCGATTCGCTTAAGTTTTGAGCCGGATGACAATGTGGCTGCACCTTTTATTGCAACCGGTGTGCGTCCGGCTGTTGCGATTTTGCGTGAGCAAGGGGTGAATGGGCAGACGGAGATGGCGGCGGCCTTTGACCGTGCGGGCTTTAAGGCCGTCGATGTGCACATGACTGATATTTTAAGCGGTCGGGTAAATCTGGCTGATTTTAAAGGCTTGGCCGCTTGCGGTGGCTTTTCTTACGGTGATGTCTTGGGGGCGGGTGGCGGCTGGGCGAAAACCATTCGGCTGAATACTCAGGCCAGTGATGCTTTTGCTGAATTTTTTTCCAGAGCAGATACCTTTGGTTTGGGCGTATGTAATGGCTGTCAGATGTTGTCCCAATTGCGTGAAATGATTCCAGGGGCGGCACATTGGCCACATTTTTATCACAATCGTTCTGAGCAGTATGAAGCGCGTTATTCGGCAGTGGAAGTATTGCCTTCACCCTCGCTATTCCTGAAAGATATGGCAGGCTCAATTATACCGATTGCGGTGGCGCACGGGGAAGGACGTGCGGTGTTTACGGGAAGTGGCCTGGATGCGCAAAGCGTTATGGACAAGGGTTGGGTGAGCTTGCGTTATGTAGACAACTATGGCCAAGCCACTGAGCATTACCCGGAAAATCCGAATGGTTCACCTTTGGGGATTACGGGACTGAGCACAGAAGATGGGCGCTTTACGATTATGATGCCACATCCCGAACGTTTATTTCGCGCGGTACTGCATTCATGGAAACCGGATGACTGGGGTGAGGATGGGCCTTGGTTAAGGATGTTTAGGAATGCGCGCGCTTGGGTGAGGTGATTGAAGGATCTTGGAGGAGGGGATAGGCCATTGGTTAGCGTCTGTTTGTCCGCCACAGTCGTTTGACCGTCAAGGTTGAAACTGTTATCACTAAACCCTTTTTAGCCCTAGGCTGTGTACTGATGAGCGGTTTGCCTGAACAAGGTTTGATTTTTTCCATTTCGCAACTCAACGCTGAAGTGAGTCTGTTATTGGGACAGTGTTTTCCTGCCATTTGGATTGAAGGCGAAATTTCCAATCTGGCGAGGCCAAGTTCCAGACATTTGTACTTTTCGCTCAAGGACGAGCAGGCACAAGTGCGCTGCGCTCTCTTTCGCCATCGCAATTTAGCACTGCGCATCCGACCGGAAAATGGTATGCACATCATTGCCAAAGGCAAAGTGGCTTTATATGAACCGCGCGGGGATTACCAATTTATTATTGAGCAAATAGAAACGGCTGGTGAAGGCTTATTACAGCGCCGTTTTGAAGCACTCAAGCATAAATTACTCACAGCAGGCTGGTTTAATACTGAGCATAAAAAAAGCTTGCCCCCTTTACCTCGCGCGATTGGTGTGATTACTTCCCCTACAGGTGCTGCGGTACGCGATATATTGAATGTACTCAAACGACGCTGCCCACACATTCCCGTGTGGATTTATCCAGTGACGGTTCAAGGCGAGACAGCCGCCAGACAGATTGTGCGAGCCTTGCAACAAGCGAATCAAGAACAGCGATGTGATACTTTGATTTTGGCGCGAGGTGGCGGTTCTTTGGAAGACTTATGGCCGTTTAATGAAGAGGCTGTGGCAACAGCGATTTACCAAAGTCATTTGCCCATTATTACGGGTATAGGCCATGAAACAGACTTTACAATTGCCGACTTTGTAGCCGATCAGCGCGCGCCAACACCTTCAGCAGCGGCTGAGTTAGCAGCTCCTGAGGCGCAAGCCTTACGCCAGCAGCTACGTCTATTAAGCCAGCGTTTGCAGCAACAACTAGCCTTGCAATTGCAATATAAACAACAACAATTACACAGTTTGCAACACCGTTTGAATCTACAAAAACCGGCTAATCGTTTGCGTCAGCAAGCCCAAAAACTGGATGAATTAGATTTACGCCTACACCGACAAATACAGCATTACTTGCATTATAAGCAAGACAAATTACAAACCATCAAGCAAACTCTATTAAAATCCTCTCCACTGCCCAAAATCCATACTGCTCAACAAAATCTGCAACAACAAGCGCAATATCTACAACACCTTATGCAACTTAATCTGGCTAGCAAACAAAAACAGTTGGCCTTACAAGCAGCTCGACTCAATGCTTACAGCCCACTAGCCACACTAGAACGTGGCTTTGCGGTAGTATTTGATCAAAATCACCAAGTGCTCAGGCAGGCAGAAAACACCA
This sequence comes from Pseudomonadota bacterium, assembly GCA_002747435.1. Taxonomy (GTDB): domain Bacteria; phylum Pseudomonadota; class Gammaproteobacteria; order Thiotrichales; family Thiotrichaceae; genus Thiolinea. The sequence goes on from PDPH01000014.1 coordinate 17,926, forward strand.
CAAACGGTAGCCTGCTAACAGTACGTTTACATAAAGGCGAATTACTTTGTCGGGTAGAAGAATGTCGGACAGAAAAAAAGATCCCCACTTCATTGAGTAGGGACTTCAAGGAGTAAACTATTAATGCATTTGCCACTAGTTGCGATTGCGATTAATGGATCACTCGCAACCAGCCAGACATTGCTACCTAAACGCTTTCCTAAAGAGAGACAATATCATATTTCAGGGGAAGTATAGAACATTCTGCTGAGCATTTCTGTTTTTTATGCTACTTTCAGCAAAGATTCTCTGGGTTTTGTTAAGCTTTATTAAAAACGCTTATTGCAGCGCTACAGGCACAAGGCGCAGATGTCGTTATTTCAGGTTAGAATGGCTCTCATTTTTTTGCAGGTTCACTCCCATGTTTCAGGATACGCTTAATAATACCAATATCGCCGAAGAACACGTATTGGTTACACCAGACGAGTTCAAAGCTCGCTATCCCTTGCAGGCTCACGGTGAAGAATTTATTCGTCATAGTCGTGATACCATTGCCCGTATTTTGACGGGCGAAGATCACCGCTTGTTAGTGGTTACCGGACCCTGCTCTATTCACGACCTAGAGGCTGCGAAGGAATATGCCTTGCGCCTGAAAAAATTAAGTGATGAAGTCAAAGACACGCTATATCTGGTCATGCGGATCTATTTTGAAAAGCCACGCACCACAGTTGGCTGGAAAGGTCTCATCAATGACCCGGATATGGATGACTCCTTCCAAATTGAAAAAGGCATGGGCATGGCACGCGAATTGTTGCTATGGCTGGCTGAACATGAAATACCCGCTGCCACAGAAGCATTGGATCCAATCACGCCCCAATACCTCTCTGATCTGTTTGCTTGGACTGCAATTGGTGCACGCACCACCGAATCACAAACGCATCGTGAAATGGCGAGTGGCTTATCCATGCCAGTAGGCTTTAAAAATGGTACAGATGGCAATTTAGATGTGGCGATTAATGCCATGTTGTCAGTATCACACCCACACAGTTTTCTGGGGATTAATCAGGCTGGCCAAGTCACTGTCATCAAAACACGCGGCAATCAATACGGCCATGTTATTTTGCGTGGTGGCAAACAACCTAATTATGACTCGGTAAATATGGCTTTATGTGAACAAGCTTTGCAAAAGGCAGGTCTACGTCAAAATATTATTGTGGATTGCAGCCACGGTAATTCCAGCAAACAACATGCCCTACAAGCGCTGGTGGCAGAAAATGTTACCGGACAAATTATTGACGGTAACTGCTCCATCAATGGCATTATGCTAGAAAGTCATTTATTCCCGGGCAATCAGCCTATACCCGATGATCGCTCACAGCTAAAATATGGCGTATCCATTACTGATGCTTGTATTGATTGGGACACCACTGCGCAACTGCTCAAGCATATGCGCGGACGACTGCAAGATGTATTGCCCGTGCGTCAGACTGGATAAAAAGACTAAAATAAATAAAGGGCTTAGCTTATGATGGGCGCAAACAGCCAAGCAAGAACTTGGCAAGAAACACTGGAAGATTTATTGACTCCCAGTGTGTTAAGCATGTTATTTCTTGGCTTCTCCGCAGGGATTCCTATCTTGTTGATTTTCTCCTCCCTCTCACTGTGGTTAGGCGAGGCGGGCATTGAGAAAAAGGCCGTTACTTTTTTCAGTTGGGCGGCACTTGGCTACTCCTTTAAATTTGTCTGGGCGCCCTTGATTGATAAATTGCCTCTGCCTTGGCTGACACTCAAACTAGGGCGGCGTCGTGCTTGGCTACTAGTCGCGCAAGTGTTTATTATTATTGCCATTCTGCTAATGGGCAGCATCGATCCATCTATTAGCAAAAATCACTTAACCTGGATGGCTTTAGCTGCCGTTTTGTTGGGTTTTTCTTCAGCGACTCAAGATATTGTCATTGATGCCTATCGAATTGAAATTGCTGAAGCACGCTTACAAGCATTGCTGTCGTCAACTTATATTGTTGGCTATCGCATTGCCATGTTAGTCGCTGGTGCAGGCGCGCTGTACATTGCCTCGCTACTGGGTACCAGTAAAGAAAATTACATTTATTCCGCTTGGCAAATCGCTTATTACATAATGGCGGGCTGTATGCTGCTGGGTGTTTTGACAACCTTGACGATTTCTGAGCCAAAGCAAAACCGAGTCGGCCAGCATCATTACACAACCCATGACTATCTCCGCCTCGTAGTGCTATTTGCACTGGCAGTCATTGTTTTTGTCAGCAGCTTTTTCCTTTTATCCCCATCAATGCTTGCGCTCAAGGATGTTTTCGATGCCGGTATTCTGCTGGGCTTTCTACTAGAAAGTGGGCGCTTTATCCTCTCTATTGCACTCGCTTTATTGTTTGGTTATTTATTAGTAACTGTCGGCTTAGTCAATAAAACCATAGCTTATGAAACATGGATAGAACCTATTCTGGATTTTTTCAAACGCTATGGCTTGAAAACTGCGCTATTACTGCTGGCTTTAGTCGGTTTTTACCGCATTAGCGATATTGTATTAGGCGTTATTTCTAATGTGTTCTACCAGCATCAAGGCTTTAGTAAACCGGAAATTGCGACGGCCATTAAAACATTTGGCCTATTTATGACAATTTTCGGGGGAATATTAGGTGGCATTATTGCGACCCGCTTTGGCGTTATGTTGACACTCTTACTAGGTGCAATTTTGTCTGCTTTAAGCAATATGCTATTTATCTGGCTTGCTTACGCTGGCCGCGATTTGCCAGTACTATATACCGTTGTTACTGTAGATAATTTAGCCGCTGGCTTTGCCAGTGCCGCTTTCATAGCCTTCCTATCTTCCCTGACCAGCGTTTCTTTCACGGCAGTACAATACGCTATTTTCAGCTCACTCATGACACTGATTCCCAAAGTGATTGGTGGCTACTCCGGTACAATTACCGAAGCGATTGGCTACCCAGCCTTCTTTAGCTTTACCACTTTATTGGGAATTCCGGTCATTGTTTTAGTCGTACTGGCTTGGACTCACTTGGATCACAAGACACCAGAAGACAAAACAGAAAACAAGCTAGAAAGCAGCTCGGCTAATTAATTAGTCACATAAAGCGACCTAACAAAAGGCTGTGTAAGGCGCTAAATTAGCGCACTCGTTTTAACATGAGTAGACCTAATGCCGTGAACAGTAGCAAAGGCACTATAGCAGACAACAGAGACGGCAAACCGTACACCAAGCCAGTGCGGTTAATCATACGATCCAATAGTAGATAGCTAATACCCAGCACAATGCCAATAAAAATACGTTGCCCTGCTCCTGCATTGCGCTGAAAACCAAACACCAATGGTACAGCTAATACCAACATCACTAGCGTTGATAAAGGCGTGGTGAAGTGCTTCCAGTATTCCAATTCAAAAAAGCTGCTATTTAGTGCATTCTCGCGCTGATGCTGAATAAATTCAGCCAGCTCTTTAGCCGTTAACTCCTCAGGCGTTACAGTAGCGAAGTTTAAAATATTTTCGGGCAATAAATCGGGTACAGTCAGCTCGGTATATCTTGCTATGTGTACTCCCGTGGAACTGATGCGTTTATCTAATACTTCTGATAAAACCCATTCAGTTTGAGGCTTTTTATATGCAGCTATTGCCTTGGTAATACGACTAAGGCCACCCCGCTCTAGGTCAACTTCATAAATAGAAATGCCTTCCAACTTGACTGCTGACCACACTTTATCAATATGCAACAAACGTTGACCATGCTTAAGCCATGCACCTTCAGCAGACACTTCAACACCAGACTCTTTGAATTGCTGTTTGAAATGACGCGCGTAGGCTTCTGACTGCGGTACCCAGTACTCACCCAATACAAAAGCGAGTAAGCCCAATATAACCCCCAATTGCAAGGTAGTGCTTAAAATGCGCCAAATGGAAAAACCAGCCGCACGCATGGCGACAATTTCACTATTGGCTGCTAGATTACCTAGCCCTAATAAGCTACCAATTAGTACTGCATAGGGAAAATTAGTATAAAGATTACGAGGCAAGCTAAATAAAATATACAATAAGGCTTGCCATGTGCCATAGCCGGGCAGTTTACCTGCTGCACCCAACTCGGCTATAAAGTCAAATAAACTGAATAATAAACTCAGCGACAGCCAAGTCATAAAAATACTTAACAGCAGATTTTTCCAAAGATAACGTTCCAGCAGGTGCATTAACGTGGCCTCCCGTAATAATAACGTAGCAGCCACAGCGATAAGGCAATCATTAATAAATGCACCCACCACAAACCAATCCAAGGCGACAAATCCCCACGCTCGACCATACTGCGTAAGCTTGCCAATAAATTAGCATATAAACCATACAGCAAAATACCGACTGCAATTTTACTGTAACGTCCTTGGCGTGGCGCACTATAGCTGAGTGGAAAAGCCAATACAGCTAAAACAGGCGTGGACAGCACAATGGATAAACGCCATTGCAATTCAGCTTGAGCAGCTAGGGTATTCATGCTTAATAGCGCTTGGGTGCTGAATGCCTCAATACTGCCTGCTCGCTCAGCATCACGTAGTGGAATACGAATACCGTGCTCACCAAAATGAACTATCGACATGTCCCCATGCACTGGGTCATCCTCATAACGATAACCATCTTGTATTTGCAAAAAGCGCTCGCCATTCACGGAATCAATAAATAAAATGGCGGAACGCGCCCACACCAAAGTATCTTTATCTCCTTCATGCAAACGGATAAAAAAGCGTTCCATCACGGTGCGTGAAGCATCAATATGCTCTGCCAGTACGGTATAATTATTTTGTTCATTGCCTGAACTAACGAACTGCCCTTCAGGAATCCCCGCAGCCTCCGGGCGTTCATAGACTTCTTTTTTCAAGTCCTGATTACGTACTTCCAGCAGGGGCATGACAAAAAACACGGCAAAAGCCATCAACACGCTTAGTGGTAAAACTAACTTAAAAATAGCGCGGTAAAACAGTCGCGGTGACACGCCAGAAGTCCGCATAGCCACCATTTCGGAATCACGGTATAAACGACTGAACGCCAGCATCATGCCGATCAGCAAAGCCACCGGTACTAATCGAATAAGATTTTTCAGGGAACCATAAAACAATAAATGACTCAAAAGGTCGGCGGGCAGGTCGCCACTACTGGCACTGGCTAACAAGCGAACAAAAGTATTACCTACAATGATCAAGGCCAACACTGCTAAGGTAGCAATAAAGCTAGTTGCGATGCTCTTGACTAAATATCGATCAATTTGCATTGGATGAATTATTATTCATAAAAGTGTAGCGATTGTAACAGTTTGTTCTTCGTACACCCAATACTGTACATAATTGGACAAAAAAGCCGAGCTTTGGCAAGAAATGAAGCTTTTCTTAGCTGACTTAATTGGATATAGTCTGGAGCTATTGGTATGATCCTAGCGCTTGAAGGTTTAACAGTGCCAGGTTCTCCCGCCTTTTATTTTGGGCTGAGCAAATTTCTCCATGTCTAACACTACCCAATCACTGATTATCATTAAGGGAGATAGGGGATGATTTTTTCTATTGGGAAAATCCATTATTGTTTTCTCAAAAACACTGTTCTGGCACTGGTATTAGCGGGTATTGCTCATATTTCACCAGTCGGTGCACAAGACTATAGTGCAGCCGAAGCACGGGCACAAGCAGAAGCATGGCGTACCATTGCACAACAGGCGCGTGCTGCCGGTGAAATGGCTGAGGCGGCTAAGGCCGAAACCAATTTACGCCTTTGGGAGTCCCTGGAAAAAAAAGCCTTAGCCCAAGACAATATCAGTACACCGGCTGCATCTGTCACCGAAACACAGGGTGCTTGGCGTCCCGAACGCCCTCTTAACCCCGACTATCAAAACAATTTATTAGCAGCAGTTCAAAGCGCTGACCAAAATCGAGTACGCATGCTGGTTGAGCGCGGTGCACAAGGCACACCGCAACTATTGCAAATGGCTCTGGATGCTCAACAGCTTGGCATAGCTGCTTTATTAATCCGCTATGGTGCTGGTACAGACCCTAATTTGCCCCACACGCTGGGTCGCGCCTTAATCCAAGCAGTCGCTAGCTCCCGTAGCCCTCAGTACCTAGATACGCTCATCCGATTGGGCGCAAATGTCAATTATACTGATAATGGTTTAAGCCCTGCCCAAGTAGCACTCAATAAAAATAATTTTGAAATGCTGGCTCATCTGGCTGCACGGGGGGCAAAACGTGATACTGCCGAGTTATCTCGTTTACTAGCGGGTGTGGCCGCCGCAGGTGATACCACTCGTGCCAGACAACTGGCACTTGCTGGTGCTGATCCCACCTTTAATATCAAAGGAAAAAATGCGTTAAGTGAAGCTTTTGCAGCAGATAACATGGAGATGATCAAAGCTTTAACGAGTGGTGGGGTACGTATTAAGGATACTGATCTGACTGGCCTACTACTTCAAGCTGTAGCCCGTAATCAACCTGAGCGTGTTAACCTGCTAATTAGTATAGGCGCAGATGTCAATCGTCCTTCCAGCAAAGGCGTACGTCCTTTAATGATTGCTATGTATAACAATAATCTGGCGATGGCAAACATGCTTATTCGCTCCGGTGCAACGGACCCTGAAGGCCATTATGCCAGCAAAACCTTTGATGCAGCACTTAATGGTGATGTGCAATGGCTGCGTGTACTCATCCAAATACCTTCTTACATACAATACCGCAATAATGAAGGTGAAACGCCCTTACATGCAGCCGCCTCGCGTGGTCATACGCAAGCTGTCATCATGTTGGTTAAGGCTGGTATCGATCCCAATGTATTAACCAGCCTGAAAGGCTGGACGCCAATCCATCATGCCGCTCGTTTCGGCCACATGGAAACAGTAAATGAATTATTGCGTTTGGGTGCGAATGCTTATGCGGTCAATTCCGACGGCAATGATGCAGCTAAACTCGTGAGGCTGTCTTCACAAGGCGTAAAACAAGACGCAGCGAGTAGTAAGAACACTCAGCGATTACTGGAGCTCTTGGGATTGTGGAAGAAATACCATCCACTGCCTTAGCGGTGAAGAGGCTTAGGAGGCTTCGTACCAGCCGCCTTGTTCACATGGTTTACATGCTGGTGTTTTCTCAGGTGACACTTGCGAGTTGCGTATTAAATAAGCGTCGCGGTTGGCAGCTTCAAAATAGGTACGTACCAACATTTCGGCTAATATGCCAGTAGTAATAAATTGGAAGGATGTAATTACCATAAAAATGCCAACCAGTAACAACGGTCGACCACCAATGTCCTCACCCATAATAAATTTTTCAATACCCAAACAACCGAGTATTAAAGAGCCCACTAAACCGACAGCCAGCCCCACTGAACCAAATAAGTGCCCTGGACGAGCGCGAAAACGCATAAAGAACCACATAAAGAGCAGATCAATAACAACACGAAAAGTGCGCGAGATACCGTATTTGGATTCACCACTGTGTCTTTCGCTGTGCTTAACTACCCGCTCGCCAATCCGTGATGGCGGTACGGCGGTTGCCACCCAAGCTGGAATAAAGCGGTGCATTTCACCATAGAGACGTACTTTACGCATCACTTCAGCACGATAGACTTTTAGGCTGCAACCATAGTCATGTAAATGTACCCCCGTCACTTTACGAATCAAGCGATTCGCAATCCACGAAGGCATTTTCCGCATCAGCAAAGTATCTTTACGGCTTTTACGCCAGCCCACTAATAAATCCAACTCGCGTTCCTGCAAATCAGCAATAATAGCGGGAATATCGGCAGGATCATTTTGCAAGTCGCCATCCAGCGTGACCAATAGACTGCCACGCGCTTGGTCAATACCGGCCTGCATAGCGGCAGTTTGGCCAAAATTACGCAGTAACTCCACTACATGTACATGCTCACCCCATTGCTTTGCGACCGCTCGCAGTCGCTGTAATGTCTCGTCATAGCTACCATCGTCAACCAATACCAATTCCCAAGGCATTGAGAAATCATGCAAAACGGCCTGTACACGTTCTACCAGAGGGAATACATTGTCTTCTTCATTGTAGAAAGGGACAATAATGCTGACTGTGTCCCTGTTTTTATAGTTATTCACAGAATTATCAATCCCTTTAATTTAGTCGTGAGTGTGGCCACTCATGTAAATCACGACCATTTCTTTCTTCAAAATTTTCTGCAAATTTTGACCAGTATTGTTCTTTTTCCATCAAGTATTCTCCTTTTCACATAACGGTGAGTTCACCGGCGAGTGAAACGAGTCCGGTGAAACGACTGGTGTACGCCCAGCATGGGCATGAACTAATGAGGTGAAAGTCCTCTGTAGGAAGGTCACCATCCTTAGCGATTAATACCGCTATTAGAAGATAACTACTAGCGAATGGCAAGGGCTTAACCGCGAGCTTGGGTCTGGAGGAAGCCGCTAGCAAAACTGCGAGCTGATGAGCAGGAATATCATATGAGGCGTAAATAACCTACTGGCGACAGTGGCGAAAGCCGCGAACCAAAGTAAGAAATCTGATGAGACGAGGTGTACACGTTCAGGCGGCTGTTGCCTGCGGCATTACCAGCAAAGAGCCATGGTGTAGTGCTAAAACTCTAGGGATCAATCAAGCACTGTCTAACGACTACTTGAAATCTGAGGGGCTTGATTCACTGCGTGATAGTTGGATTAAGCTTCACCATTCTTGAGTGAAACGCCCTGTGCGGAGCCGCATGCAGGGTGTTGTGGGGACCGAGGGTTAGAGACCCTCGGCTACCCGATTAGCTGCTGCTATTGACTATTACACAGGCCCATGTAAAATGACGACTTTACGTACCATTTTTAACATAAAGATGAACAGTAATGACTGAAATACTTGGTAATTTACAACTAAATCGGGTTCACCAAGGTGATTGTAACGATTTAATAAAAGAACTTCCCGATGAAAGTGTAGATATCCTTGTAACTAGCCCACCCTACTGGGGGCAAAGAACTTCATCAGGCACAGGTACAGAAGAAGATCCTCGCGAATATTTAAGTTTTCTTATTGATACGTTCGAGCATTTCCTACCAAAGCTAAAAAAGGAGGGAATTATTTGGATCAATATTGGAGATGCATACAATACGCCGGTAAATTGGCGCGAAGATGACCATATTTACAGCTCTCTTGGGGTAGATAAAAAAGGGCTAGATCCAAATAATTCTGCCTACAAAAAAAATAGAGCTAAACGTAAGGCCTTTACCAAAAAAGACGTTCCATGGTTGAAATATGGCAACTTGCTTGCGTTAACTTATAGGCTAGTGACCGGATTGTCGGATAGTGGGTATCTTTTTAGGGGCGAAGTGATTTGGCAAAAAAGAAATGCAATGCCGGAAGGTAGATGCAGAAGACCTCACAGACATCATGAGCCGATTTATTTATTTTCCAAGGAAGAAAAGCACCAATTTAGAACATCCCCTCCGGTTAAAAGCATATGGGAGTTTTCTAACGAACAAATAAAAGGAAAGAAGCATTTTTCTCGTTTTCCTTTAGAACTTCCCTTTAAGTGTATTGATGCTTACGGAAAGCAAGGGAAAAATGTTGTGGTACTAGACCCTTTTTCCGGGTCTGGCACCACAGGCTTAGCTGCTTTAAAGCTTGGCTGCTCTTACATTGGATTTGAAATAGACCAAGAACAAGTTGACGCATCCAACGAGAGATTAGACGATGCCCTTAGAAGCGAAGAGTTATTTACGAATTGATTTTTTAAAATGCTCCCAGCTACTACAAATAAAATTAAAAAACGCATCGGAATCTGGATTGTTAAAGCCACATATATAAATGCTTGCGTTTGAATTCTGATTCAAAGGTGTTGGGTTCGTATTATGATTGTACGAGAAGCATGCGGAAAAGAATGCATCATCTTCAATATCTTTTCTTTTGGCGCTTCTCTTGTCTTTTCCTTTTTCAGCTTTAGTTACACCTAATTCACCTTTATTAACTGGCCTTGCGCTAGGTGAGCTTTTATAGTCCATTGTCCATAAAGGGGAAACATATCCGGCATCAACTAGCGCCTTGCTCATGGGAACATCATCAGTTCTTCGTTCAGCAAAACTAGCTTTGACATGCACAATTCCAAAGAAGATTTCTTCACCATCAATTATACCTGTTAGAAATACATCTGCTTTATCAGCTTCCAATCTATGATTTACATTGGCTTGGGATAGTAGCTGCCCCCTTCTTTCATTTGGAGCAATAAAAAGATTTATACCTTTTTTCTTTAAAGACGGTGAGTAATGCCGAACCAATATTTCCTCAAGCGCCCAACCTCCTGTTCGCTTCCAGCTTTGTTCAAAGCTTAATCTCGAAAATATCGAAGGGTGGTTGAATGGGTCAAGATATGCTCTATATATAACAAACCACCAAATATCTGAAGGGTTTGCATGCGGCCAATAACTTACTGCTTTTTGAAAGGAAGTTGCTACAGCTTCTGTTTTTATAGCTTCTTTTTGATCTTCATTGACATTTACAAGCTTCGCTAAGCCGTCTCTTAATGCTTTAACTACACTTTCAAATTGCTCTTCGGTCGCATTCTTAAGATTGTAGATAGCATCATGCTTGGCATATTTAAAAATTATTCTTAAATTTTTTCCAGACTGGATGGCTTCAATATTTCTTGGTGGCTCCTGGGCGTTCACTGATGTTAAATGCGTAGATATGTCAGCAAGGGAAATTTTTGCAGATTTTAGAATTGCGAAGAATGTTTCCATAGAAATGCTAACGCTACCATCTTCAATAGCGTCAAGCCAACCCGGCCCCCATATTAATTCTTCCTCAATTTCTTTAGTTTCTATGCCGTTTTCAAGCCTCTTTAACTTAAAGGTCTCAAGTAATTCTTTTAATTGAGGGGTTGGGTTAGTCATTTACAAATAGTTCCTTTATTTCCACACCAAGAGCATTTGCAATTTTCTCAATATTGCCCAAGCTAATGTTTCTTTCGCCTCTTTCAACGCCACCAATGTATGAGCGATCAAGTTCCGAAAGGTCTGCAAGTGCTTCTTGGGAAATACCTAATGATTTCCTAATAGCTCTGACTCTCGAACCGAAATTTAGCTGTATAGATAGGTGCTCTTTATTCATTCGAGCATTAGAAAATTGTGGAGACTATATGTCCACGGACTATAAGTACCATTAGGGTTTGGAGGAGTGAAAATGTTGCGAGTACCTAGGCAGCTAACACCTGAATTAAGCTGCAGCGCATATGCGACGTCAGCTTGGATGAATTGTGTACGCCCAGCATGGGCATGAACTAATGAGGTGAAAGTCCTCTGTAGGAAGGTCACCATCCTTAGCGACTAATACCACTATTAGATGATAACTACTAGCAAATGGCAGGAACTTAACCTCGAGCTTGGGTCTGGAGGAAGCCGCTAGCAAAGCTGCGAGCTGATGAACAAGAACATCCTATGAAGCGTAGGCTGAAGGCGAGTTGGCACCAGACAACTATCAACGCTGTGTCGATCTGGATCACTGGATTCGACGTAGAGTAAGAATAGCCTACTGGCGACAGTGGCGAAAGCCGCAAACCAAAGTAAGAAATCTGATGAGATGAGGTGTGCACGTTCAGGCCGCTGTTGCCTGTGGCATTACCAGCAAAGGGCCATGGCGTAGTGCTCAATCAAGCACTGTCTAACGACTACTTGAAATCTGAGGGGCTTGATTCACTGCGTGATGGTTGGATTAAGCTTCACCATTCTTGAGTGAAGCGCCCTGTGCGGAGCCGCATGCAGGGTGTTGTGGGGGCTGAGGGTTAGAGACCCTCGGCTAACCGATTATGCTATATTTTATTGATTATTTGCGATAAGTTTAATTTCAAGCTGACAACCTAATGCATTTGCATATTTTTTTAATGTTGCAAGAGACGGAGAATGTTTGCCATTTCCAAGTGATGACTCAAGACGAGTGATTGCAGGTGCTTTTGTACCCATTTTTTCCGCAATTTCAGCTTGACTTAGACCCGCAGCTTGCTTGGCTTTTAGTAACTCTCTTAATAGAGAGAACTCTGATTCCAGTGCATCGTAAGCGACTTTAACCCCTTTGATTTGTAAAGCTTTCTCTTTGAGCTCAGAATGTTTCATTATTTTTTACCTCTTCCATAGCGAGCTCCTCAACAGGGAATTTTTTCAACTCTTCTAAATCACGACCCATGATAGGAATACCCCCCACTAAACTTTTCCCTAGCTCAAATTGGCTAAAGCGCTTTTTAGCTTGGCTGATTTTACTAGCCTTTCTTGTGATAGTGCAGTACTGGTTAGGTTGGCAAACCCTACTTGCCCCTTGGCAATCACTGAACTGGCAACAACTCTTGCTGGCTTTTGCGCTCGTGTTTGGTAGTTATTTGCTACGCACTTGGCGAATTTACACTTATTTTATAGAAACAAGGCAGCAATACTTGGTCGTTTTACGCCTAACCTTATTACATAACTTATTTAATAATCTGCTACCTGCTCGCTCGGGAGAAATCAGTTTCCCCATGTTAATGCACCGCTATTTTGGTCTGGCCTATCTACACGCTACCTCGGCCTTATTGTGGTTTCGCTTCTTAGATTTGCACTGCATTATTGCCCTTGCTATTTACCCGTTACTGACTATCACTGCACTCAAATTCAAGTACTTGGCTGTGCCGCTTATTTTACTGTGGATGTTGTTGCCCTTATTAATTTATGGACTACGCAAAGTTTTTTTACGCTCGGTGGCTGATAAAACGGGTAAATTCAGTGAAATCATACAGAAAATGCTTAATGGTTTGCCTAAAGACAGGCTGACTTTTTGGAAAAGCTGGGGACTTACTTGGCTAAACTGGCTGTTTAAACTGAGCACCTTTGCTTGGGTATTGAGCCAATTTATGAGTGTACCAACATGGAATGCTCTGCTGGCTGCGGTCATTGGTGGCGAATTAACGAGCGTACTCCCCTTGCATGCACCCGCTGGTCTAGGTACTTATGAAGCAGGCATTGTCGCCGCCTTAGCACCCGTTGCACCCCTAGATGAAGCCACACGCGCAGCGATTAACTTGCACATCTTTGTACTAGGCAGTGCTATTCTAGGTGGCATTATTGCTTGGCTGCTACCAACACCTCAAAGCGCTAGGCAAATCTCAGACTGACAAAATGGCTTATTGCACCGCTATACCCAATGGCCTATCTTACTACCACCAGAACGATTGATTGATATATCAATTGAATATTCATTTGCAACACAAACTAATAGTAAGGAGTATTTTAATGGCCCATCAATTACCTGATCTGCCTTATGCCAAAGACGCTCTAGCCCCTCATATCTCTGCGGAAACACTGGAATTTCATCACGACAAGCACCATGCTGCCTATGTCAATAACTTAAACAACTTAATTGTAGGCACTGAGTTTGCGGATAAAGATTTGGCAGATATTGTAAAAACGGCTGCTGGTGGTATTTATAACAATGCTGCCCAAACTTGGAATCATACTTTCTTTTGGAACTGCATGAGGCCTAATGGCGGCGGTGAACCTTCCGGTGCATTGGCTGAGGCTATTCAGCAAAAATGGGGTTCTTATGCAGCATTTAATGAGGCCTTCCAAAAATCAGCGGTTGGCAACTTTGGGTCGGGTTGGACTTGGCTAGTGAAAAAAGCAGATGGCTCTGTCGACATCGTTAATATGGGCGCGGCTGGCACCCCACTGACTACAGGTGATAAAGCCCTCCTGTGCATTGATGTCTGGGAACATGCCTACTACATCGATTACCGTAATGCACGTCCTAAGTTTGTTGAAGTCTTTATGGATAAGTTAGTGAACTGGGATTTTGTAGCAGAAAATTTTGCGGTTTGAGGTTTTAATATTTGCTCTATACCTCTCTCTACACAGCAAAAGAGAGCGCCACAAATACATAAAAATCCTCACCTCAACCTCTCTCCCTTTGGGGGGGAGGCTAATAAAATCAAGCAATTGTGCCTTCTCTACCTTTGAAAGAACGCTATAAAACCTGAAGGAAAAATTTAAAAACATAGAATATACGTATGTTGATCAGTCAGTCGATACGGCAAATAATCATCGTTTTTTTACAGTTTTTTACAAGAAAGGCTTGCCCTAAACGCTGCTTGGCGTTAAAACAGCCGCCACAAACAATAAAGTAGGGGCAAACTTGATATGTTGGAAAAATCATTAAAATGGCAGGAAACCTCTTCTTTCATTTTAGAGTGGCTCAAAGCGCCGTTAGTTACGGCTTCCATTCTTCCATCTAGCCAGAAACTGGCACAGCACATGGTCAAAGACCTCCCTCCACAAGCCAATACAGTGATTGAATTGGGACCGGGCACAGGTGTATTTACCCGTCAATTATTGGAACACGGCATCGCAGAAAGTAGCTTGGTGCTGATTGAGCTGAATACACGCTTTGCTCGCAAATTAAAACAAAGCTACCCACAGGCAACCATCATTAATGGTGCAGCCGAAGCCTTATCCCATTTAAACATCAAACAAGCTGATGCAGTGATTAGCGGCCTGCCTTTCTTATCCATGCGCGACCAACAAATTGAACAAATCCTACGCAGCAGCTTTTCGGTATTAAAGCAAAAGGGTGTATTCGTGCAATTCACCTATGGCTATCGCTGTCCAGCCAAACCACATATCTTGCAACAAACTGGTCTCAGTGCCAAACGAGCGACTGTTGTACTCGGCAACTTTCCGCCTGCCAGCGTTTATCATTTTCGTAAAAAGGTACCCACTCAAACTTGAAGTGTATCCAATCAAAGGCACGGCATTTGCGCAGCACTTTCTCGCCTATTGTCATTTCGCTGAAAACGAACATGACAACTTGTCCTGAACTTGTTAGACTGGGCAGTTCTACCGAGTTTAGATGATCTTACGGGGGCGACATGGCTTCGACGTGGATTACAAACCCTGGGGAGCATGCAGTGGATGTGGTGACCACTTAAACACTAGTCACAAACAATAGTCGCAAACGACGACTCTTACGCTCTCGCAGCTTAATAACCTGTTGAGTGCTGTCTGACCGGACTCGTGCTTGTGCGACCGGATTACAGGCATCATCTAACACAAGATCGTACCAAAACTTGTCTAGGGTGGCGGTGCTAAAACCTAACTAGACTCACCTCCAGAACAGCCTGTCAATCGGCGGGGTGGAGGTTAAATAAAAGATTGAATAAGCATGTAGCGCCTTCAGGCAGCGGATTTGCGGACGGGGGTTCAATTCCCCCCGCCTCCACCATTTAAACCTTTAAATTCAATAAGTTAACATCTAACAGTTGTCATAAATCAGTATATAACAGCATATTTATGACAATGTTATGACAACATTTCCCACCATTGGCAGCCGCAAAATAAAACGGTACATTTTACGGTATGCGGTGGGCTTTACAGAATTTGTACCAGAGGTTCTAGCGCTATTAAGCTCAAATCATCGCAAAGTAAGCGCGCCGTTGTTCCTCCGTAATGGGTTCTTGGTTTTGATTCTTTAAAATGCCCCCTAATTGCGCATTAATGCGTTCGGCTGTGCGTACAAAATCATGTATGGCCTCACGATTTTTCAAAGGGCTGGGGCTGGGCAGATTTAATATCATGGACAAACCAGGGGTGTGTTCTACCGCAATTTCTTCAGGAATTAGTGTCCAGGGCTTTACGCCATTAGCTACATTAAACAAGCTTTGTTCACCACTGTCAGTTAGAACTAAACGATGATAGACATTCATATCGCCGAAAACTAGGCCAGCATTATCCAGTGCTTCGAGTACCCGCGTGCCTTCAAAGCCTTCATTATTATCGGCGGCGATAAACATAATCAACTGGGCAGACATGTTTGTCTTATTTTTTTCTTGACGTTCCGTATTCATGACATCTGACATGTCCGGTGCATTGGCATTAGGGCTTTTACCATCACGCGCCGGGTAATCTTCCATAATGGAGGAGATTTCTTCACCATTTTCGTCATGCAAGGTGTGCAGGGGAGGCAGTTTGCGTGTTTGTGGCAAATCTTTGCGTGATTTCCGGCTAATCAGGTAAATGACTGCCAGTGCTACCAGTCCGGCAATCATAATCATCAGGCTGACTGTTTCCATAGCTACGATCCTTTGCTGAATTATTCTGTCCTTAACAGATACACTGAGGGATAGGGTTTTTTATTCACCAGCAAGCTTGACAGCTTCTGCCACATCCACGCTGACCAAACGTGAGACACCTGCTTCACGCATGGTAACACCGATAAGATGATCGGCAAGTTCCATGGTGGTTTTATTATGCGTGATAAAGATGAATTGTACCCGTTTAGACATGTGTCTGACCAGTTCACAAAAGCGTCCAACATTAGCTTCATCAAGTGGTGCATCCACTTCATCAAGCATACAAAACGGTGCTGGATTGAGCTCAAAAATTGCAAAAACCAGTGCCACAGCCGTCAGTGCTTTTTCGCCGCCTGACATGAGGTAAATATTGGAGATACGTTTACCGGGTGGCTTTGCCATAATGGCAATGCCTGTGGTTAGCCAGTTATCACCCGTCATTTCCAGATAACATTCGCCGCCACCAAACAAGCGAGGGAACATATCACTCAGGCGATGATTGACTTGCTCAAAAGTCGCTTTGAAGCGGGTGCGTGTTTCTTTATCTATCTTACGTATGGCTGTTTCCAGCATTTCTAGGGCGTTCACCAAATCTTCATTTTGTTGGTCAAGATAAGTTTTACGTTGATCTAGTTCATGAAATTCTTCAATAGCTGCCAGATTGATAGAGCCGAGACGTTTGATGCTATTAGTGAGTTGTTGCAGCTTTTGTTGCAAATCTGCTAGATGATCTTGCTTAGTCAGTGTGCTCGCTAGGGTATCTAAATCAAAGCCGGTTTGTTCCAGTTGTTCTTTAAGCGTTTGACTGCGGACTTGTATAGTCTGCCAATCTAGCTTGAGTTGTTCTTGTTGCGTGCGTAAGGTATCCGCCTGCCGTTCTGCGTGTATTCGTTTTTCATCTTGTTGTTGAATGTTTTGCTGAATATGTTGTAATTGCTGGCGTGCCTCGCCTAGACGCAATTCGACAACTGAGCGCGTTTGGCGCTGTTCGTCGCGTTGTGCTTGTAAAACCTCCAGCAGATTATCTGGCTGTGCCATTTGTTCCAATAATTCATCACGCTGTTGTTCTAGTGATGCTAGGCGCTGATTGACCCGTTCCAGTTGCTGTTGGCTATTCAGTTGTTGCATGCGACTATTTTCCATCGCTAAGTGCAATTTGTGTTGCTGTTCTTGCAGTTGGCGTAATTGTTGGCGCTTATCCAGTACAGCTTGTTGCTTTTCTTCACGTTGCGCGGCTAATTGCGCTCGTATTTGTTCTAGTGACTCCAATAGAAGTAGGGCTGCATTGTGTTGTTCAGTGGCTTGTTCTAACAAAAGTTTGTCGTCAGATTGTCTTACTTGTAGGTCTTGCGTTTCCTGTTGAATTTGTGTACGGCGCTGTGCCATTTGATCCAGTCGTTGTTGCAGAGCGTGCAAGCGGCTATTTAATTCAGACTCACTACGGTGCAGGCGGTTGACTTCATTTTGGTAGTGCTGGCGCTGATTGTCTTGTTCATACGTTTGCTCACGCAAGTGTTCTTGCTGCTGTTGCTGCTCCGCCAAGCTAGCTTGTAGGGTTTGTAATTGCTCTTGTAGCTGGCGAATATCTTGTTGGCGTTGCAAGACACCGACACCATTATGGGCATCTTGCTTGTCAGGCCAGCGTATCCAATGTTTACCCACCCAAATACCGCTGCGTGTAATAGCGGACTGATGGTCTGCCCAATGAGAGTGTTGCAGCAGTGCTTCTTCCAGTGTTTCTACACAATAGACTAAGGGTAAGAGCGTGCGAGCACTACTGGGAGCTATAATTTTAGCGGCTAATGTTTGAGGCGGAGCTGTCTGAGATATTACTGTTTGAGCCGAAGCTGTGGTCTCCAGCAAGCTTAAACCGCTTTCAGGTGTTGGAAGTTGTGCTAGTCGTGCATCAAGATGATCAAGCGTAAGCATATCCAATGCTTGATCAAGCACGATTTCTAAGGCTTGTTCCCAGCCTGTTTCGACTTGCAAAATTTCTTTCAAGCTAGCCTGTTTGTCTAATTGTTGCCGTTTGAGCCAGTCTTGGTGTTTTTGTTGATTTTTGTTTTGACTGGCTTGTTGCAAAGTTTCCAGTGATGCTAAGCGTCCTTGTAAGGATTGTATGCGGGAGCGTTTTTGGTCTAGCTCAGTTTGCAAGTAGTGCGCTTGTTGTTGCTGTTGTTGCCATTGCTCAGTACAAGCTTGTAAGGCAATCTCAGCATTGGCATGAGCGTCGCGTGTAATCTTCAGCTCGCTGAGCAGTTCTGCGCTGTCTTGTACAAATTGGCTATCGCTGAGTTGCTGTGTTTCTTGGTGTGACTTGTCTAGGCGTTGTTGGTATTGTTGAAGTTGTTGCTCCAGTTGTGCCATGCGGGTTTTTTCTACTTGAGCTTGGCGAGCTGGTTCGGCTAAACGGTGTTGTAATTGTTGCCATTGTGCCTGCCAATCTTGTGCTGCTTGTTCGGCTTGGAACAAACTTTTTTCTGTTTGCGCAATTTGTTCTTGTACCAAGATTGACTCTGGTTTTAATTCGAGCAATTGCTGTTGGCTGGCTTGTAGTTTTTCACGGTCTTCACGGGCATATTGCAGGGTTTCATCTAATGCCTGTTGCAGTTTTTGTAGATTATACTGTTGGCGCTGCTGATTATCTTTTTGAAACTGTATCGTTTGTTCAATGCGGCTAATGTCAGCGCCTGCTTGGTAATATTCACCTTGAATAGTATTTAAATGTTCGTTGGCTGCGCTATAGTGTTCGCGTAATTGTGCAACGCTTGCTTCATGGCTTTGTACAATTTGTAATTGAGCTTGATAGCTTTGTGAGGTTTGTGCCAGTTTTTCTACTAATAACGCATTGTTTTGCTGTAAATCTTGCCATTGTAGGTATAACACCAGCGCTTCCAGATGGCGTTCTTCTTCACGTAAGGCTTTGAATTTTTCGGCGGATTTAGCTTGTTTGTCTAGTTTTTGTAGCTGCTTGCCTAATTCATCACGTAAATCAGTTAGCCGTTCCAGATTTTCTCGCGTGGAAGCTATGCGTGCTTCAGTTTCACGGCGACGGTCTTTGTAGCGGGAAATACCTGCGGCTTCCTCCAAGGTATTACGTAGTTCTTCGGGTTTGGCTTCAATCAGTCGTGAAATTGTACCTTGTTCAATAATGGCGTAACTACGTGGTCCCAAACCAGTACCTAGAAAAATATCCGTAATATCGCGGCGCCGACAGCGTGCACCGTTTAGGAAATACTTCGACATGCCATCGCGGCTGACCTGACGTTTGATAGCAATTTCGGTAAAGCGCGCATATTCACCGCCCAATTGCCCGTCATGATTGTCGAATACTAATTCTACTGAAGCTAAACCAACTGGCTTACGAGCGGAAGAGCCGTTAAAGATAACGTCCTCCATAGATTGACCTCGTAAATGTTTGGCAGAACTTTCGCCCATGACCCAGCGCACCGCATCAATGGTATTCGATTTACCACAGCCATTAGGGCCGAGTATACCTACCAGATTACTGCGTAAGTCTAGGGTAACAGGGTCAACAAAGCTCTTAAATCCGGCAATGCGGATTTTGCTCAAACGCACGGCAGTGGGTAGCTCCGCTTCGGTTAGGGGAAAAAGCGGCTAAGAATGATATAAAATGCAGGGGATTTCAATATTGAGCGATTCAAGCTTGGCGACTTGCCGATTTATAGGGTATGTTATATGCAATTATTGATCACTCACTGTTGAACAGCAAACTATCGCGGTGAATTAATGTCATAAGTTACGGGTGTGCCGTTATTACTGACTTTGGTAAGACGGTAACAGGCGCATCCCGCTTATTTATATCACAACTCAGAACTCCCCCATTCCCCACTTTAGGCGGTGTTACTGTTTGCAGTAGCACCGACTTTTTACCACTTAATTTTTATCACCTTGAGCGTAAAACCCCGCCAATCAAGTCACCACATCAGGGGCTTCGCGTCCGGTCAAGTCTTTGATATTGGCGATTTCTTCTGCAATCTGTATTAGGTCAGACAAAACTTCCTGAGTATCTTGATCGTGATATTTGACATCAGGCTCGTATTGTTCCAGATAAATACGCAAAGTTGCACCCTGAGTGCCAGTACCAGAGAGACGGAATATTAAACGGGACTCATCTTCAAAGAGTATGCGTATGCCTTGATGTTTACTCTCTGAGCCATCCGTAGGATCAGTATAAGTAAAGTCATCAAGCGTTTTGATCAGTTTGCCTTTTATTAGTGTGCCGGGCAGGGTGGTGAATTGCTGACGAATATGTTCGATGAGTATGTTGGCCGCAGCACTGGGAATGGCCTCATAGTCGTGGCGAGAGTAGTAGTTGCGCCCATACTCTGCCCAGTGTTGGCGCACAATGTTTTCTACTGAGTCTTGCTTTTCAGCCAATAAATTGAGCCAGAATAGCACAGCCCACAGACCATCCTTTTCACGAATATGATCTGAGCTTGTACCAAAGCTTTCTTCACCGCACAAAGTAATGCGTTCAGCATCTAGCAAGTTGCCAAAGAACTTCCAGCCAGTCGGTGTTTCGTAATGAGCGATACCCAGTTTTGCAGCAACACGATCAACCGCTTGGCTGGTAGGCATGGAACGGGCTACGCCTTTGATGCCCTGTCGATAAGCTGGAATCAAATGTGCGTTGGCCGCTAGAATGGCTAAGCTATCACTAGGCGTGACAAAAAAGTAATTGCCCAAAATCATATTGCGATCACCATCGCCATCTGAGGCTGCGCCAAATGCAATATTTTGGGTTGAGTACAATAAACTCATTAATTCTTTGGCATGCGCTTGATTAGGGTCAGGGTGGCCACCGCCAAAGTTAGCCAGTGGTTGTTCGTGTATAACCGTGCCATTGGGCGCGCCGAGGCGTTCTTCAATAATGCGCTGGGCATAAGGGCCGGTGACAGCGTGCATGGCATCAAAACGCATACTGAAGTTTTCAGAGCGGAGTAATTGACTAATTTTGTCAAAATCGAATAGCGATTCCATTAAAGCCAAGTAATCAGAGACTGGATCAATGACTTGGATCTGCATCTCATTGAGCGTATAAGTGCCAGTCTTATCCAAAGGGATCGGCTTTATACCCAGCGTCCGATATTCTTCCACGGTTTTGCTGTTTTCGTACAAGGCTGTGGTGAAACTTTCAGGCGCAGGGCCACCATTACTAATATTGAACTTAATGCCGAAGTCACCTTCCGGGCCACCCGGGTTATGACTGGCAGATAAAATAATGCCACCTAGGGCTTGGTGTTTACGTATAAGATGGGAGGCGGCTGGTGTGGATAGAATACCACCTTGGCCGACCAAAATGCGTCCAACACCATTCGCAGCAGCCATACGTAAAATAATTTGTATCGCTTCGCGGTTGAAATAACGTCCATCGCCACCCAAAATCAGCGTACTTCCCTCATGGTCAGGCAGAGTATTGAAAATAGCCTGTACAAAGGTCTGCAAATAATCGGGTTGCTGAAATTGTTTAACACTTTTCCTGAGACCCGAGGTTCCTGGTTTTTGGTTAGTAAAAGGGGTGCAAGCGACTATTTCTATGTCCATGAGCTAAAAGCCTGTGAGTGATTATCAGTGTGTTTTTGTCAATTTCCGAGACAGCATTTGGTTTGACACGACTTTGGTGATAAAGGTAGCCTCCCGAGACCAGTGTTTATTATGGAATTATGCTAGTTAAAGAACAAGTACAATCTGTTGTCTCTCCACGTCCCAATAGTTTTTCGGGTTTAATGGAAATTTATGAGATCAACTATATCCAGCTCAGGCTATTGCTGGGAGATTTGCGCTGTGCCAGTGGATTGGAGGGCGTCTATGCGGCTGGATTAGTGGGGCATCTGCTGCTAAAAATTGAAGTTAAAGAAAGCTCAAAGCACACTACAACCTTGTTAATGACCTATTTGTTTGGGCAGGATAGTCAAGGCAATCCTTTGGAAACTCGCCCCGATATGCTAGTTCGTGTGTATCATGATGCTTTACAAGCAGAGGTTGTCTCCCACCGTTGCAAGTTGGCCATCTCGGGCAGTTTGCGGCATCGCATGCCAGAGACGGATAGTGTGCTGTACTGCCGCTGGCGCATAAATCGCTTTTTGTTTAAATGGTTAAGCTACCTGCGCCGTAGAAATTATATGCTTGAAACGGTCACATTAAATACGATTGACCGTTTTTATAGGATAAACTAGAATCTTGACTATATTAATAGGGAATTAAGCATTTCAGGTTTAGTAGGAGATACGCCATGAAGCTTTCAACAAAAGGAAGGTATGCAGTTACGGCGATGATGGATTTGGCCATTCATGATCATGAAGGCCCAGTGACTCTGGCGGATATTTCTAATTGCCAGGGTATTTCACTCTCCTATCTTGAACAACTATTCGCCAAATTGCGTAAATATGGACTGGTCGAAGGGGTGCGTGGCCCAGGTGGTGGTTATCGCTTGGGGAAACCCGCCAGTCAGATCAGTATTGCACAGATTATTACGGCGGTAGATGAAAATATTGACGCTACACGCTGTCGTGGTAATGAAGATTGCCATGGCGGAGAGAAGTGTCTGACTCATCAATTGTGGGTAGGTTTAAGTGATCGCCTTTTTATGTTTTTAGATGAGCTGACCTTGGCTAGCTTTATTAACCGCCCGGAAATTCGCGCAGTTGCAAAACGACAGGATACGACGGCTAGTCGCATTGCTACCATGTTCCCACCGCGAGTCTCTGCCGCAGGTTTGTGATCTTGTAATGCTGTAGTTTATTCAGGCGCAGGCTCGTTCTGTGTTGACTTGCTTGGTCGTAATGCTATTACTGCTGTCGCTAATTATTTCCCCGGTTCTGACTGACAAACGGTGAAAGCGGAATTCAGGTTGGATTTCCAATAAAGTTAATTGTCCTAAGGTCTTTTCCTCTGTATAAGTCGCGCCTGTGTCGATATAGCATAAGTTGCTGTTTAACAAAGGGCGGCTTACCGGAGTGTGTCCCATAATAACCAAGTCGATGCCACTGACCGGTGGTGTATGCCCAGTCAATTGTAATTGCCGAAAACGATTGCGCGCCCACAAAGCTTGATCACGTAATTGGTTATCATGTTCTAATTTTGAGACAAATTGTGCCCAACTGATGCCGCTAGGAATATCTGCATGCACGATGCCCATGCGCCCTAAGCTTGAGTTAATTTCCATTACTAAGGGTAATTGAACAATAATATCGCGGATGCGCGAGTGTAAATGTGGAGGAATACTGGCCCACCATTTACCACCATTACGTTCTATCCAGTTACGATAAACAACGCTATCCTCCGCAGAGTCCAATAGCATTTGTTCATGATTGCCACGAATGGCATGAAACCAAGGGTAGTTGAGAAATTCAATCACACGCCAAGATTCTGGGCCACGATCAATCAAATCACCCACTGAAAATACACGGTCGTGCTTCATGTCAAAGTTGATTTTCAAGAGCAGCATTTCTAGTGCAGAAAACTGGCCATGAATATCACCGACGACAAAATCCCTACCTTTTAAGTTACAGTTAAAAAATTTGAACGGCATCTCTGACAAGTTTTGGTTGTTATGGCACTGGTCTGGAAAGGGAACTGTGCCAAATGGGTTTGTGGTTGGTCAGCCATGTCATTTTTACACCTGATCAGCTTGTTCTTCGAGTATTAGCCAGATAAACGCTAATACTCGTCGAATAACCGTATACTGCGAACCCTTAACTCCTTGGGGAGAGTATTTACAGCAAGCTATCAGGGTTAATCATTTCCTCATGCAGTCTGAATCCTTGTAGTGCCAAACCCCTATCCACATCAATATCCATCCTAAAATAAAGCTACTCCCTCCAACTGGGGTTATCATGCCAAAGTTACGATTGGCCGTGAGCACATACAGATATAGACTCCCGGAAAAGACAATAATTCCAAAGATAAAAGCATAAGCCGCATAACGCAGCCATTTGTTAGGATCGTGGAGGTAGAGTAGTCCTAGCGCTAGTAGAGCAGAGGTATGATAAAACTGGTATTCAACGCCGGTATGAAAACGTTGCTGCATCGGCTCTTCAAGCAGCTTTTCCAAGCCATGAGCTCCAAATGCGCCCAGTATCACTGCTAGCATTCCCAAAAGGCTGGCAGCGAGTAAAATAAAGTTCTTTTGCATAATGGAAAATCCTGTATGGATAGTGAACAGAAGAAGCAATTATACCGAGTTATACTCAAATTAATGGCCTGGAGTGGCATATTAATTTTGCTAGGTGTTTTTTTACGGAGTTGTTTTTTTAGTGGTTAAATTTAAAGGGCGTGGAATTGTCACGTTTAGGCAGAATTGCCAGCCTAGCATGAGAAACAGATGGTTGAGATGGTTTTGAATGACGGTGGTATTTGAGATACCGTTCAAGTGCTGTACATCAATAAAGTGAAATTGAGGAATTTTTCAATAGTTTTTGTACTGCACTGGATAGGCCACCTGCAAAACTTGCCCCATTTTGATACCACTGTCGTTCTGTATCGGCAATAGTAAGCGGTTCGCTTATGTCTATCAGCAAAGGTTGCAGGTGCAAATGGTAATGGGAAAAACAATGAGTTTGTACCGTTAATGTGTGGATTGTCTGTGGTGTTTTTGTCAGTGAGGCTAGGGCGGCGGCCTCGTCTTCAAATTCAGGAAAACTCCATAAGCCTCCCCAAATACCTGTGGGCGGGCGTTTCTCTAATAAAATCTCGCCCTTTACGTTGCGTAGTATGAGAGCAACGCGGTGTTTTTCTGGTAAGGTTTTTTTAGGTTTGGGAGAAGGGTAATCTTGCGGATTGCCTTGTTGACGAGCTAAACAGTCTGCTTGAATCGGGCAAAGCAGGCACGCAGGACGGCTGCGGGTACACAACATTGCGCCTATATCCATCATCGCTTGAGTATAAGCTGCATTGCGGTGAGTGGGTACATGCTGCTCAGCATAGCGCCAAAGTTGTTTTTGTACTTCGCTTTGACCGGGATAGCCTGCCAGCGCATGGTAACGTGCTAACACTCGTTTGACATTACCATCGAGTATGGCGTGAGGCTGATTGCAAGCTAGCGATAAAATAGCGCCTGCGGTTGAGCGACCAATGCCAGGCAAGGCTGCCACTTGTTGCATCTCACTAGGGAACATACTATGATGCTGATCGCGGATTAATTGTGCCGCTTTATGTAGATTGCGGGCGCGGGTGTAATAACCTAGACCTTCCCAGTGTTTGAGTACAGCATCCAGCGGTGCATTCGCTAGGGCAATGACATCAGGGAAATTTTGCATAAAGCGTTGGTAATAGGGGATAACCGTCGTGACTTGTGTTTGTTGCAGCATAATCTCTGAAATCCACACCCGATAAAGTGTAGGAGCTTGTTGCCAAGGCAGGTTTTTGCGCCCGTATTGGTCATACCAAGCCAGCACTTTTTCTGCAAAGCTCATATTGTTGTCCTGAAACAAACACTATAATAAGGCGGCTTACCTTAGCCAATTAGCGGGTGTAGTTCAATGGTAGAACGGTAGCTTCCCAAGCTGCATACGAGGGTTCGATTCCCTTCACCCGCTCCAGTGCCTTGTTCTATAGCGTCCTGATAAATCCGAAAATCCCATTGACACGTTATCTTAAGCATGAAGGTGCTGGGTTAACACAGCGTTTTTATTAATCATGTCATCGTCAATTAAACCTATGTCTGAGCAAGCAAAAACCGATACCACATCCCCAAATTCTGACAGCCCACCCCGCTGGGTATGGCGCTGCACGGAGGAATCACTGAAAAATGGCTAATTATCTTGCTGCGTTCTGAAGCTTCTGTTGCTTTGGGTGTGAGGATGTTGGAAAACTATGTAGACAGGAATGAAGATAAAGTAGCTTTTAATATTGTCTTATACCCGTTCGTGGTGTTTGGTATTTGGCTGCGAAGTTTGTTGATTCGGTTTTTTGCGACCTTGCGTTATCCAGTACGTGGTATAAAGCAGTTACCTGTAAACTGGCATCGGATTAGTTGGTGTATGGATTTAACCTATCCACCTGAATTATTGCCTGATGCCAAAACAGTGGGTGAAATTTTTTCAGTGAGTGGTTTATTTAAGAATTTTTCTGACTCCAATAAAGATCCTATCTTGGTCTTATTTTTGGCTTGTTCCTGGTATTTTCCCGCTTTGCTATGGCGCTGGAGTCTGAAAGCAACATGGCTGAGTCTATCGCCCGATGGCACACATGGCGCATTGTCTCATTCATCCTGCTGGGCTACAGCTATATCCTGTATCTGGCGAATCTCTGGTATCCCGATCAGGCCAGCCGCTTTATTGCTGATTGGTTAATCCCCTACCTCTGATTTCTGTCTGCTACGATGGTGAAATTCACATAAAATTGCACTATTCTTTCGGTGTGGTTTGTGTGGTTCTGTTGGGTTGCAGGAATACCACCATTACTCTGGAATTTCTTTATTTGTTTTTCTTCTTTAGTAGCGTTGAGTACATCGTCATTATGTTAGCGGTAGGTGACAAGGTGGAAAAAGTTGAGTCTTTCAACATAGCACGTTTATTGTGGTGCTGCGATGACTTGGGCGTTGAGATTAAGGCACTACCTACAGAGCTAAAAATTTCCCAAAAAACATTCGAGAAGCTATTGAAGGGAGAAAACGTGTTGACGTTTGGGCAGTTGCAACGCATCGCTGATTTCTTTGGACGTAGTGCTCTGTTTTTCCTTGAGTCAGGACAAATCAGCAATAAACAGGCCAGTGGTACTCAATACCGTACATTACAGAACCAAAAACCAGCTATTACACCAAAGTTAAGGAAATTAATACGTGCTGTTGAAAAACAACGTAAGGTGTTGATTGAGTTAACGGATGAAGATGAAAGCATTGAGCCTGTAGCCTTCCCTGAGCTTCATCAGCTGCAAACACTTAGAGAGAAAGCAGAAGTTGTCCGTAGTTGGCTGGGGCTTGAAGAGAGCAGTCACTACACGTTTGATGATTATCGGCAAGCCATTGAGTTCAGAGGAGTTTTTGTTTTCGTTAGCAATGCTTATAGTGGACGGTGGCAAATTGACAAAGATAGTCCTGTACGTGGCTTTTCCCTGTACTATGAACACTATCCCGTTATCTCTGTAAAAAAAGCGGAGAGTAAGTCTGCTCAAACATTTACGCTGTTGCATGAGTTGGCGCATCTTTTGCTGCATAAAGATAGCTTTATTGATGATGAAGATGACCTGTTTTGGAGTAAAGGTAAAGAACAGGAGGCCAATGAGTTAGCCAGTAAGGTGCTTATGCCTTATGGTTGTTTCGAGCAGTTGGATTTTGAACGCTTTCCAGAAGACCAACCAAGCGAGTTTCATGTTTTCTTTGAACCTGTTGCAAAACAGTTAGGTATTAGTACGGAAGTTTTGCTTGTTCAAGCTGTAAAAGATAAGAAGTTGGATTTTGAGCAGTACCGTCTTTATAAAAGTATGATGAGCAGGCCGAGAAGGAAGCCGGAAAGTCCTATACCACGTAATTACAGGCATAGAGAACCCATTAATATGTTTGGTGTTCCTTATGTGTCTGCTGTTCTCAATGCTTTGAATGAGAAGGAAATTTCTTTAAGTCGAGCCAGCAAGTATCTGGATGGCATCCAAGTTAACGATATTAAGAAACTGGAGAGCCATTTACTCATAAGCGCCAACTTAATGCAGTAACGTATTGATTACACAAGGCTCACATCCAGTTTTCGACAGACTTCAATCAACCTGCTGACGCCCGATGGCAA
>PDPH01000065.1 GCA_002747435.1 Pseudomonadota bacterium
TTACACCCAGAGACAATAACCGTAGCCATGATGAGAAAAGAAAAAGTCAATTTTGCAAAGTTCGTCATTGCGTTCCTCCTTTTAAATAATTGACTGAATTACCAACAAAAGCCACTATTTTAGTCTGATTTAATGGGGTAGTGGTTCAAGCCTGATACATCTTTATCCGCCGCCGGATGAAGTATCTCAGATGAAGCATTCCACCTGATAGCTAATTGATTAATAAATGCTCACATACCAAATTTGACGATAGCTTGTTGATTCTCCCTAATAAGCTTTTATCTGGTATAATGAGCGGCTTGTATTCACAACAGTCGAACAAAAAATATGGCTGATTTTGCCAAGGAAGTTCTTTCGGTTAATCTCGAAGATGAAATGCGTCAGTCCTATCTGGACTACGCGATGAGCGTCATTATTGGACGTGCGTTGCCGGATGTGCGTGATGGTCTCAAACCTGTGCATCGCCGTGTGCTGTTTGCCATGAGCGAATTAGGCAATGATTGGAATAAACCGTATAAAAAATCAGCGCGTGTCGTTGGTGACGTTATCGGTAAATACCATCCACATGGTGATACTGCCGTGTATGATACCGTTGTACGTATGGCGCAGCCATTTTCATTACGCTACATGTTGGTTGATGGGCAGGGTAACTTTGGTTCGGTCGATGGTGATGCGCCTGCGGCCATGCGTTACACCGAAGTACGTATGTCCAAAATCGCTCATGAGTTGCTGGCGGATATTGACAGAGAAACGGTCAATTTTGTGCCCAATTATGATAATACCGAAATGGAACCGGCGGTATTTCCGGCTCGTGTACCTAATCTTTTGGTCAATGGTTCTGCCGGTATAGCTGTCGGGATGGCGACTAATATCCCTCCACATAACTTGGGCGAGGTGATCAATGCGTGTTTGGCGCTGATTGATCATGCTGACAGGGATATTGATGAGTTAATGGAGTTTTTACCCGGACCTGATTTTCCTACAGCGGGTATTATTAATGGTGCGCGTGGCATTCGTGAGGCTTATCACACCGGGCGCGGGCGCATTTATGTACGGGCACGTACTGAGATTGAAGTTAACGAAAAAACAGGCCGCGAAACAATTATTGTGCATGAACTGCCTTATCAGGTGAATAAAGCACGCTTGCTGGAAAAAATTGCTGAGCTGGTCAAAGAGAAGAAGATCGAAGGTATTTCCGAGTTGCGTGATGAGTCTGATAAAGATGGCATGCGCATGGTGATTGAGCTTAAGCGGGGTGAGTCGGGCGAGGTGCTGCTGAATAATTTGTATAAGCAGACCCAAATGCAAAGTGTCTTTGGCATTAATATGGTGGCGCTAATAGATGGTCAGCCTAAGTTACTGAATCTCAAGGATATTCTGGAAGCTTTTTTGCGCCATCGCCGCGAGGTGGTCACACGCCGTACAATTTACAATTTGCGCAAAGCACGCGAGCGAGCACATATTTTGGAAGGCTTGGCCGTTGCCTTGTCCAATATCGATGACATTATCAGCCTGATTAAAAACGCAGCGAGTCCAGCGGATGCGAAGGTCAGTCTGCTGGCGCGAGGTTGGAATCCGGGCATAGTGACGGATATGTTAACGCGAGCCGGTGCAGATGCTTCGCGTCCTGATGGCTTGGATGCTGTTCTAGGTTTACGAGATGGGCAGTATTGGTTGTCTGAAACGCAAGCTCAAGCGATTCTGGAATTGCGCTTGCATCGCTTGACTGGGCTGGAAAAAGATAAAATTCTGGCCGAATACCGCGAGCTATTAGTAAAAATCGAGGACTTACTGGATATTTTGTCCAGTGCTGAGCGCCTGATGCAGGTGATTCGGGATGAGTTGCTTGACTTGCGTGATGCTTTTAATGATAAGCGTCGTACCGAAATTAATGTGGCAGGTGAAGATCTGAGTCTGGAAGATCTGATTGCCGATGAAGAAGTGGTGGTCACGCTATCACATACCGGCTATGCCAAAGCACAACCGCTGGATACTTACCGAGCACAACGTCGTGGTGGTCGGGGCAGGGCTGCTACTTCCATGAAGGAAGAGGATTTTATTGAAAAACTCTTTGTTGCCAGCACCCATGACACTATTTTGTGCTTCTCTAGCCGAGGGCGCATGTATTGGCTCAAGGTGTATCAATTACCTATGTCGGGACCTAACTCTCGAGGGAGACCGATTATTAATCTATTACCACTCGAGGAAGGTGAGCGCATTAATGCCATTCTGCCCATTCGGGAATATACCGAGGGCTATTACGTCTTTATGGCTACTTCAAATGGCACGGTTAAGAAAACACCTTTGCAAGATTTTTCCCGTCCACGTGCTGCGGGCATTATTGCAGTAGATTTGCGTGAGGATGATTATTTGGTTGATGTTGCTCTGACCAATGGTGACAATGAGGTGATGCTATTGTCGACTGCGGGTAAGGCTATCCGTTTTCATGAAAATGATGTGCGTGCTATGGGACGTACTGCTGCGGGGGTGCGTGGTATCAAGCTGGAAGAGGGGCATCAGGTTAACTCACTGATTATACTGTCTGAAGGTGAAATACTCACAGCGACCGAAAATGGTTATGGTAAGCGCACTCGTGTGGATGAGTTTTCAACTCAGGGGCGTGGCGGTATAGGTGTTATTGCGATTCAAACCAGTGAGCGTAATGGTAAAGCAGTTGGCGCGGTACAGGTCAAGGAGGATAATCAGGTCATGTTGATCACCAATGGTGGCACGCTAGTACGCACGCCAGTGAAAGATATTTCCATTGTCGGGCGAAATACTCAAGGTGTGACTTTGATTCGTCTGGCATCAGGTGAGCATTTGGTTCAAGTCGTGCCTATTCAGGTGAATGGTGAGGAAGCAACCGAAGTAGATCAGCAAGAGTAGATCAGCAAGACCAAGCTAATGATTCTTCAGGCACAACACTGGGTTGAGTTTAAAGCATTTAAGCTGAGCATTTAAGCACTGGGGCTTGCTAGCCCCCTTCATCCGGCAAGGCTAATTGTCAATCTAGGCTTTTAGCCGCTTCAGCTTTTTTTTGTTCTGCCACTTGCTCCAGTAGCTCTAAAAAACGACTGCGTTGTTGTTTATATTCTGTTTTTATTTTTTCTTTTTCACTGGTATTTTGGTTTAAAGCATGTGCATATTCGTCAATGCCTGCTTGTTTATCTAGGATGAATTGCTTGAGACGTTTGATGCTATCAAGTTCTTTGGCTTTGCTAAGTTGTGCTTGTAAGTCTTTTAATTCATCTTTGAGTTTATCATGTAAGACTTCGACCTGTTTTTGGGTATCATCCAGCGTCTTTAAGCGTGCTAGATAAGAATTATCCAATTGTTCAACATCTGAATAGGTCGATAGTAGGCGGCGGTCATCATTCATTTGTTTTTCGCGTATTTTACGCAGTTTTTCCTTAAGCTCAGCCAACCATTTTTCTTCAGCAATTTGTTCTTTTGTTTTGGCAGCAGACATTGTTTTGACCGTTAAGCCATTTTTATTTAGCTGAGAACGTTCCAGCTTGGTGGCCTCAGGAGGGATAGTATAGGAATAATAGACGCGGCCCTCCTCATCGACCCAGCGATACATAGCTGTAGCTTGTACGTGCACAGGCCACAGTAGCCAGCTAAGGATGATGAAGCAGTTAAAGTGAGCGAGCTGTCTTGTTATTATTTTCATAATGGTTCCAGAAAGTACAATTCGCGTAGCGTACCTAATAAGACAATGTTTAACACTTATTGATCCATAAATCCAAATTATCAAACAGTCGGTAGAGGGCATTTGGAGGCCGCACCGGCCAATTCTCTGACTAGCTTGGGTATTAGATAGCCGGATAAGCGTTTCCTCATGGTGTCCAAATAAAATAGCGCTAGCTCATCGGGTACTGCAAAATGAGCAGCACCTTGTACTTTGTCCAGTACATGCAAGTAATAAGGCAATACATGCTGGGCAAATAGTGCTTCACTGAGCTGGCACAAAGTATCTGTATTGTCATTAATGCTCCGTAATAATACGCTTTGATTCAGCAGGGTAATGTTTGCTTGATGTAATTGGTTTAAAGCATGTTGCACATCGGTAGCGGCCAGCTCTTGGGCATGGTTAGCATGGATGACAATAATCAATTGAAAACGTTGTTTTAGTTTTGCCAAACAAGTTAATAAGTTTTCATCAATGCGCTCAGGTAGCACAATGGGCAAGCGAGTATGAAGACGCAGCCGCTGTATATTCGTGAGTCTAGCCAGTTTTTTGCCTAATTCATAAAGGCGTGCGTCACTCAAGGTCAAAGGGTCGCCACCACTTAAAATGATTTCATGAATATCGCTGTGTTGCTTTAGATAATTCAGCGCACTTTGCCAATTTTCATGCAAAGGATTACTGTCGCTATAAGGAAAGTGACGGCGAAAGCAATAGCGACAATGAATTGCACAAGCCTTGGTGGTAAGGAGTAAGGCTCGTCCTTGGTATTTGTGTAATAAACCTGGTGCAACGGTCGCATGACTATCGCCCACTGGGTCGCTTTGATAGCCAGTTAAAATCTGCATTTCTGCATTAATAGGCAGTACCTGACGCAATAAAGGATCATTGGGGTCGCCAGGACGCATGCGTTGGAGGTAACTTTCCGGTACGAGCAGGCGAAATTGTCGCTGAGCTATATCACTGAAACTAATATTATTTTTTAAATTAAGTCGTTCCAGCAAGACACTAGGATCACGGATAGCAGTGGCTAGTGCAGCTTGCCAAGTGGAAACAACGGGCTTTGAAGTATTTTTTGTCTGATTTTTTACAGCAATTCCGGTTATCATATGC
Source organism: Pseudomonadota bacterium (assembly GCA_002747435.1). GTDB lineage: Bacteria > Pseudomonadota > Gammaproteobacteria > Thiotrichales > Thiotrichaceae > Thiolinea. Next base: position 4,802 of record PDPH01000065.1, read on the forward strand.
GCCCTTATGTAAAACAAGTGAAAGACTGGAGAGCAACAAGGCAATGCCAAGTTACAGCACTAGTGAGTTCCGCGCTGGACTCAAACTGATGATTGATGGTGATCCTTATACCATTGTCGAGAATGAATTTGTAAAACCAGGCAAAGGTCAGGCATTTAACCGTGTGCGGGTACGTAATCTAAAAACAGGTCGTACAGTGGAAAAAACCTGGAAGTCAGGTGATAGCGTAGAAGCTGCCGATGTTATGGATCGTGAGATGGAATACCTCTACAGTGACGGCGAATTTTGGCATTTTATGGCAACAGATGGTTCTTTTGAGCAGTTTGCCGCGCCAGAGTCGGCTATGTTAGAGGCAGCCAAATGGCTGAAAGGTAATGAAATATGCCAAGTTATTTTGTGGGATGACGCGCCTCTAAGCGTTGTGCCCCCCAACTTTGTTGAATTACGTATTGTAGAAACTGATCCCGGGGTAAAAGGTGATACCGCTAGTGGCGGCTCTAAACCGGCTAAACTGGAAACAGGTGCTGTGGTTAAAGTACCGCTTTATATGGATCAGGACGAAGTATTGCGCATTGACACCCGCACAGGTGAGTATGTATCGCGTGTTAAGGATGCTTCCTGATGGTGCAGGTATAGGTTGTGTATTGTGTTACGGCAAGATCCCAGCTTGAACTGGCGACCAAACAGCCCGCTGAGCAATCTAAAGGCACGCGCACATATGAATCAAGTCATCCGAGATTTTTTTCGGGTGCGTGGCGTATTAGAGGTGGAAACGCCTGCCTTGTCAGTTTCAGCGAATACCGATCCTGCGATTACCAGTTTCAGCGTTAATACACCGCAAGGCCTGCGCTATTTGCATACCTCACCCGAATACCCTATGAAGCGGCTACTGGCAGCGGGTAGCGGTGATATTTTTCAGATCTGTAAAGTGTGGCGACAAGACGAGGCTGGTCGATGTCATAATCCTGAATTTACTTTACTGGAATATTATCGGGTGGGCTTTAGTTGGCAAAGTCTCATGCAAGAAGTGGCTGAGCTATTGCAATGCTTATTACCTAGTTTGCAAGCGCCGCGCTTTATCAGTTATCGTGATTGTTTCCTTGAAACTTTACAGATTGATCCCCATGCTGCTAGTGAGGCTGAACTGAGCGCGGTGGCACAGCAGCAAGGCATTGATATTGAGACGCTGGGTGATTTGGATAGGCAAGCATGGTGTGATTTGTTGTTTACCCATTGTATTGAAAGTTGCTTGCCTGTAGATAGCTTAAGTTTTGTCTATCATTATCCTGCACAACAATCTGCTTTAGCACAGGTCGTCTACACGCAGGAGCAGGATCAACCAGTGGCTGAGCGTTTTGAGGTATATTGGGGTGCTTTGGAACTGGGCAATGCTTATCAGGAATTGACCGATGCGGCTGCTAATCGTGCCAAATTGCAAGCAGATGCCTTGTTACAGAGCGAATCTATGCCGCTGGATGAGCTTTTTCTGGCAGCGATGGCGCATGGAATGCCCAAAACCGCCGGTGTGGCTATTGGACTGGATCGTGTTTTAATGTGCAGGCTAGGTGAAAATTTTCTGCATCGAGTTCTCAGTTTTGCATGGGATGCGGCATAATGCGTTCATATTTTGCAACTGATTTTGATTTTTCTAAGGAGTAGTGAATGAGCTTGTTTATTTCAGATGCTTGGGCACAAAGTGCTGGGTCGCCTGTGGGTGGTGGCATGGAGCTGATTTTAATGATGGCAGTATTTTTCGCCATTATGTATTTTATGATTATTCGTCCGCAGCAAAAGCGTACCAAGGAGCATAAAACCATGTTAGAAGCACTCAATAAGGGTGATGAAGTGGTAACTGGCGGTGGTTTATTGGGTAAAATTACCAAAATTGATGATAATTTTATTCAGATTGAAATTAGTGAAGGCGTCAATATCAAAGTACAAAAGCACGCTATTGCTTCGGTTATGCCTAAGGGTACGCTGAAGAGCGCCTAGTCAGTCCCATCCAGATTTAGTCAAGGTCCGCACCTGTTAATAGCTTGCTACAGGTGTGCTGACCAAGTTGCAATGGAATATAACAATGAATCGCTATCCTTTATGGAAGTACGTGCTGGTCGTCGTAGTTTTTTTGGTCAGCTTGTTGTATGCGCTTCCTAATCTTTATCCTTCTGATCCTTCGGTGCAAATCAATCCAGCACGCAGTGGCGTGCAGATTGAACCGAGCACCTTGGATGCTCTGGAAAAGTCTTTAACTGATAAAGGGCTAACACCTAAAAGCGTTGAATTAAACGGTGAACAGGCCTTATTGCGTTTTAATGATACTGAAGTGCAGTTAGAAGCTGCCGAGGTATTAAAAAATGAATTAGGGCGTGATTATACCACGGCTTTGAATCTTGCTGCGGCCACGCCTGCTTGGTTACAAAAGCTGAATGCTAAGCCTATGTTTCTGGGGCTGGATTTGCGCGGTGGTGTGCATTTCTTGATGCAGGTTGATATGGAAGCTGCTCGTGATAACGCGCTGGAGCGCTATGAGAATGAGTTTACAGATGCTTTGCGGGAAAATCAGCTTAGCTATCTGGGTGTTTCTATCGAGGGGCAAACTGTATTGACCAAGTTTAAAACGCCTGAAGATCGACAAAAAGGCTTGCAAATATTACGCAAGACTTATCGCGCTGAGTTGAACTGGGCAGAGCAGGAGGGTGATCGTACTGCCAACCTAGTGGCTAGCTTGTCTGAAGAAAATCTTGCCAATATCGAAAAGTTTGCGCTGCAACAAAACATTACTACCTTGCGTAAGCGTGTGAATGAGTTAGGGGTAGCCGAGCCTATTATTCAGCAACAAGGTCAGGGACGTATTGTAGTGCAATTGCCTGGTATTCAGGACTCGGCTTATGCCAAGGAAATTTTGGGTGCAACAGCGACTCTGGAATTCCGTTTGGTTGATGATGCGGGTAATGATCCTGAGTTGGCTGCACGTACTGGCCGCGCTCCGGTGGGCACACAGTTATATTATGAGCGCAATGGCAATCCGGTTTTATTAAAGCGACGGGTGATGTTAACGGGTGAGTATATTACGGGTGCTTCTTCAGGTTTTGATGCTGAAACCGGCGGCCCTGATGTCACTATTACACTGGATGGCAAAGGGGGTAGTCGTTTTAGCAAGGTCACTGGAGACAATGTTCACAAATTAATGGCCGTTGTTTTTATTGAAACCAAGTTTGAAGAAAACACAGTAAATGGCAAGAAAATACGTAAAAAGCGAGTTAATCAAGAGGTGATTAGTGTCGCTCGTATTAATGAACAATTGGGCAATCGTTTTCACATCACTGGTTTGGATTCTCCTGAAGAAGCACGTGATTTAGCTTTATTGCTACGTGCAGGCGCTTTGGCTGCTCCTGTTTATATTGTTGAAGAGCGCACGGTAGGTCCTAATCTAGGTAAGGAAAATATTGAAAAAGGCTTTAAGTCTATTTTAATCGGTTTTGCTTTAGTGCTGTTGTTTATGGTTGTGTATTACCGCGTGTTTGGTTTGGTTGCCAATCTAGCCTTGTTTATGAACGTAGTAATCATTTTTGCTGTTTTGTCGATGTTGCAAGCAACGCTGACTTTACCAGGTATTGCTGGGATTGTATTGACTATTGGTATGGCAGTAGATGCCAATGTGCTTATTTATGAACGTATTAAAGAGGAGCTGCGTAATAATGTCCCTGTGCAAACGGCGATTAGTCATGGCTATGAGCAGGCTTTCTCTACCATTTTGGATGCGAATGTGACGACTTTGATTGCTGCGGTGGTGTTGTTTGGTTTTGGTACTGGCCCGATTAAAGGTTTTGCAATTACCTTGGCGATCGGCATTCTTTCATCAATGTTTACCGCCATTATTGGTAGCCGTGCGTTGGTCAACCTGATTTACGGTGGCCGTCGTGTGCAGAAACTCAGCATCTGATCAGGAGATAGCAGCATGTTAAAAGATAAAATCATTAATTTTATGGGCATCCGCAAAATTGCGTTTGCTATCTCTTTGTTACTCATTGCAATCTCGATAGGCTCTTTAGTGCTGAGAGGCTTGAATTTTGGTATTGATTTTACCGGCGGCACGGTAATGGAGGTCGGTTATCCAGGCAGCAAAGCACCGGAAACGGTACGTGTTTTACTAAAAGAGCATGGTTATGACGCAGTTGTGCAGCACTTTGGCAGTAGTCGGGAGCTGATGATTCGTTTACCTCCACCGGTGGATGATAGTTTGGATACTGCGGATGCTAAGGCTGCACTCAGCGATAAAGTATTTGGGATTTTACGTTCTGAAACAGCAGGTATTGAAAAGCGCCGCGTTGAGTTTGTGGGACCACAAGTCGGTGAAGAGCTACGTGAACAAGGAGGGCTAGCCATGCTGATGGCTTTGGCTGGTATTTTGATTTATGTGGCTTTGCGCTTTGAATACCGTTTTGCGGTAGGTGCAGTTGCTGCCTTAGTACATGATGTGATTATTACGCTAGGTTTCTTTTCGATTACTCAAATTGAGTTTGATTTGACCGTTTTGGCTGCATTACTGGCCGTGATTGGCTACTCGCTAAATGATACTATTGTAGTATTTGATCGGCAGCGGGAGAATTTCCGTATTTTACGTAAGGAAACGCCTGCTGAAGTCTTGAATATATCGATTAATCAAACTTTATCACGCACATTAATGACGTCATTTACGACCTTAATTGTGATTTTAGCTTTGTATCTCTACGGTAGTGAAACAATTTCAGCATTTTCAGTGGCTTTAATTATCGGGATTGGCATTGGTACTTATTCTTCCATTTATATTGCGAGTAATTTGTTATTAGCGATGGGTATTACTAAGGAAGCCTTGATGCCACCTGAGAGAAATGACGAAGAGTTAGATGCGATTCCCTAAGTATTTGGGGAAGAGTAACTAGCTAGCAAAAAGCCCGGCTAAACCGGGCTTTTTTTGTGAGCGTTATAAGCGTATTGTAGTTTTAGCGAATACGGATACGTTGTCCTACATAAATGCGATTAGCGCGCTCGCCGTACAAGTTATTCAGGCGTTGCAGACGTTTTAAAGGGATCTTGTAATGTTGGGCAATTTTACTCAAGGTATCGCCAGCTTTAACACGGATAAAGCGTGCCTGATGACCAGAACGGTGATGGCGGTTATTGCGATCTGCTCTTTCTATTCTTTCAATTCTAACAGGATTATTGACGACTGGATTAGTGTGTGACTCAGAGCTTAAGCTAATAATACCCACTTCAGTCGCACTTGCTGCAAAACTATGACTGCCTAGCAGTAAAAAACCGGATGCGACTAGCCCTGTCAAAATAGATTGAATTTTCATAATGGTTTCTCCTAAGTGAACGGTTTGTAATACTTGAGAGTGACTGTAATATCGATTAGTTCGATTTTGAAAGCATTGCTGCTTAGGTTTCGTAGTATTTGCACACTTAAGGATAAACAAGCTGAAACAATACCTTGAATAAGGGACGCTTTTACTTAAAATCGGGTAACGTATTTAAGTGAGCTATTGTTTGGGGGTGCAGGACACCTTTAAAGTGTGGGGCGGGTTGACAGTCGATGGCATTGAGCACACTCGCACGAAAGCATGGCACTCGGTACATTATTTATGAATGCTCCCACCACACGATACTGGAGGGTTTTACCACATACGCGCCAACTTAAGCAGTTAACTATCTGAGCAGCCTTGAAAAAAGGGGTTGTGGCAACCACATGAGCATCTTTTACCGACGAAAGTGAA
>PDPH01000066.1 GCA_002747435.1 Pseudomonadota bacterium
ACGCTGCGTCACATCAAAACTGCCATAACTGGTAGGTGGTATTGCGGCCATTAACTGTGTGCTGCAAAGGGTACACAGCACAATAAGTAGCCAGCAGCGCTGGTTAACATTAAGGAGTTTGCGTGCCATATTTGAGTGCCTCTGTTTTTAACCAGTGCATGATTGATGATATGGATTCCTCTTTATCGATTCTTTCGTAATATTTTCTTTCTATAGCCTTAAGAAAGCCCTTCATGTCAAAATTATATAAATTTAAGCCACCTGGTCTAGGGGTAAATCTTAAGTCTTCAATATTAGCTTGGCTGGCTACTGGTATGTTTTTATTATAAAAATAACCTGCTTGTTTATTAGCAATGTCATTTTTAAAAGACATTATATTAATATTAGCTTGTCCTCCTCCTATGCGTAAAGGGTATAAATATAGCTTAATTGTTTTTCCATCTGGGTCAATGTTTCTTTGCACATTTCCCACATTCATAACCCCAGCAATAGCTAATTTTCTAGACGGTATGGCTCGAGTATCTATGATGCAGTCAGTAACACTAAAACGTCTATAACCTCCATCTGAGCTAAAAATGCCATGCATAGGTATTTTGGGAGCTATTATTGTATAGTTTTTGTAAGAAACATCACCTGCTAAATAACCTAAGAACTGACTTTTTAATTCTATGCCAGCATAACCTCTTTTTTCTGTATCGACTGTATTTGTTCTTGCTTTTCCTGGTATGGGTTGACTTCCATCACTATGACCCTCAGGGTCAATTAGCTGCTTTAAGTCACTCATAATGACGTTGCCAGAGCAAGTAGCTGACTGCCCCTGAATGAAAAAATTATTTTCACCATCTTGCTTTTTATTTGCAGAAAAATTATTAATACATTGATGACTAAGGCAACCGTCTGTTATTAACATTGATTTATCATTACCTTCATTTATATTAGCCTTGGCTAATAATTCACATCTAACTTTGGCTATCTCCCAAAAGCTAACTGATTTTTTTTCTACTCTAGCTTTTGCTAAGTCTTTGATGGCAGGATTGATTGATTCTTTTAAACCTTCCCAATGGGACTCACTTGCGTAGGCTACATTGATATATCTACCAGAGAGTAATATTTTAAAAAAACCATCTTGAAGAAGATCTAAGCCTCTACTATAGAAATTAATACTTCCTCTGTTGTTCTCATTAGCTCTCGCTTTATATATATCTTGCATAGTGTTTTTTTTATTAATAGCTATTGGTTTGGTTTTATTCATATGAAATCCTTTGGCTAAGTTATTTAATACTAGATTTAAGGTGCTTTTATTTCTATAGATATAGTCCGCTTACCTAACACATAAGGTCATTAACTGACGGACGTACTAAAATTAAAGATTGACTGTGGTTGTCCGTTCAATATTCATGATTATATTAGTGTACGAGTAGGACGAGTAGGCTAGCTACTCAGCACCGAAAATACGCTAAGTTGACAGTGACAGTGTGCCATTATCTGGCGACTCATAGCGTTGAGTGTCGGGGTTGTTCCGTCGTAGTAAATCTCTCCGGGTTTTAAGGATTCACTTCATTTTCGATGACGTTGGAACAATTAAGCTGAAGGAGACAAATGCGGCACTGACTCCGCGTTAAACCGGGCGGCAGCTAATCATTCCGAAGCACGGTGTTTATTCATTGTGCTTCGTTGTGGAAAAAAGTTTAGATTTAATCTTCTCGATTTTGTCGTGCAAGGTACGCCTGCATGTCATTGTTTTCCACCCTTTCATAAATCGCCGCAACGGGCAGTTCAAGTCCTATTGACTCTAAAACTAAGGCTTGTCCTAGATAATAATAGGATAAACGCCACGCTTCACGACGACGCTGCACTTCAATTTCAACTATATCCTGCTCAATCAATACATATTCCTGCAAGCTGGGTAAGGATAAGTATTCAGTGCGTTTTTCAGTTTTATCCTGCCTACGGGTATGACTAGAGAGCACTTCGACAATTAAGAGAGGCGCTTCGCGCACATAATTATTTTGGGAAGGATCATCATTGCAAATCACCATTAAGTCTGGGTAACGCAAGCGGGTAGCTGTCGTTTTAACAAGCATGTCATTGCTAATCGGTTCACAGGGCTGCTGTCCTGCCTAGAGTAGGGCTGACAGATTACGCGTGATACGGTTGTGATTTAGGCTAGTGCCTGCCATTGCATAAACCCGACCATCGACGTATTCATGCTTGTCAGTACTGTGTCGTTCACCCTCTAAATAGTCATTGATATTAATAAATGATGCCTGTTCGGCTAGGGGTGGCATGGTAAGACTCGGCAAGACTCGCTGAAAGACGTGAAGCTATTTTAGCAGACTCTAAAGCACTGTAAAAATCCTATTAAAGTGGTAATAATATTGATTGACTGGTCAGTCAATCGATGATGCAATGGCGGCAAAATCGAAGGCGGAGCAGTCAAACCAGAGGAGATAAAGTCACATGCAATACAAAAGTGACATAGAGATAGCGCGTGATGCAGTAAGGTCGCCCATTCAAGCCATTGGCGCGAAGCTGGGAATACCATCAGAACAGTTGTTACCTTACGGTCATGACAAGGCAAAAGTGTCGGCTGATTTTATTCAGTCGGTACAAGACAGACCCGATGGCAAATTGATTTTGGTGACAGCCATTAACCCAACGCCTGCTGGTGAAGGCAAGACAACCACAACGGTTGGTTTGGGGGATGGTTTGCAAGCCTTAGGTAAGAAAGCCGCTGTGTGTATTCGTGAGGCTTCACTGGGGCCTTGTTTTGGCATGAAGGGCGGTGCTGCGGGTGGCGGCTATGCGCAAGTTGTGCCGATGGAAGAAATGAATTTGCACTTCACCGGCGATTTTCACGCAATTACCAGCGCGCATAATTTATTGGCTGCCCTGCTGGATAACCATATTTATTGGGGCAATGAGCTGGAAATTGATATCCGCCGTGTCACTTGGCGGCGCGTTTTGGATATGAATGATCGAGCCTTGCGGGATGTGGTGACCTCGCTCGGCGGCCCGGGCAATGGCTTTCCACGCCAGACAGGTTTTGATATTACCGTAGCTTCTGAAGTCATGGCGATTTTATGTCTGGCGACTGACCTGAATGATTTACAGGAACGTCTGGGACGCATCATTGTAGCGTATCGGCGGGATCGTTCGCCCGTTTATGCGCGTGATTTGAAAGCCGAAGGGGCTATGACGGTGTTATTGCAACAGGCCATGCAGCCTAATCTAGTACAAACGCTGGAGCAGACACCTGCTTTTGTACACGGTGGGCCTTTTGCCAATATTGCACATGGTTGTAATTCAGTGATTGCTACGACGACTGCTTTGAAGCTGGCTGATTATGTGGTGACTGAAGCAGGCTTCGGTGCCGACTTGGGCGCTGAAAAGTTTATGAATATTAAATGCCGCAAAACTGGTATTGCTCCTTCTGTTGTCGTTGTTGTAGCTACAGTGCGCGCTCTGAAATGGAATGCTGGTGTCACTAAGGAAGCTTTAAATCAAACTGATGTGGCCGCAGTGAAACAAGGTTGTGCTAATCTAGGGCGACATATTGCGAATTTGAAGTCCTTTGGTGTACCCGTCGTAGTGGCAATTAACCATTTTGTCGCCGACACCGATGAAGAGCTGGAGGTCATTAAGGCGTACGCGCAGGCACAAGGTTCTGAAGCGATTGTTTGTAAACATTGGGCACATGGTTCTGACGGTACACGCGATTTGGCACAGCGAGTTGCTGAACTTGCAGAGGGTAATTGGGCAAACTTTGGTACTTTATATCCCAATGAAATGCCACTGTTTCAAAAAATCGAAACCATCGCCAAGCGTATTTACCACGCAGATGAAGTGCTTGCAGACCAAAAAGTGCGTACCCAACTCAAAGAATGGGAACAGCAAGGTTATGGCGATTTGCCCATTTGTATGGCTAAAACGCAATATAGCTTTACCACTGATCCTGAGCGGCGGGGCGCACCGACGGGACATTCTGTGCCCATAAGAGAAGTGCGTTTGAGCGCCGGTGCAGGCTTTGTGGTGGTGATTTGCGGTGAGATTATGACGATGCCGGGTTTACCACGCAAACCTGCTGCCGAATCAATCTGTCTGAATGAAGCAGGACAGATTGAGGGCTTATTTTAAGTCAAACTAAAAAAGCATTACCAACCTTCCTCCCGCAAGGGGGGAAGGGGATCAGGATGACTTTGCGGGGGCGAATTTTCCTGTTCTTTCTGCCTCCCTTGCTGGGGGAAGGTTGGTTAAGCTTCTGCGAAAATTTGTTGTGCCGCTTGTACTGCTACGCCTGATGTTATGGGGGCTTTCATGCTCGTTAATACCGCATCCAATGCAGCTAAACAGTTCAGTACATTTTGCGGCTGACTAGCATAGCCCATTAAGCCAATCCGCCAAACTTTACCCGACAGTGCACCGAGTCCTGCACCAATTTCTAGGCTGTATTCATTCAGTAAACGCTGTCTTACTTGAGCCTCATTGACGCCTTCTGGCACACTGACTAAGTTCAATTGGGGTAAGCGCCAAGGTTCATCCACTACAAAGCGGATGCCCATAGCTTCCAAGCCTGCTTTTAATGCTTCATGGTTGCTGCGATGGCGCGCCCAGGCGTTTTCCAAGCCTTCTTCTTTCAGCATTAACAAAGCTTCATGTAAGGCATACAACGTATTCACGGGGGCAGTGTGATGATAAGCACGTTTAGTGCCAGCACCCCAGTAGCCCATTACTAGATTCATATCTAAAAACCAGCTTTGTACCTTGGTTTTACGATGCTTAATGACTTCAATGGCTCGCTCGCCGAAACTAATAGGAGCAATGCCGGGTACACAGGACAGGCACTTTTGTGTGCCTGAATAAATAGCATCAATGTCCCAAGCGTCTACGCGCAATTCTGAACCGCTTAGCGAGGTGACTGCATCAACGATGACAAGGCAATCATACTTATGCGCTAATTCAGTCAGAGCACGCGCATCTGAGCGTGTACCGGTAGACGTTTCTGCATGCACAAAAGCAAGGATCTTAGCATCAGGATGTTTTTTCAAAGCGGCTTCTACTTTATGGGGATCAACCGGTTTGCCCCAATCATCCATAACCATAATCGCTGTTGCACCACAGCGCTCGACATTTTCTTTCATGCGTCCGCCAAATACACCGTTTTGGCAAACAATGACTTTGTCACCTGGCTCGACCAGATTGACAAAACAAGCTTCCATTCCGGCAGAGCCAGGTGCTGAAACCGGCATGGTGAGCTCGTTTTCAGTCTGGAAAGCGTATTGCAGCAAGGTTTTTACTTCATCCATCATGCCAATAAACTGAGGATCAAGGTGTCCTAGTGTCGGGCGTGCCATGGAGAGTAATACTCGTGGACTGACATCAGAAGGGCCTGGTCCCATCAAAGTGCGTTGCGAGGGATAAAAAGTACCCGGATTGCTCATGAAACATCCTCTTACTATTTTAAAAGTTTGAGCATACCGTTTTTGCTGGTATGCGACTGGTTTCCACTGTTTTTATCAGTTATTGTCGGGTTTTACCATATGCCCAATAAGATAGCTGAATGCCTCAAGGAGAGAAAGACATGCAAAGTAAGCTAATTTTGACAGTTTTAGGCGCAGATCGCCCCGGTTTGGTGCAATCATTGTCCGAAGTCTTGAATCAGCAACAGGCTAACTGGACAGAGAGTCGCATGATTCATTTAGGAGGACAATTTGCTGGTTTATTACAGGTGGTGGTACCTGACGAAAATCTACCTACGCTGAAAACAGCGTTGGAAGCATTGAAGCAACAAGGCTTGCAGGTAACACTAGAGCAAGCAGACAACGCTCAGGCTTATTCTCAGGCTCAGTCTGCATCGGCATACCGTTTGAATTTTGAAGTACTTGGCCAAGATCGCCCGGGTATTATTCGTGATATTACACGGCAATTAGCAGATTTGGGCGTTAATATTGAAGAATTGTGCAGCGAGCAGCGCCCCGCACCCATGTCTAGTGAGTTATTGTTTTTTGCTGACTTGAGTCTGAGTTTACCCGAGGGGGTGACGGAAGCGGATGTGCAGAATGCGTTAGAAGCCTTGTCTGATCAATTGATGGTAGATTTAAAATTTGCTGATCCAGATCGGGATTGAGCGAATTGTTCGGTAGAATAATTTATTGTCTGGACTAACTATATGTACGAGTTGTTGCGTCAACTACTGTTCTTATTGCCCCCTGAAACCTCGCATCATGCAGCCTTGAAAACGTTAAAAGTGGTGCAGGCTTTAGGCTTGCACGGCAAACCTGAAGCCATGCCTGGTCGCTCTGTTCAGGTGATGGGCTTGGATTTTCCCAATCCCATAGGGCTGGCAGCCGGGCTGGATAAAAATGGTGACTATATTGATGCCTTGGCTAGTTGTGGTTTTGGTTTTTTGGAAATCGGTACGGTCACACCGAGAGCACAACCGGGGAATCCACCGCCGCGTTTATTTCGGCTAACGGATGCTAAAGCCATTATTAATCGTATGGGCTTTAACAATCAGGGTGTCGATTATTTATTAGAGCAATTGGGCAAGGCGCGTTACCGAGGCATACTGGGTATTAATATTGGCAAAAACTTTTCCACTCCGGTGGAAAATGCGGTTGATGATTATTTGCTGGCTTTGCGCCGAGTCTATGCGCATGCCAGCTACATTACGATCAATATTTCATCGCCCAATACGCCCGGTTTGCGTAGCCTCCAATACGGTGAGGATTTGGCAAAATTGCTGCGCGCTCTCAAACAAGCTCAAACAGCCTTAACCGATCAGCACGGGCGCTATGTACCTTTGGCGGTCAAGGTTGCACCTGATTTGAATGGCGACGAAATTAAGTCAATGGCACAGGTATTTATGGATTGTGAGATTGATGGTTTGATTGCTACCAATACAACACTGGATAAAGTAGTGGTAGAACATATGCCACATGGTCGTGAACAAGGGGGCTTGAGTGGCAAGCCTTTAACGATTCGTTCCAATGAAGTGATTGCAGCGTTTTATCGCGCCTTGGGTGAAGCTATCCCGATTATTGGAGTAGGGGGGATTATGAGTGCGGCGGATGTAACGACAAAGCTCACAGCAGGTGCTAAGCTGGTACAGCTTTATACAGGTTTCATTTACCGTGGTTCGCCATTCATTAAAGAATGTATTCGTGTAACACAAAAGCCCCACTGATGCGGGTCTTTGCTAGGAGGGTTATTACGTGTTTATTGTATGTGGCGAAGCATTGTTCGATGTTTATCTCGAACAAGACTACGCACGGGCTAAAAAGATTCCACGACACTTGTCTTTACAAGCACATGTTGGGGGATCGCCATTGAATGTCGCCGTTGGCATGGCGCGTTTAGGGCAGGCATCCGCCTTATTGACAGGTCTATCCCATGATTTTTTGGGTGATCACTTGCATGCCGTATTACAAGAGGAGGGTGTGTCAACCCGTTTTATTTGTCGCAAAACAGCGCCGACTACTTTGAGTTTTATCCAACAAGATGCAGCCGGTGTGCCGAGTTACGCTTTTTATGGCAATGCTGCGGCAGACCGTGTATTGACACCTGAAGACTTAGCTAACTTTGATTTTACCGGGATTAGTGGTGTACATCTTGGGTCTTACTCAATGGTGGTGCAACCTGCTGCGGATGCTTACCTAAAACTGCTCAAAAGTCAGGCCGGTGGTGGTCTGGTCTCTTTAGACCCGAATGTGCGTTTGAATGTAGAACCCAACTTGGACATTTGGCGTGAGCGTTTGGACGAGCTGCTGCCTTTATTGGATGTGCTCAAGCTTAGCGATGAGGACTTGCATTATTTATATCCAGAACACCAGCCTGAAGAGATTATGCTGCGTTGGCAACAAGTTCATGACATCCAGTTATTGGCTTTGACTAGAGGTAGTCAGGGTGCCACGCTGTGGAGCAAGCAAGCCCACGTCAATATCAAAGCGCCCAGCGTTGCTGTGGTTGATACGGTTGGGGCGGGTGATACCTTTCAGGCTGCCTTGCTGGACGGATTATTGCGTTCGGGAATTTGGCCTAACAGTGAAGCACAGCTTAGGGATTTAGGTACATTTGCTACAACGGCTGCGGCTATTACTTGCTCCCGTCGGGGAGCAGATTTGCCAAGCTGTAAGGAAATTATGGCGCAGCTTGCCCAAAAACACTAAACAGGACAAACAGTATGACAATCATGACCAGTTGGGAGCACTTGCAACAACAAGGTGAGCGCTTGAAACAAAGCCGTTTACAGGCTTTGTTTGCAGACAATCCTGAGCGGTTTCAGCAATTGAGTGCTTATCAGAATGACTTATTGTTGGACTTTTCTCGGGAAAAGCTGGATGAAACGGCCATCCAAGCTTTATTGCAATTAGCCGAAGCGGCTGATGTAAACGGACGTCGGGCAGCCTTGTTGGCTGGTAAAAAGATTAATCAAACCGAGCAGCGTGCCGTATTGCACATGGCTTTGCGAGACAGTGTTGCTGAGGATGTTTGTGTTGATGGTCAGCTTGTATTAAATGATGTGCGCGCGGTACGCGAGCGTTTCTTGGCTTTTGCTGAAGCAGTTCGCCAAGGTGACTATGTAGGTGTGACTGGTTTAGCGTTTACGGATGTGGTCAATATAGGTATTGGTGGCTCTGATTTGGGGCCTGTTATGGCTACTCAGGCTTTATCGCCTTGGCATGATGGGCCAGACATTCACTTTGTCTCCAATGTGGATGGGGCGCATATTATTGATACTTTGGCACAACTTGACCCAGAAACGACACTCATTATTGTGGCCTCTAAGACCTTTACGACGGCCGAAACCATGCAGAATTTTGCTTCGGCGCTGAACTGGTTAAAAGCAGCTTTGGGTGAGCAGGCTAGCAAACACATTGCTGCTGTATCGACCAATCTGGAAGCGACACGCTCTTATGGTATTGATGATGCCAGAGTCTTTGGTTTTTGGGATTGGGTAGGTGGGCGTTATTCGGTGTGGTCGGCGATTGGTTTGCCGGTAGCGATTGCCTTGGGACGAGCAGCTTTTGAAAACTTTTTGGCTGGTGCGCGGCAAATGGATGAGCATTTTCGTGATGCGCCTTTGGCTGAAAATTTGCCGGTGCTGTTTGCACTGATTGGTATCTGGCGACGTAATATAATGGGCTGGCCGACGGTGGCTTTGATTCCTTATGATCAGCATTTAGCGCGTTTTCCTGCTTATATTCAGCAATTGGATATGGAGTCGAATGGTAAGCGTGTTAGTTTGGAAGCTTGCCCCATCCGCCATGCGACAGGGCCAGTGGTATGGGGTGAGCCTGGCACTAATGCACAACATTCCTTCTTTCAGTTAATTCACCAGGGTAGCGATATTATCCCGGTTGATTTTATGGTTGCGGCTAATCCTAGTGTGACGGCGACCTTTGCTGATGCTGAAGCCCATCATGATGCGCTTTTAAGCAATGTATTGGCACAAGCACAGGCATTAGCTTTTGGACGCGATGAGCAAACGGTGCGGGAAGATATGCGTGCAGCAGGATTGAGTGAAGCACGCATTGATGCACTAGCTGCCCACCGTACTTTTCCCGGAGATCGTCCTTCGACCTTGCTAGTTTATCGTCAGTTAGACCCGGAAACATTAGGCCGCTTAGTAGCATTATTTGAGCACAAGGTTTTTGTGCAAGGCGTGATTTGGCAGTTGAATTCTTATGATCAATGGGGCGTGGAATTAGGTAAGAAGCTGGCTAATGCTTTGGCTAATTCCGTGCGAGAGCGCACAATTTCAGCGGATATGGATGCGGCGACGGCTGGTGTGCTAAAGCATATTAATCACTTAAGAATTTAAGCGGTGTTAAATGTGATGAAAGCCATGATCGAATGACAGGGTGGGTAGGATGCACAGGTAGGTGTGCTATTTTGTGGAGACTTAGTTGTATAAACCTCGATCTGAAATGTATCAAAAGCCTGCAAAATGATGGGGTTGTCACGTGACATATTTTACCGCGAAGCCTTACTGGATAAATCCCGTCGTACCCCTAATCTGAAAAATCGTGTAGCCCCCGGTATTGAGTCGGCCGTATCTGGATGAGTTTTACCGGCCTGCTTTGCGGAAAAAGATCTATCAGTCTGTCGAGGAGTTGCAAAAGGATCTGGACGACTGGCTAGATGACTACAATAATGAACGTACCCATCAAGGGAAACGTTGTTGTGGTAGAACCCCCATGCAGACGTTAGTCGATGGGAAAGCGATCTGGAAGGAAAAG
>PDPH01000015.1 GCA_002747435.1 Pseudomonadota bacterium
CGGGCAAAGCTTTTTCATAAATACCGATTTTATGCTGACGCATCTTATTTACCATTATTCGCCCCAAAATTCAGTGATAGCATTTTGGAATTTTTGAGCTGTGGCAACGCCGGTTTCCATATTAGCCAGCGCACGTCCGGCGATAAAGGCCTTGGCATTAACGTCTTTGAAAACAGCCAATTCTTCAGGAACCAACCCACCGGTAATAGATAATTCTAAACCGATGTCGCTTAATTGTTTTAAGGCTGATAAATCTTTTTCGCCCCAGGTTTGTCCGCTGGCTTGGGCGTCACGTCCACGGTGGTAAATGGCTTGTTTAACCCCCATCTTGACCCATTCTTTGGCCTCATCGTAAGTCCAGTTACCGAATAATTCGATTTGTACTTCTTTGCCTTTCTCCACAGCGACTTCTTGAGCAACTTCAATGGTCGCCATCGGTGCACCGCAAATCACGGTAAACCAATCCGCTCCCCAATCAAAAGCAAGTGCCGCCAAGGTGGAGCCGGCATCGGCGGTTTTATAATCGGCAGCGATAATGTGGTCGGGAACCAATTTACGGATTTCACCGATTGAGCGACTGCCCTCGCTAAGGCATAAAATGGTGCCCGCCTCAATAATATCGACATGGTCTTTAACATTTTTAACAACGTTTAATGCGTCTTCCAATTTCGTTTGGTCTAGGGCAACTTGTAATAATGGTCTGTTCATCATTTTTTTCTGTTTAGTGGTTTAATACTCTATTCCCTCCCTGTTGGGGAAGGGATTTGTTAGTTTTGTTTAAATACAGCAATGGTTGAGCATATGGCGTGACCATTTTTCATTTATTTTTATTTTTATAAAATTGATTTATAAGGAACGTTGGGTTCTTGTTCAAAACAATCATCAAAGCCACGTGGGTGATGGTATTCGTATAAGTCTTTATCGCGTGGATAGACGTATTTACCGCCGACTTCCCAAATAAAGGGGTGGAATTTGTACTGCAAGCGATCTTTGCGCATTCTGTACAGTGTCAAAATCTCATCGGTATTGGCTTGGAAGTTGGTCCAGACATCGTAATGTACGGGGATAAGTACTTTGGCTTTTAGTGCTTCTGCCATACGCAGTAAATCAACTGAGGTCATTTTGTCCGCAATACCGACAGGATTTTCGCCATAGTTGTTAAGTACCACATCAATGTCATTTTCTTTACCGTGTTTGGCAAACATCACTGAATAGTGTGAATCCGCGCCGTGATAAATATTACCGCCCGGGGTTTTGAAGATGAAGTTAACACATTTTTTGTCCATCTCTTCATCACTGGGGCACAGTCCTTTTAGTTCACCGCCTTGGGCATCAGCCCCCTCTACCGGCAGGGTCACCAGACAGGTTCGATCAAAACCATCTAAGGCAAGGATTTCCACGTCTTTAATCTTAACGGTGTCGCCCGGCTTAACGGTAATACAGCGCTCGGCCGGTACGCCCCATTTTTGCCAAATATCAACGCAGTAGGCAGGGCCGATAAATTTGACATGATCCAATTTTGGATTATTGATCACCGCCGCTGTTACGTAGACATCCATATGGTCGCTGTGGTAGTGCGAAGCCAGCAAGAAATCCAGATTTTCAATGGCAAACGGGTCAATGACGACGGGAATGTTACGCAAGTTGGGTTGTAATTTACGTACCCCTGACATATTGGCCATTTGGTGACCACGCACCATATCTTTGACTTTTTTAGTGTTCTTGCCACGAAAACACCACAAATCCATACAGACGTTGGCATCACCGGGCGTTTTTACCCATATACCACAGTTGCCTAACCACCACATGGCAAAGCTGTTTTCAGGGACAACTTCCGCTTCAATTTCTTCGTTTAACCAAGTGCCCCACTCGGGAAAGGTGTCTAAAATCCACTTTTCACGATTAATTTCACTTACTTTACTCATTATTTTGCTCCGCTTTGTCAGCATCTTATCAATGTTCGAAATTTTAGCCACACTATGCAATAAATGCGGAAGAATATCAATTTCTTATAGGAAAACATACAAAATAGTTATTTTTTTGATTGGATAAGTTCTTTTTTTGGATTTAAAATGTTCAAAAGTTCAAAGAATAGTTAAATAGTTAAATGGTCGTAAAATGAAAATTGCCAATCAACGCAGAACCGATATGCTCACTTTACTAAAAGTGAGAGGTGAAATGAGCATCCAAGAGTTGGCTGATGTGTTTAAGGTTTCAACCCTAACCATTCGACGTGATATTGCCCAATTGGAAAAAGCCGGTGTGAAACGCCATCACGGCGGGGCTAGGTTTGTCACCGCCCCTTATGCCAGCCATCAAATACAGCGTCAATTGGCGATTGCCAAGGCAGCAGCCAAACGAATGAACGATAATGATATTGTTTTTATCAATTCATCCTCAACAGCATTGTTGGTACTGTCGCAAATAGAAAATACCTATTTAACCGCGATAACCAATAATGGTAAGGCCTTATCTATGTCGATAGACCCGCGTATTCATTTGGTTTTATGTGGCGGGGATATTAGTTTTCCCAAGGAAGCGCTGACCGGCGAATTTGCCATTAGTAACCTGAATAAAGTGACGGCAACACGTTGTATTATCGGGATTGGTGGGCTGAGTCACAGTATGGGACTGAGTACGCAAAATCTTGCCGAGGTTGCTATTAATAATACCATGCTGAGTCGCACATTGGGGGAAAAAATCATTGTTGCTGATAGCTCTAAAATTAATCACAACAGTGCTTTTTCCAGCGGCGAGCTGAGCGCTATTGATACGTTAATTACCGATAAGCAAGCCGATAGCAAGTTTATCGAAATACTGCAACAAATGGAGATAAATGTTATTTTGGTTGATGCTTAACTGGACTGGCTACGACAGTTATTGTTTAGCAAGCATTACGAAATGCTGTCTGCTGAACAGTTTTTAGATCAGTTGAGTAAAGTAGCGAAGCTTGTTAAAGTGAAAAGCGGAGGAGGGAGATGACGGTGTGCCTTAACAGTGATTTATTCGTTTTCCCTCTATTGAATAACGATAAATTTGATAGGTGCTAGCCTGTCTTTGGATGAATTATGACCAAGATAACTGATTTAGAACATGCTCTAAAAACAGGGCAGCTTTCTCGCCGTGATTTTATCAAGCTGAGCTCTGCATTAGGTTTAAGTGCTGCCATGCCCGCTCTTTTTCTGAACCCAGCTTCTGCCGCCGAACCCCAGAAAGGAGGTCATCTAAAAATAGGCACAGCTCATGGTGCTACGACCGATACGCTTGATCCGGCTACTCCCGAAAATAATTTTTTGCAAGTGTTATGTAAAACGATTCATAACTACCTGACAACAGTGGATGCTGATGGCAAGCTTTATCCAGAGTTGGCTGAGAGTTGGGAATCTGACGACAGTGCTAAAATTTGGACATTTAAGTTGCGCAAAGGTGTTGAGTTCCATAATGGTCAGCCCTTGAAAGCAGCAGACGTGCTTGCATCCCTGAACTATCATCGTGCTGAAGACAGTAAATCTTCCGCAAAAATAATCGTCGATCCTTTAGTGGATTTGCAAGCTGATGGTGATGACACGGTGGTGATGACTTTGCGTGAAGGCAATGCTGACTGGCCTTATCTGATGAGTGATTATCACTTGGCAATTATGCCTGCTAATGCTGATGGTCAAGTTGACGCCAAGTCCGGTATTGGTTGCGGCTATTACACCTTAAAAAGTTTTGAGCCAGGGGTAAAAGCAGAGTTTGAACGTTTTACGAATCATTGGAATGCTGGCGCTTCATACCTTGATACGGCTGAGTTGTTAACGATTGCGGATGTAACGGCGCGGGTCAATGCTTTGATCACGGGTGAGATTGATGTTGCAGATCGTATGGATGTTAAGACGCTACACTTGCTGCAACGTAATCGAAATATTCGGATCATTGAGACGAGTGGCAACGCGCATTATTCCATACCCATGCGTTGTGATGTTGACCCCTATAGCAGTGTCGATGTTCGCCTCGCTTTAAAATACGCCGTCGACCGTGAGGCGATGCTGAAAACGGTACTGCATGGACATGGTTATGTGGGTAATGATCACCCGATTGGGCGTGGTAATCGCTATTTAGATACTCATCTTGAACAACGTACTTATGACCCTGATAAAGCTAAGTTCCACTTGAAAAAAGCAGGTGCAGAAGGCTTGAAGGTACAGTTAAGTACGGCTGATGCGGCGTTTGCGGGAGCTGTAGACGCAGCGATTATCTACAAGGAACATGCTGCCAAAGCCGGTATCGATGTGGAAGTGGTACGTGAGCCGAATGATGGCTACTGGTCTAATGTCTGGCTCAAGAAACCCTTCTGCTTCTGTTATTGGGGGGGGCGTCCCACTGAAGATTGGATGTTCTCTATAGCCTATGCCAAAGACGCTGAGTGGAATGATGCAGTCTGGGATAATAAACGCTTCAACAAATTATTATTAGAAGCGAGAGCAGAGTTGGATGAGGCCAAGCGTGCCGAAATGTATGCTGAAATGCAGGCTTTGGTACGCGATGATGGTGGCACGATTATTCCAGTGTTTAATAATTATATTAATGCTATTTCTAATAAAGTGGGCACGCCTGAAAAAATTGCCAATGATTGGGATCTGGACGGTCAGCGCGCTATTATTCGTTGGTGGAAAGTCTAAGCAAGACAAAACGCTTAATGACATAAAGTTTTCCACTGGGTATCTAGTTATCTAGGTACCACAGTGGGGTTTAGTTCATAGGAGAATTGCTTAGGTGTCTGTTATCCTGCGACTCATTTTGCAACGCTTTGGACTGGGCATTTTTGTCTTGTTCATGGTGTCTTTGATTATCTTTCTGGGCGTTGAGTTACTGCCTGGTGATTTGTGTCAAGAACTACAAGGCCAGTCCGCTACCCAGGCTACCCTGAAAGCCTGTCGTACTGAGCTAGGTTTGGATCAACCAGCTTTTAGCCGTTATCTGGGATGGTTGGGTCATATTGCTCAAGGTGATTTCGGTGTGTCCTTAGCCAATGGGCGCGAAATTAGTGAGCTGATTGCCACACGTTTAGCCAATACCTTCTTTTTAGCGGTAGTCGCCGCAATCATTGCAATACCTTTATCCTTAATGCTAGGTATTTTAGCGGCGCTATATCGCAATACTTGGTTTGACCGTAGTATCAATGTGTTGACACTGACTTCAATTTCTTTTCCTGAGTTTTTTATTGCTTATATTCTCATTCTATTTTTTGCAGTTATCTTAGGTTGGTTTCCCAGTCTCGCCAGTGTTAGCCCTGACACACCCTTATTAGAACGTTTGCACCGTATTGTTTTACCTGCCTTGACCTTAACCTTAGTGGTCATGGCGCACATGATGCGGATGACGCGGGCAGCGATTATTAATTTAATGGCTAGCCCTTACATTGAAATGGCCAAATTTAAAGGATTAGCTCGCGCGCACATTATTTTACACCATGCCTTGCCAAACGCTTGGGCACCAATCGTCAACGTGATTGTGCTGAATTTGGCTTATCTGATCGTAGGTGTAGTGGTGGTCGAGGTGGTATTTGTTTACCCGGGTTTGGGGCAGCTTATGGTGGATTCTGTGCAAAAACGCGATATTCCGGTAGTGCAAGCATGCAGCATTATTTTTGCAGCTACTTATATCTTATTGAATTTATTGGCTGATATTTTATCCATTGTGACTAACCCAAGGCTGTTGTACTCCCGATGATGACAGAAAATAAGCCCTTAGCTGATACCCTTTTGTCGAGCGTGGATACCAAACCACCACCACCGCGCCCCAGTCAGATTGCTATCGTGTTACGTGAAATTTGGAAATCTCCTGTCAGTGCCAAGGTCGGTCTGCTGATTGTGCTGATCTATGTGTTTGTAGCAGTTTTTGCTCCTTGGCTGACGCCTTATGGTGAGTCTGAAATCGTTGGTGGTGTCTTTGAGCCGTGGAGCAGCACTTATCTGCTGGGTACAGATAATCTAGGCCGTGATATGTTTACGCGCTTACTCTATGGCGCGCGCAATACCATTGGTATTGCTTTTGTTACGACCTGTCTTGCTTTTTTAATTGGCGGCAGTATGGGCATTGTTGCAGCGATTTTAGGAGACTGGACTGATCAAATCATGAGCCGTTTGGTTGATGTGCTAATGGCAATTCCTTCATTAATTTTTTCCTTACTGTTACTTACTATTTTTGGTACATCAATTCCAGTGCTCATTATAGTGATTGCTTTGCTGGACTCGACACGTGTATTCCGTTTGGCGCGGGCGGTGAGTTTGAATGTTGTGGTTATGGATTTTGTGGAAGCGGCACGCTTACGCGGTGAACGCTTAATCTGGATTGCACTGCGTGAAGTTTTGCCCAATGTGACACCGCCTTTGGTGGCTGAATTTGGCTTACGTTTCTGTTTTGTATTTCTGACTATTGCCGCTTTGAGCTTCTTGGGTTTAGGGATTCAGCCGCCAACTGCTGATTGGGGAAGCATGGTACGTGATAATGCTATGCTGATTTCTTACGGTGACATTACACCACTCTTACCTGCTGGCTCGATTGCACTGCTTACGATTGGTATTAACTTTATTGTAGATTGGTTTCTGCACAAAACCAGCGGCTTAAAGGACGGTCAATGATATGAGTGACATCTTATTAACCATGCGTCAGTTGTATATTGATGGGATGCGCGACGGTGAATGGCATCCTATTGTCAAAGGGATTGACCTCACTTTGCATCGTGGTGAAGTATTGGGCTTAATCGGAGAATCAGGTGCAGGTAAATCGACACTGGGAATTGCAGCTATGGGCTACGTGAAACCTGGCTGCCGTTTTTCGGGTGGTTCGATTGAGTTTGATGGCATTGATATGCTTCATGCTAGTGAGGAGCAAAAGCGCCAACTGCGCGGTGTACGTATTGCCTATGTAGCGCAAAGTGCTGCGGCTGCATTTAATCCAGCACACCGTTTAATTGATCAATTTGCTGAAATTCCTGTACAGCATAATAAAAGTAGCAAAGCTGAAGCTTACGCAGATGCTAAAGATTTATACGCCAAACTGCAATTACCATATCCGCAGAAGATTGGTTTTCGTTATCCGCATCAAGTATCCGGCGGGCAATTGCAACGTGCCATGACCGCTATGGCCATGTCTTGTCGCCCAGATTTAATTATTTTCGATGAGCCAACCACGGCCTTGGATGTGACAACGCAAGTTGAAGTGCTTATCACAATGAAAGACATTGTGAAGCGTTTTAATACTGCTGCGATTTACATTACCCATGATTTGGCGGTAGTGGCTCAAATGGCTGATCGAATTATGGTGTTGCGTTATGGCGAATTAGTCGAGGAGGCCGAAACTCGACAAATGCTCGCTCATCCCGAAAAGGAGTACACCCAATCTTTGTGGGCGGTACGTTCTTTCCGCAAATCGGAACATAAGCCGCCCCCTGAACATGCTCAACCTCTCATTGATGTTATGCAGATCACGGCGGCTTACGGGAAGCAATTAAATGTTTTACATGATGTGAGTTTTCAGCTTTATAAAGGGCAAACCGTATCTGTAGTAGGGGAGTCTGGCAGTGGTAAAAGCACTACAGCACGGGTGATTACTGGCTTATTGCCTCCTAAACAAGGGGAAGTGAAATTTAATGGTGAGCAGCTACCGCTAGATTATCGTGATCGTAGTAAAGACCAATTACGCCAAATACAAATGATTTATCAAATGGCGGATACAGCGATTAATCCACGTCAGCGTATTCGTGATATTATTGGTCGTCCGCTGAGTTTTTATTTGGGTCTGTCTGGTGAGCAGCGAGAGAATCGTATTCGAGAGCTGTTGAGTTTGATTGAACTGAATCCTGATCAATTTATTAACCGTTACCCCAGTGAACTTTCAGGAGGGCAGAAACAGCGCATTTGCATCGCTCGTGCTTTAGCCGCTGAACCGCAGTGCATTATATGTGACGAGGTGACTTCTGCCTTGGATCAATTGGTAGCTGAAGATATTTTGCGTTTATTGGATGGGTTACAACGTGAATTAGGTTTAGCCTATTTATTTATTACCCACGATCTGGCTACAGTGAAAGCTATTTCTGACGAGGTTGTGGTGATGTACCAAGGCAAGATTGTAGAACAAGGTTCACGCGATACTATTTTTACTCCACCGCATGAGGCCTACACAGAAAAATTATTAGCCTCCGTACCCGAAATGAGCCCTGACTGGTTGGCACAACGTATGCGGGCTAGGGCTTAGCTTAGGGCGCATGTAGTTTCCACATGGCAAGGCTGAGAAAGGTACAGTTAAGGGAGGGGGGATGTTTTATATAAGTAGTTTACGTAATTCATGTTATGTAAAATTTAAAGAAAGAAAGGAAACAGAGCCAAAAGCTCTTAATCCGGCCAATAGTCAGGATCAATTGTTTGTTCAAACGTCCATGGGGACTCTGACGGGAACTGGTTCTGTGGTTTGCCAGTCTCACGTGCGGCCTCTGACCGAGCAAGCCGGTAAGCCGTTGCAAGGGTTTCTGGGATCAGGGGTTTTAGCCCGGGGTTATCTTCTAGGTGAACAGCAATTTCATCACGTTGGTGACCGATAGTCAGCTCCCAGCTTCTGGTGCGTCGTTCCGGCTGGTAAGTCCATTTGAGTAGGTGCATCAGCAGCACGCGCAAACGGTTGCGCAATTCTTTTTTCTCTCTGACCCCCATGCTTTCCAGTTCTTCAATCAGGTTGTAAACGTCGATGCGATCATAAGCACCAGCGCGCAGGTGTTGAGCTTGGCGGTTAACCCATGTGTAAAAATCGGTTTCATACAGTGTGTCCATGTTAATACACTCAAGCTTGAATAATTTTGTTTAATCATGCGGCCAATTTACTCAGGTTGATTTAGCCTGTTCCTGTGTCCGATGGTAGACATCAGTGTCATAAGTCTGCGCTTACCGCTTACACGTGCTCCACCATTTTATGGTTAAGATTGTACAGGATTTATCGCGCATCTAAATGGTTACGCCAGCATTAGTAATGTTATTGCATTGTTGTTGGATAAGATTATTCCATAAAAAAGGTAACTCTTTTGGCCTAGGATCAATATTTGGAAAGCTGCATTGTTGTTGTACAAGATCATCCCACGAAAAAGGCAGCTCTTTTGATTCACAATTAATATCTGGGAAGGATTCGTAATAGCTGTTGGGTGAGTTATTAGGAGCTGTGGATGTGGCAGGTGCCAAAGTATTGTAGCCGCCTACGCCTGTAATATTGAAAGTCATAATGTAAGTCCTTTTTTTAGATTGCTTAAAGTAAAAAACTCCCTGCATGGGTTTGCGGTTTCTATCCCTGTTCATCAGCCTATAACTTAGTACATGGATACTGCTGCAACACCAATAGAAAAGGATAAGCACGGAAGCTTTACTTACCAACGGTAGAGGTAGACTCTTGGTGCAAGTCAGCGTATTAGCGGAGCGATTCCGCGAGGGGTAGGGGTAGTCTGCTGGAATTCAGGCAATTAATGTTTTAAGTTCTGCCAATGAATCGACGACGGCATCAGGTTTATAGTGGCGTATGTCTTCGCCATGATTATAGCCATAGGTGGTACAGATGACTTGGAAGCCAGCCGCGCGTGCCGCTTTTACATCAGATTTGGAGTCACCTACCATTAGTGATTCAGTCGGAGTGACGCCCAAACGTTTAGCCGCGTGTAATAAAGGCAAGGGATGTGGCTTTTTTTCCGGCAGGCTGTCGCCGCTAATAATAATCTCAAAGCGCTCAGCAATGCCTTGGTCACGCAGTAAGGGTAGGGTAAATTGTTCTGCCTTATTGGTCACACAACCTAATTGAATATTTGGACAACTCTGTAAATAATCCAGCGCATCTAACACACCCTCATAAAGATAACTGCGTTGTGAAGTATTGGCGGCATACAATTCCATAAAAATGGGCATGGCGCGCTCCAATAAATCAGTTTCAGGATAAGCATCTAGGTCATTGCTGAGCGCACGTTCTACCAGACGTTGTATGCCATTACCGACCCAATTGCGCACCGAGTCATCCGGTACAGTGGCCATATCTAATTGACTCAGCATGCTATTGATGCAAAAAGCTAGGTCAGGAACGCTATCAATCAGTGTTCCATCCAAATCAAACAAAATCATTTTAGGTTGAAACATTATTAAACCATAGCCTCAGCTAATTGAGCGCGCAATTGATTTAAAATACCGTCATAGCGGTGCGGATCATTTGCAGCGGGTTTGCCAAAAATACCTGAACCGGCTACGAAAGTATCTGCACCGGCTTCCTTGATTTCACGAATATTATCCACTTTGACACCGCCGTCGACTTCCAGACGAATAGCTAAACCAGATTCATCAATCATTTTGCGTGCTTGACGCAATTTGTTCAGAGTAGCAGGAATAAAGCGTTGTCCGCCAAAACCTGGATTGACCGACATTAATAGAATCATGTCCACTTTGTCCATGACATATTCCAAAATACTCAGCGGTGTGGCGGGGTTAAAAACCAGACCTGATTTGCAAGCTTCGCTGCGAATCAATTGCAAGGTACGGTCAATATGTTCGGACGCTTCCGGGTGAAAGCTAATATAAGTCGCACCTGCCGCAGCAAAGTCAGGAATCATGCGATCAACCGGCTTGATCATTAAGTGGACATCAATCGGAGCGCTTACGCCATGTTTGCGCAGCGCTTCACACACTAAAGGTCCGATGCTTAGATTGGGGACATAGTGATTGTCCATTACATCAAAGTGTACAATATCTGCACCAGAGGCCAGTACATTGTCGACTTCTGCACCTAATTGGGCGAAGTCAGCAGATAGAATAGAGGCTGCAATAAAATCGGCTTGTCTTGCCATGAATACGTTTCCTCAAGTTCGCTCAAGATGTGTCCATGCTGCCAGCGCGCGGCGCGCACTTTAGCCTAAGGGTGATCGCTTTATTGATCATCGGTCCATTTGAATAAGTAGGAACCCAACGATAGAAAAAACAGCGAAGAAATGCCTAGTGTGGTTAATTGTGTACTAATATCGGCAAGATCAGCGCCATCAAGCATAATCGCTCTGGCCGCGCTTAAAATATGAGTCAGCGGGGAAAGTTGACTAAAGGCTTGTACATAAGGATTTGTACCCTCCAGTGAAAACCAGACACCCGATAGCAGCAACATCGGCCAAGTCAGTAGATTGAGCAGGCCGCTGGCTAATTCCTCGCTAGTGACCCGTGCTGCCACCAATAAGCTCAGGCTAATCAGATTAAAAGTACCCAAAAGCAGCACTAAAAATAGATGCCAATAATGGCCTTCCATGGTGAAGTGTAAAAATAAATGCGTTCCAGTAAACACTAGTGTTGTGACGCTGACGACTAAAATAAGGCGTGATAATACTTGGGCGAGCAGGAATTCACTGGCTCGCAAGGGCGTTGCATTGAGGCGTTTTAGATAAGCACTTTTACGATAACGCACAATGACAAAACCGACACCAAACAAACAGCTAAACATCATATTCATGCCTAAAATGCCTGGGACGACCCAATCGACATAGCGAACGGCTTTTCCCGCGACCTGTTGCTGTTGTAAAGTTTGACCGAACTCATCCTTGGCGATTAAGCGTTTTAAAAAATAGCCTCTGGGTGAATCTTCATTAATCCAGTAGGCCATTTGCTCAGGGCGTAAATCTAATAGCATGTCAATCTGGTGTCGTCCTACTTTGCCAATTGCGGCGGTTTTATCGCTTGGATCAAGTCCATAAAAGTCTATGTGTTTTGTCTCTAAGATGGGATGTAAACGCTTATCAGGTTTACTCAAAGCGTTCACGTTCTCGCCAATGACAGCAACTTTAAATAAGGGTTGACCTTCACCGGAAAAAACAAAAGCCAACCCCGCTACCAAAGCGACAGGCAGTATGAGATTCCAAGCTAAAGTCGAACGATCCCGTAAAAACTCCAAGCTACGTGCATAAAAGGCAGCCCCAATCCGTTGCAGGTTCATACGCGCAACTCCTTGCCGGTTAATTCAAGGAACAGGTCTTCCAGTGTACGTGGTCTGACTTGTAGGCGTGCAAGCGACGCACCAGCCTGCATCAGTTCTACCAAAGTTGTATTAGGGTCTCGGCTGACAATTTCAACCGTAGCATTGACTTTGTCCAAAGTGCGGTGCGGAATACGCTGTGCGGCGGGTGGAAAGTCGCGTTGTGGCAATTCAATAATCACATCTTGGAAATGGTTGCTTAATAATTCATCCGGTGCGCCTTGGGCAATAATACGACCGTGATCCATAATGGCAATTTCGTCGCACAAATTATAAGCTTCTTCCATATAATGTGTGGTCAATAAAACGGTTGTTTTACGTGCTTTGATGCGATTGATCAGTTCCCAGAAATTCAATCTGGCCTGTGGATCAAGTCCAGTGGTTGGTTCGTCTAGGAAAACAATTTCCGGGTTATTCACCAGCGCTATGGCTAAGAGCATACGCTGTTTTTGACCGCCGGACAGTTTGCTGGCATCACGATCCAGAAAGTTTTGCAAGGAACAAATATCTACCAGTTCGTCCAGTGGTAAAGTCTGAGGGTATAATCTGCCAAAAAATTGCAGGTTTTCCCGTACAGTCAGGAAATGCTGTAAGGCAGTGGATTGGAACTGTATGCCTGCTTCATTACGGAAGCGTCGTCCTTGCCGTTCTCCTTTGTAGCGTATTTCGCCTTGAGTAGGCTGGCTAATACCTTCCATCATTTCTATGGTGGTGGTTTTGCCTGCGCCATTAGGGCCGAGTAAACCAAAGCAAATACCAGGTTTTACAGCAAAATCAACGCCATTCACAGCTTTGACTTTGGGGTAGCGCTTATGTAACTGGCGCACTTCCAGAATAGGTGTTTGGGCAGATGTTATCATGGTGGCATTAAACTCTATTGCACTGCTGTAGGCAATCTTAAAGTAAGTTTAAAACACTTCCCCACTTTTCTGTGTTTGAAGGACTAGCTTTATGTACGCTTTTGTTGTATAAATAGCCAGTTCTTAGCCGCCGTCCGTGTCATTTGTGGTGAGCCTGAAATGCTAACTTTTAAATGCCCATTTGATGTTAAATTTTATGCAACTCAAGTTGTTGAATTTAAAGGGGTTCTGACGAACGGTAGGGTTTGAATATTGCCCTGTTTGAAAAGGGATTAAGACAACAGTTGCTTTATAGCATAAGCAGCAGTGAGTAGTTTGAATATTGCCCTGTTTGAAAAGGGATTAAGACGCAGGCACATGACTATCGCGTTTACAAATGGTGTAGTTTGAATATTGCCCTGTTTGAAAAGGGATTAAGACCTTAACCTCTATAGCAGAGTGTTTAGCAGCCCTCAGTTTGAATATTGCCCTGTCTGAAAAGGGATTAAGACAATATTTCCCTCAATAAAATTCCGATAAATATTATTAATCAAATAATCTATTTATTTGATGCAGTTGGGGCATTCGCATCGAAGGTTCAGCGGTTACCCTTGTAGAATACAGCCTCAACCCGTATGATAAAGCGACGGGTGGACTACAGTAGAAAGCCGGTTTCTCTTTTCACAAATAAAATTAATCGTTTGAGTATAATAAAAAATTAGATATAGATATTAAAGATACAAAAGAAATATTAAATGAAAGACTCAAAACCTAAGCCAGTTCGCTGAAGCTGCTTAGGTCAAATCAAAGAATCACGCTAGTCCAGATATAGGACTAGTTAGAGCTACTTGCCCCATAAGACGCAGGCTTGACGGATGCCTTAATCAACCGTACCCTGATCCTGCTTCTTCCGAACAATGAATGTCTAGCGTATTCTCGTTTGCTAAATTGTTCCACTTTTTTCTCATCGACTAGGAGGGTATATGACAGAATCTCATTCTGATCAAAAAACCGACTTGCACAATTCGGATTACAAAATCGGCCAAGATAATGTTCAAATCCTAGGACTTGATTTTCATAATCCTGTCTTTGGTATTTCTGCCTTATCCATCATCGCTTTTGTGGTGCTGACGCTTATGTTTCAAGAACAAGCCAGTACCATGTTTACCGACTTGCGTAAGACCTTGACAACTAATCTAGATTGGTTCTTTTTATTGGCAGGCAATATCTTTGTTATTTTTTGCTTGCTGCTGATTGTCACTCCATTGGGGGGAATTCGCTTGGGGGGACAGGATGCCAAACCCGACTATAGTTACTTGAGTTGGTTTGCCATGTTATTTGCCGCAGGCATGGGCATAGGCTTAATGTTCTTTGGCGTGTCTGAGCCTATGTCTCATTTTGACAGCGCTTTGGTCGGAACAACCCTAGAAAATGGTGTTCGTACAGATTGGACACCACTAGGCGGTGCTGTGGGAGACGTGGATGCTGCACGTAATCTGGGCATGGCTGCCACCCTTTATCACTGGGCAATTCACCCTTGGTCTATTTATGCAGTCGTTGCACTCGCTTTAGGCTTTTTTGCTTTTAACTACAAATTACCGCTGACGCTACGTTCTGCTTTTTATCCCCTGCTAGGCGAACGTGTTTGGGGATGGCCTGGCCATTTGGTTGATATTTTGGCGGTGTTTGCCACTTTGTTCGGCTTGGCCACCTCGCTTGGCTTTGGCACGGAACAAGCCTTGGCAGGTTTTAATTTCTTGTTTGATACGCCGACAGGCGATGGTGCGCGCGTTTTATTGATCAGTGTTATTACAGGAATGGCTTTGATATCTGTATTGCGTGGCTTGGATGGTGGCGTCAGAGTGTTGTCTGAAATTAATATTGGGATAGCTTTTTTACTACTGGTATTTATCTTTCTGGTTGGCCCGACCAGCGATATTATTTCTACCACTATAGCGGGTAGTGTGGCTTATATGAAAGACATTATTCCTCTGTCTATGCCGTTTGGGCGCGAAGATGCTAACTTTTCACAGGGGTGGACAGCGTTTTATTGGGCTTGGTGGATTTCTTGGTCACCTTTTGTAGGCATGTTTATTGCGCAGGTTTCCCGTGGGCGTACTATCCGGGAATTTATTGTCTGTGTTGTACTGATTCCAACCATTGTGACCATGATTTGGATGGGGACTTTTGGTGGTACAGCCATAGCACAGGTTATTGCTGATGCTGATGCAGCAGTTAAGTCAGCACCCCTAGAATTGAAGATGTTTCAAATGTTTAAAGAGCTACCTTTAACCGGCATTACCTCCTTTATTGGTATTGTTTTGGTTTTAGTGTTCTTTGTGACCTCTTCAGATTCTGGCTCATTAGTTATCGATACCATTACTGTTGGTGGTAAAACAGATGCGCCGGTCGCACAGCGGATTTTCTGGGCAATCTTTGAAGGTTTAGTCGCAGCTACCTTGCTTTTAGTCGGCGGCGCTGGTGCTTTGACAGCCTTGCAGGCTATGGCCGTTTCTACGGGTTTACCCTTTACCTTAGTGTTATTAGCCATGTGTATCAGCCTGTTGATTGGCTTGAATCGGGTGCTTAAAACCCTGAAAAAGCCATGAAAAATGTTTGAATAAGTTGTCAATCAATAGCTACCCCAGGGTCTGGCAAAGTCAGACAATTCAGACAATACTGGGGTAGCGAGCTTTACCACGCCACCAAGCAACTATTAACTGAACAGTCAATCCACTATACTAGAGCGTCTCTAGGCGATTAGCGGATTAATAGTGTGAGTGAACACAAGTTTTCAGAGCGTTTCACGTTTGAGGAGTTGACTGAGGAAAGTACGCCGCGCCGTATTGTTGAATCAGCGATTGAGGAAATTGGTGTAAACGGTCTGAGTGGAGTGACTACCAAAGGGATTAGCCAGCGCGCCAATTTATCGACAGGTATTATCCATCATTATTTTGACACCAAAGATAATGTAGTTTATGCCGCTTATGTCTATTTGATTCATGATCTGCATCAGTCTGCACTGGCCGTATTTCGGCAGGAGTCAGATTCTAGGGAGCGTCTGCTGGCTATGATCCGTATGAATTTCACCTCTTTACATATTTCCCCGGAAGCACGCGATGTCTGGCCACAGTTTTGGGCGCATGCGGCGCATGATGAACGTGTTGGGCGTTTATTGCGTGTGTACTATAATCGCTTTCATAGCAATTTAGCGCATGCACTCAAACAGTTGCTAGGCGATCAATACAAAGCCCGTCAGGTAGCCAGCCTGTTATTATCCAGCATACAGGGCATGTGGTTTACCCACCGTTTTACCTCTTACCCCGAAGATATGGAAGATGCTGTCAAGCTACTGGAAGAACACCTAGATAGGTTGATCCGCGCTTATTCCTGAATTGACTTTATCTGTAATGCTGTCACGCAGGCAGTGCAGCCTAGGCTCTAGGCTTATGAGCTAGTTGTTATGGGCTAGCCGTTTTGTCAGTAGTGCGGGCTCTGCTGTATTTGCGCAAATAAGCCATAATTTCCTCACGCGCTTCAGCCACGACCGAATCACGATCTAATGAATCCAGTATTTGCTGTACAACGAATTTAGGGCCGCTTTCTCCCCAAGATTTACCATTGGATAACCATTTTTCGGCGGCTGTGCCGATGACTAAAGTGCTATACCAAGCCACAGCGCCTTGGGTGGCAGCGGTCAATACAGTCGATATTCCGGCTGTACCCAGTTTTAGCGCAGAAGATACCAGATAAATAGCCCAAGTTGCTCCCATGAGCAACAGCATTTGCGCAATAATACTGCGTACCAAATCCCAAGCTTCAGTGCGTGACATAGGCAAGCCATACAAGCGCGACAAGTGCGTAATCATGGTGGCATCAATGGCAGCGGCTGCAATCAAATCAGCGACTGGCACGGGGTTTAGAGCAACCGCCACGCCTTTGGCAAGGCAATACATACGAATCGTTTTAGTGCCCAATTCACGTTTGACTTCCAAAACGCGCTTGCCAACGGCTTCGCTTAAATTACCTGCGAAAAGCGAAGCATTCAGTGCGGCTAGCGTTTTGCCTTCTGATTCTAAAATATCCCACAGGCGTGTTTTTAAAGCTGCAATATCAATAGGGCGAATACGCACACTTTCATGCTCATTGCCATCAGCATCCACATGAATCACCGCTTGGCGCTTAGATTGTGCTGTGGTAAAGATAAGATTTTCGGGTGCGATAATGCCTTGAGTACGTTCACGTAAAACGCTGCGTAATTGACGTTGTTCGCTTTCGGTATAACGGTCGGCCTTATTGACGACCAATAAGCTGGGTCGATGCGTGCTAGCCACCGTTTTTAAAGCACGAAACTCGACTTGGGTTAAATCGCCATCAATGACGAACAGCAATAAGTCTGCGCGTGCAGCCACTTCATGCGCCATGCGTTCGCGTGCTTCACCATCAACCTCATTAATTCCCGGCGTATCAATAAGATATAAGCTACCCTCACTGTATTCTTCCCAATGTTCTAGGTCGGTCATCCTAGTTTCACCGTGAAGCACGCTAACACTGAAAATATCTTTACCCAATAAGGCATTTAATAATGAAGATTTGCCAACGCTTACCCGCCCAAACACAGCAATATGAATATGACCGTGCTCCAGCTTGTCGAGCATCATTTGCACTTGGGCAAAGTCTTCACGCAGAGTTTCGCGTACTTCTTCAGGGACGCGCTTATCCTCTAATAACTGCCGTAAACTGGCTGTCGCCAGTTTCAGGTGAGTATTGCCCCCTCTGCCTTGGCTTGGAGAAGTATTAGCTTCTTCGCTGGAATCGAATACCTCAGCTTCGGGAAGAGCGCTCTTCTTTTTGCTTTTGCTTGTATTGATCGAAAGCCACTCGGGCCAGTGCTTTTGTACGTTCTTCCAGATTTCCACTCAGCATCTCCCGGAAAGTCAGAGCAGTGGGGGCTGCTTTGAGTGCGCCTCGCTGCTCTAGGGTTAGGGCAACTGAATGCCCCAGTGCATCAAAAATCAAGCCATAAGCTACGGCATGTACCAAGCCACCTGCCACCGTACCAATACCGGGGAAAGCTTTCAGGCCATTACCAGCCACTGCCAGGATGAGCGGAATGCTTTTCTTCACCTGTCCTTGGCTAAAATCGAGAAAGTTATCAATATCCAATTGCGTCACTTTAACATCATACAAGTCGCACAATTGTTTGACCATTCTTGCACCAATGACACCTTGAATCACTATGTCTGTGCCCGGGCTAATCGCCGCCATTGCCCCTAACATGGCATTGCGTGTTGAGGAGCGCACAATTTGACCAGCCTTGAAGCGTCGGAATTCATCACGGCTATCATCCATTTTGCGCTGTACCAGACTAAAGACACTGGCATCGCGTAAGTGCTCCAGCAGCTCCATGCGTGTATCAATTTCTTTTTGTAATTGTTGCGTGAGAGCGCTGACTTCAGTTTGACGCTGGCGTTGTACTAGCATTTCTGTACCGTCGGCACTCACTTTTACAACCTCTTCCGTGCCACCGGCTTGAATAAAGATAACAGCAGGAAGCAGAGCCTTGTTTTGCTTACTGCCATCTTCAGGTTTGAAGCGGCTTTGGATACGTTCAGTGAGTTGCTTTTTTTCTGCTGGGCTATAAAGATCACTTTTGTTAAAAGCAATAATCATCGGCTTGCCAAAACTATACAACTCCCAAATATCTTGCATCTGTGTGCGATTGATGTCGGAGTCTACCACATAGACCACGATTTGGGCGCGTATGGCTTCATCTCGTGCCATTTCATCCAGTGTACCCTCAGCTTCATTGCGACCAGGTAAATCGACTAGCAATAATTGGTCACCCACAGGGGTATACCAGACGTATTCTTTAATCTCGCGGGTAGAGCCACCGCGTAGATTGACCTCCACATTAGCATCAGGCAATAGCGCCTTAATAATAGAAGATTTGCCAGTACTGACATCACCAAAAAAGGCAATGTGAATCTGACCGCTATCGCGTCGGGCACGCAGCTTTTCCAGTTCTTCACGAAACTGTGCCGTGTCCATACCGGCTTGTTCAATATGGCGGATTTCTTCTTCAAGACTGGCTTCAGTCAAGGGCTCACCATCGTGGCGAGTGGCGTGTGGCGATGATTGACGACCGCCCCAAACAAGTTTGGCGACAATATAAACACTACTTAGGGCAACACCGAGTAGCAGAGCTGCTATGCTGTAAAATACTGGACTGGGTAGGGTCTGCATGCGATCCCACGTATCCAGTAAGACACGAGTAGCAGACAGCATAAAATACAATAAGGCCAGTGTGATAAAAATCACCGCACCGACCAATAGCCCGCGTAACTTGGATTTGACTTTCATTCAGATTCTGTTGGTTTAATCAATGGAGGGGATTCTAGCATAGATATTTCGCAGGAAGCAGGCTTTAACCAGCATGATGATGCGTTCAAATTATGCTATAAATTACAGCTTATGAATGTGCATGATTTTGCGCAGTTATCAGTAAATGCTGAACGCTGAATCTAAATGAGGTAGGTGGGTTTGCTTGCCTCACAATAAAATTTAATGGCTTAGGTACTTGCGGAGCAGGTTCAGTATGCCTGCCTGACGCAGTGACACGACATATTTTCTTACATGTTCGTTTGTAGTTACTGTGTATCTGTATCTCTGTCATTGAATAATGGTCGTCTCAAAAACGACGCTATGCTATAGCTCATTAGGTAGAGTAGTTGATAAAAAATCAACCTGTTACTGGTTCGATTCCAGTTAGCATACTTAAACACCATAAAACACCCGTAAGGGTTTGGTAGTCGCCTCCCGGTGTTTTAGGTGGTGATGGAGGGAACAGTGCGTTTGTTGTGGTTACACAGCAAATAAACTGGACGCTTCAGAACTGCATAAATCACCAGCAGAACCAGCGCCTTGGTGATGGGTTCAGATGCTGCGAAGCGTTTGGATTTCACCGTGTTAATAGCTTGGATAGCTTGGCTTTATCAAGCATTGCGCAGTGTATCCAACGGCTTCCCGGTATGTGTAAATCATTGAGCCGAAGGATTCTGTGGAGGCGCTGCTTTATTATTTTTTTAGGTGGAGAACAGCAATGTTATTCAGGAAAAAAATTATTATCGCTGATGATCAGCGTGGTCTGCTGTTCAAAGATTCACAATTTGTGCGTCTGCTGGACGCAGGCGTTTACAAGTTTTTTGATTGGCAGTGGCAATATACGGTCAAGATTTTGACCGTACAGAGTAATCAATTGCAAGCTGTTGACGAGAACACTTTGCTTTTGGCTGATTTACATCCTGATGCTTTTGCTTCAGCCTTGCAGTTCTGGCAAACCGGCGAGCAGGAAGTTGGCTTGGTCTATCAGGATAATGCGCTGCAAACTATTAAAGCACCGGGGCAACGGGGTGCTTATTGGGTCGGGACACGATCCATTCAAGTGAAGTTGCTGGATATTTCTACAGACTTCAAATTGTCGAAAGATTTGGCGAGAGTGGTATTAGGTGCAAAGGAACAGGTCTTACGTGACGCTGCTTTGCGAGCCATTGTCACGAGCACAATCAGTGAAGGCTATATTGGTTTTCTGGAAGTCGACGGTGAAGATCAAGGCGTTTTACCTTCTGGTAGTCATGTTTGGTGGAATTTTAATCGCAATATTAAAGTAACCCAGATGGATATGCGTTTACAAAACATGGAAGTCAATGGTCAGGAGATACTCACCAAGGATCGGGTGACTTTGCGGATTAATTTATCTGCGACTTGGCAGGTTAAAGATGCTGCAATGCTTAAACAAGTTTTAGCGGATCATTTTGATTATTTGTACCGCGAATTGCAATTGGCATTGCGCTCAGTGGTATCAACACAAACGCTGGATGAATTATTAGCGGATAAAAACTTGCTAAACCAACATATCCAAGCCATTGTGGTAGAAAAAGTGCTTGAGTATGGTATTGAGCTGAAAACAGTTGGCGTACGCGATATTGTTTTGCCAGGTGAGATGAAAGCTATTCTGGCTCAAGTGGTCGAAGCAGAGAAAATGGCAGAGGCAAATCTAATCAGGCGGCGTGAGGAAACCCAGGCGATCCGTTCTTTACACAATACCGCCAAAGTCATGGAAGGTAATCCCGTTTTGCTGCGTTTGAAAGAATTGGAGATATTGGAAGGAATTACCTCACAAATCGACACCTTAAACGTATACGGTGGTTTGGATAGCGTAATGAATGATCTGGTACGCCTGACTGACAAAGTGCAAAAAGAGAAAATGCAAAAAGGGCATTCGTCCGGTGTTTAATATTGAATAGAAACGGAGCAAGTTGGATCTAGCTTAGCAGGCTGCCCCAAATACTAACCGATACCAGCGATAATAAGGTCGAAAAGACTACCATTTGTGAGCTGGCTTTTTCAAAAATGTTATAACGCATGGCAACAACGTGTACGAGTGCCCCTGTTGGCAAGGCTGTTAATAATACGCTAGACATTAACCAAGCAGGGTCTTGGACATGCAGCAGCTTAAAAGCTAAGCAAGTTAATGCGGGGTGTAAGAGTAATTTTACCCCGATTAACCAAGCGAGTTCTGTAAGGCGTGTGTTCGTGGTACGAAATTCCAGGCTGGCGCCCAGGCAAAAAAGGGCAACCGGAATGGCAGCAGGCGCTAGCATATTCAAGGTGCTATCCAGAACGTGCGGTATGGGTATATGCCAGCCTGATACTGCCAAGCCTACTACAGTGGACAGAAAAATAGAGCTGCGCAGGAGTGAATGATCCAGAATGCGCCAAACCTGTCTTACACTTGTACCACGATGGCTTTGCATTTCCAGCAATAATTGTGCACCACCAATGAGTAGGACATTAGCTGCCAGTATAATACTGATGCTTGGAGCATGGCTGGCCTCGCCTAATAAACCAAAAGTGAGCGGTATGCCCATATAAGCATAATTAGCAAATACGCTATTCAGTCCCCGTAGTATCAAGCCTTCTGCTTGTTGACAGCCAAATAAGTAGCGACTCACCGATAGGCTAACAGCCAAAGTTAATAAAATGCCTAAGATAAAGGCCAGTAAACCCGGGAAGTAAAATAAATTTTGCAGCGATTGTCCGCGTGCCGCATTAAATAGTAAGGCCGGTACAGCAAAATAGTACACAAACTGATTGAACGCTGGCAGCATATGCACATCCAGTAGAGTACGCCGTGCAATATAGCCTAGGCTAATCAGTATAAAGAGTGGTGTAATGGCAAGCAGGCTGTCGATCATGCGGCAGCATTGTAATGGGTTCATGGCAGTTTTGCAGTACTATGAAGCAGCTTTGGGGTTTGGCTTGAGCGCCTCATGTCCGGTCTATCTGTAGCGTGAGTCAGCAATGCTTCAGTGGTCTATTAAGCAGATTTATCGCTGAGTTTGTTTATTTTTTGTCTGATTTGATACCTAAAATTCATGAAAATCACCGAAAACGTTTCACTGCAACACTTAAACACCTTTGGCGTTGCAGCCAAAGCGCGTTATTACTGCCGTTTAGCTACTGTAGGTGGCTTGAAAACTGTTTTATTGTGGCAGCGTGAGCATCCTGATTTGCCTGTATTATTTTTAGGGGGGGGGAGTAATCTACTATTTATTGATGACTTTCCAGGTTTGGTCGTACAGGTCAAGCTGCGAGAGCGCATGATATTGGGGGAAGATGAGCATTATGTTTATGTGCGCGCTGGTGCAGGTGAAAATTGGCATGCTTTTGTGCGTTGGACAGTCGAGCAGGGCTATGCTGGTCTGGAAAATTTATCTTTGATTCCGGGGACAGTTGGTGCTGCGCCGGTGCAGAATATTGGTGCTTATGGCGTAGAACTGCAAGATACCGTGCATGCAGTGCAAGCGGTTGATTGGCGCACAGCGGAGTTGCGTCATTTTTCACGCGAGGCTTGTGAGTTTGCTTATCGTGATAGTTATTTTAAGTCGGTAGAACCAGGGCGATGGTTAATTGTAGCAGTCACTTTTCGTTTACCCAAACAAGCGGAGTGGCAGTTGGATTATGCGGGAGTGCGCGAGGCTTTGGGGGATAAAGTATTAACACCTGAGCTATTAACACCCAAAACTATTAGCGATGCGATTATGGCTATTCGACAAAGTAAATTAGCTGATCCGGCAGTCTTGGGTAATGCAGGCAGTTTTTTCAAAAACCCTTTAGTCAGTGCAGAGAAATACGCTCACTTACAGCTATACCATCCCCATTTACCCGCTTGGCCACAAGCGGCGGGAAAAGTGAAATTATCCGCTGCTTGGTTGGTAGAGCAGTGTGGCTGGAAGGGGCAGCGCCAAGGTGACGCGGGTACTTATGACAAACATGCACTGGTATTGGTGAATTATGGTCAGGCGAGTGGCTTGGACTTGTGGCAGTTTGCACGCGCTATTATGGAGTCGGTGCAAGCACGTTTTGGTATAGCACTGGAAGCTGAGCCACGTATTATTACCTAGATTGAGATCGACCAGCCTTTTTAACATGTACATAACCGGGCGGGTGTTCAATAGTCAGCGGCTTGGCGCAATGCGGACAGTTCAAATAGGTGTGCAAGCGATGCATTTGGTGAACATTGTGAAAAATCTGGCGGGAGTCAGCATGCGTGATACCGAATTCAATGCGCAAATGTTCTAAATGGTGCAATTCATCAAGGCTGATCATGCCATCATTGAGTGCTTTAATGACTTCTGTACGGAACTGCTCGCGTCGTTTATCGAGTTCTTTAATAAAGCCAGAAGCCAGTATAGCCGCCGGTAAAGCCGCAACGGCTATGCCACACACCAGAATCAAACCGCCAAATAATTTGCCAAGTATTGTCTGTGGAACGACATCGCCGTAGCCAACCGTAGTGAGTGATACGGTTGCCCACCATAGTGATCTGGGAATACTGCCGAAAGCTTGGGTATTAATATGGCCTTCCACCAAGTAAATCCCTGTTGCTGCCAGCAAAACCAGCACACTGAGCACAAATAAAGCTGAAATCATCGTTTCAGCTTCTTGACGTAATACTTGTAATAAAAAATTAAGTGAGTGTGAGTAACGTGTGAGTTTAATAATTCTTAATAGGCGCAGGCTACGCAAGATACGCAAGTCTTGTGCGTGAAAGAAAAAGCCTAAATAGAATGGCACAATGGCTAGTAAATCGATTAAGGCCATTGGCGACACTGCATAGCGCAAGCGCCCTTTAATCGGGTGTTGGTAATGAGGCTGTTCTGATTCTACACAGACCCACAAGCGCACCAGATATTCCAGCGTAAAGACCGCTATGGAAAAGTACTCAAAACCGTCAAACCATTTTGCATAAGTTTGATAAAGGTGCAAGTCGGATTCCAGTAGCACAGCCATTACATTGAGGCTAATCATTAGCATGAGGAACTGATTCAGCAGCAGTGCTAGTAAGTTGCCTTTTTGTTTATCTAGTGCATGGTATAGCCAGTATCTAAGGGTGTGCTGCATAAATAAAAAATAATCTGCCGGTTGGGTAAGGTAGTAGCGTAGCATAAGGTTTTTTATGTTATAAGGCGGATATGATTTATCGGCCTCCTCAGCAGCCAGTGGATAGCTACTTTAGTGATGCAGCGATACTGGTCGTTAATAAACCGGCAGGTCTGCTTTCTGTACCCGGACGCGGTGAGGCGCATCAAGATAGTCTGGTGACACGTTTACAAGCTATTTATCCTGATGCTTTGACGGTGCACCGTTTGGATATGTGTACGTCTGGTTTGATGGTGTTTGCGCGGGGTAAAGCTATGGAACGTGCCTTAAGTATGCAGTTCCAACAGCGTCAGGTAGGCAAAGGCTATATCG
Source organism: Pseudomonadota bacterium (assembly GCA_002747435.1). Classification (GTDB taxonomy): domain Bacteria; phylum Pseudomonadota; class Gammaproteobacteria; order Thiotrichales; family Thiotrichaceae; genus Thiolinea. The sequence goes on from PDPH01000015.1 coordinate 24,669, forward strand.
CCTTGGTGGTTGATCAACTGGCGCAGTCAACAGGTGAAATCAATTTGCCTTTAAAAGTGGATTGGCCGAATCGCCCCCGCCAGATGGTGGATTTTGTCGAAGGTAAGCCCGCTTGTACTCGCTACCAAGTGCTGCATTACGATGCCTTGAGCAATACTAGCCGTTTGCAACTAGCGCCTATCACCGGACGTTCCCACCAATTGCGTGTGCATTTACTCAGCATTGGACACCCCATTATTGGTGATACCTTGTACGCACCTCCCAAGCTTGCCGCGCAAGCCAAACGCTTATTACTGCATGCCAGTGAACTCAGCTTTACGCATCCTGTGAGTGGTCAAGTACTGCATTTTTACTGTCCACCTGACCCATCGTTTGTTTTGACCAAGGCCACCAGAGCCATTGTATGTAAGGCCAAGTAAATATCTTTAAAGCTCAAGCAATAATCAATCTGCTTTGGGGCGAGGTAGATCAGTAGACTTGTGGGTTTCTTGTCTAGGCTGTTTAAGATCATCATTTCCCAAGAAAATACGATCAAAGTCATTAACTTCACTACCCGTCGGTGGAACACGGTAACGATTGCGAGTACTGCTCATACGGTCGGCGCGGCCTTTATAATGGTCATAGCTCATAGGATGCTCCCTGAAGTGAGATCATTTTCTTTAGCATAGCAAGAAGCTCGCCCAAATGACGATAAGAATCATAAGAATCACTAGCGGTTATAAATATACAATGGGCAGGTGCTAGACCTTTGACTTTTCAGCCTTAATAGACAATGATCATCGACCAATTCTGTTTTTTAATTAGACTCGACAGCTTAATCTGAGCTTAGGAGGTGTGCCCTGTCGACAGTAGGAGTGTCAAATGATTGAAGTCAAAGCAGTTTCCAAGCATTTTGGCGGTTTGAAAGCCGTGGATAATGCCAGTTTACATATTGCCAGAGGCTCAATCACAGGCCTTGTTGGCCCTAATGGTGCTGGAAAATCTACATTATTTAATATCATTGCGGGTTTATATCCTCCCACAGCGGGTCATATCTTTCTTGATGGTGAAGAGGTTACTGGATTGAATGCACACCAGTTATTTTCTAAAGGTTTACTGCGCACCTTCCAGATTGCCCATGAGTTTTCTAGCATGACCGTGTTGGAAAATTTAATGATGGTTCCGCCTGATCAATTAGGTGAACGTTTAATCAATACGTGGTTTAAACGTGGTCAGGTGCGCGCCCAAGAAGAGCAAATTCGAGAAAAAGCCGAAGAGGTCATTCAGTTTCTAAAGATTGGACGTGTTGCCAAGGAACAAGCCGGAAATTTATCAGGCGGACAAAAAAAATTGCTGGAGTTGGGGCGTACCATGATGGTGGATGCCAAAGTGGTCTTGCTGGATGAGGTCGGTGCCGGGGTAAACCGCAGCTTATTGGGTGAAATTGGCGATGCCATTTTGCGCTTGAATGAAGAACGTCATTACACTTTTTGCATGATTGAACATGACATGGATTTTATTGCACGACTGTGTGATCCAGTGATGGTACTGGCAGAAGGTAGCGTATTGACGCAAGGTAAGGTGGAAGAGATTCGCAATAATGAACAGGTGATTGAAGCTTATCTGGGGCGCGGTCTAAAGAATCGACCCGCTTATTCCGTCGACATGGCAGCGGAGCAAGGTGCATGAGTTATTTGTCAGGTATAGCATTGACCGGCGGCTATGGTAATGGCCCGAATATTTTAAATGGCTGTACGATTGAAGTGAAACAAGGCGAAATTGCCGTGATCGTCGGACCTAATGGTGCAGGTAAGTCGACAGCCATGAAAGCTATGTTGGGCATGTTAGCTTTGCGTTCTGGTTCGGTCAATTTAAATGGACGTGATATTAGTAAGCTTAGCCCGCAAGCGAGAGTGGCCGAAGGCATGGCTTTTGTGCCGCAAACTGAGAATGTTTTTACCAGTATGACGGTAGAAGAAAATCTTGAAATGGGGGCTTTCTTACGCGAAGACGATTTCAGCGATACATTGGATCAAATCTACGAGCTGTTTCCCATTTTGAAAGAAAAGCGTCATCAATTAGCGGGGGAGTTATCAGGTGGTCAACGCCAGCAGGTTGCGGTGGGGCGTGCCATGATGACTAAGCCTAGTGTGCTGCTGCTAGATGAGCCTACCGCTGGCGTATCGCCTATTGTGATGGATGAATTGTTTAGTCGAATTCTGGAAGTGCGCGAAACGGGTATTGCGGTGCTTATGGTGGAGCAAAATGCCCGTCAGGCACTGGAAATAGCGGATAAAGGTTATGTGTTGGTCATGGGTGAGAATCGCTATACCGACACCGGGCAGGCATTGTTGGCGGATGTCGAAGTTCGCAAATCTTTCCTTGGAGGTTGAGCATGCCAGAAACTCAGGCTATTTTGAATGCGCTGGTTCTGTTCAGTAATTTTGTAGTGGTTCCCGCTTTGACTTATGGCGCTCAGCTAGCGTTGGGAGCTTTGGGGGTTACACTTATTTATGCCGTGTTGCGCTTTTCCAATTTTGCCCAAGGCGAAACGATGGCCTTTGGCACAATGATTACTATTTTATTGACTTGGGGTTTGCAAAGTATAGGCATTGGGCTGGGGTCTTTACCAACGGCTTTGTTAACCTTGCCAGTTGCGATTGCAGTGACCGCACTGCTAATGATCGTTACCGACAAGCTGGTTTATCGTTATTACCGCGAACAAAAAAGCCGTCCGATTGTGTTTGTTATGGCTTCGGTTGGAGTGATGTTCATTATGAATGGGCTGGTACGTATGATTATCGGACCAGGTGAACAGAATTTTACCGATGGCGAGCGTTTTATTTTTACCGTACGCGATTTTCGTGCTTGGAGTGGCCTAGAAGAAGGTCTTGCACTGAAAACCTCGCAAGGTTTGAGTATTTTAATGGCTTTTGTTTTAGTAGCCGCGCTGTTTTGGTTTTTACAAAAAACGCGCACTGGCAAAGCGATGCGCGCCTATTCGGATAATGAAAATCTGGCGCTATTATCGGGTATAGATCCTGATCGTATTGTGATGATTACTTGGTGCTTGTCTGCTGCATTAGCCACAGTGGCTGGCGTACTTTATGGCTTGGATAAGGGTTTTAAGCCATTGTCTTATTTTCACTTGCTGTTGCCAGTTTTTGCGGCAGTGATTGTGGGAGGTATTGGTCGGCCAATGGGTGCTATTGCGGGTGGTTTTATTATTGCTTTTTCTGAGGTTATGCTGACCTATGCTTACAAAAAATTCTTTAGCTATTTATTGCCACCTGAGTCAATGCCTGAGGGTTTAATTCAACTCTTGTCTACTGAATATAAGTTTGCGGTTTCTTTCATGATTCTGGTCATTGTCTTGCTGGTGCGGCCTACCGGCATTTTCCGGGGAAAAGTGATATGAATCTTTTGCAAAATAATACCGTGCGAGCTGTATTGGCGTTTGGCGTGATGGCCGCCTTATTGTATGCCGTAGGTGTAGGACAATCGTGGACGGTGGCGGTTACTATCCTGAATATGTGCCTGATTTCTGCCATTATGGCGATGGGTGTGAATATACAATGGGGCTATGCCGGACTGTTTAATGTAGGGGTGATGGGCTTTGCGGCAGTCGGCGGTTTGGCGGCTGTATTGGTTGCACATGATCCAGTGAAAGAGGCGTGGTCAGTCGGTGGCTTGAACATGTTGCTGGCTTTTTTGTCTCTATTATTGACGTTTGCTATAGCGCGCTGGGTACATCATAAGATCAAGGGAAAACATCTGCGTCACCTCGCATTGATCATCGTTGTGGTGTTGGGATTTGGCTTGATTCGACTAAGCTATGAGCCTGCTGTGCAAGCGATTGAGGCAGTGAATCCGGTGCGTAGCGGTTTTCTGGGTGGTTTAGGTTTGCCTATTTTGTTTTCTTGGATAGTCGGTGGTTTATTTGCCGCAGGCGCTGCTTGGCTGATTGGTAAAGTTGCACTAGGCTTACGCGCGGATTATTTGGCGATTGCCACCTTGGGTATTTCCGAGATTATTATTTCTGTTTTGCGCAATGAAGATTGGTTAGCTCGGGGTGTTAAGAATGTGACGGGTTTGCCGCGTCCAGTGCCTTATGAAATAGATTTGCAACAGGCAGACTGGTTTATTCATGGGGTAGCGCGTTTGCATGCTGATCAGTTACAAGGTCTCACTGGTGCGGCACGCGCAGAGGTATTACAGCCTTTGATTATTGATAGTGCGAGTCTGTTTGTTAAATTGGCTTATGCAGGTTTGTTTAGCGTGGTGCTAATCTTGATTTTGATATTATGTGTTTTAGCACTCAATTCGCCTTGGGGACGCATGATTCGCGCCATTCGGGATAATGAAGTAGCCGCATCGGCAATGGGCAAGGGAGTTAAGCAACGCCATTTACAGATATTTGTACTGGGTTCGGCGGTAATAGGCATTGCAGGTGCTATGTTGGTAACGCTAGATGGGCAGTTTACGCCAGGTTCTTACAGCCCTTTGCGATTCACTTTTCTAATTTGGGTGATGGTGATTGTCGGCGGCTCGGGAAATAACCTTGGTGCAGTATTAGGCGGCTTTTTGATTTGGTTCGTTTGGGTAGAAGCCGAACCGGCTGGTTTCTGGTTAATGGATAAACTAACGGCTGGCATGGATGCTGCTAATGCGCTGCGCACCCATCTGTTGGACAGTGCCCAGTACATGCGGGTATTGGTAATGGGCATCGTATTGTTATTGGTGATGCGCTTCAGTCCGCGCGGCATTCTGCCTGAACAGGTGCGGCGCTCCTGAAGCACAGACTAGACTGTATTAAGATACGGTATAAAATCATGAATGACTGGAAGAAAATGACTGAAAGAAGAGGAGATGTGCTTATGAAAAAATTGTTATTAGCTGCTTTAATCGCGGGTTTAGCACAGACAGCAAGCGCTGAAGAAACGATTAAAATTGGTTTTCTACAAGGCTTCACCGGCCCGATTGAGTCGCTGACTCCCATGATGGCTGCTTCGGCTGAAATTGCATTGGAGGAAGTCAATGCGTCGGGAGCTTTATTGGGTGGAAAAGCCACCTTAGAAGCTGTACGCGCTGATTCTACTTGTGTCGATGCGGCAGCGGCTACTGCTGCGGCTGAGCGCTTGGTGACTTCAGAAAAGGTGGCGGCGATTTATGGCGCAAGCTGTTCGGGTGCGACTACGGCTGTGGTGAATAATGTCAGTGTGCCGAATGGTGTGTTGACTGTTTCTCCTTCTGCTACTTCACCGGCATTAACAATGCTGGAGGATAAAGACTTCTTTTTCCGTACAGCGCCTTCTGATGCACGTCAAGGAGAGTTATTAGCTGAAATTACCAAAAAGGATCGCGGCATTGATACGGTTGCGATTACCTATACCAATAATGATTATGGTAAAGGTTTAAGTGATGCTTTTAGCAAGGCTTATAAAGCCTTGGGCGGTAAAATTGTAATCAATACTTCACACGAAGACGGTAAAGCGGATTACTCTGCTGAAGTCGCTTCACTTTCTGCTGCGGGAGCGGATACGTTGGTTGTTTTTGGTTATGTGGATCAAGGCGGTAAGGGCATTGTCCAAACTGCTTTAGATACGGGTGCTTTTGATCAATTTGTCTTTGCTGATGGCATGGTGGGTGAATCATTGCTTGCCGCCTTAGGAGATGCTCTGGATGGTACATTTGGTACGACGCCAGGGGGTGAAAGTGCCGGTACTGAAAAGTGGATGAGCCTAGCCAAGGAGAATGATGTTGATGGTGCAGGCGGTCCTTATCGGGGCGAGTCTTACGATGCGGTTGCTTTGATTGCTTTGGCGATTCAAGCGGCTGGTTCGGCAGATCGCGCTGCGATTCAATCCAAAATCATGGAGGTTGCTAATGCGCCCGGTGAGAAAGTTCTGCCCGGTGAGTTGGCTAAAGGGCTGAAGATCATCGCTGAGGGGGGGGATGTGGATTATGTTGGTGCTACCAATATTGAATTTAATGAAAAGGGTGACGTTCCGGGCTCATACCGTGAAATTGAAGTCAAAGATGCCAAGTTTGAAACTGTAAAATTGCACTAATCCTTCAATAAATAGACAGCCTAGGTTTAGGCCGAGGCTGTCCGCTGAAACAGGGGATAGTATCGGATGGCTAATGCAGTTCGCACGGATGATGTGCGACGACAAAATACGCGTTTGCTGATGGGCTCATTGCGTCGTCTGCAACGGGCAGCACGCACAGAATTAGTAGACTATACTGGATTATCACCTGCGACAGTATCCAGTATTACTTCAGATTTATTGGCGCAAGCTATTTTGCTGAGTTCCGAAGATAGTGCCACTCAGCATCGTCGCGGACGGCCTCGCATTACACTCTATCCTAATCCAGATATGGGATATATTGTAGTGATTGCCTTAGCCATGAACAGCATTTATATTAGCTTGGAAAACTATGCTGGGCAGGTATTGCGGCGTGAGAAACATTTTTTCCCCTCCCGCCAAGCGTCTTTAGAGGAATTTTTGGATACCTTGATTGGCCTGATCAAGGAGGTCTTGTCCACTACAGGTAGTACAGGCACTAAAACCTCACAACAACAATCACCTAGCCTGCGCTATATCAGCGTGGCGGTACAAGGAACGGTTATTGAAAACGGTCAAGTATGGCTGTCTTCCCCTATGATGCCACATCGGCATGTTCCTTTAGGACGCATACTATCAGAACACTTTTCTGTACCAGTAATGCTGTGTAATGACTGCAATCGGGCAGCCGAAGCATTACATTGGTTATACCCTGAGCAATTTGGTGAGAATTTTGCCACTATCAGCCTGACGCAAGGTATAGGCATGGGATTGGTTTTACATGGGCAGACCTTTGTAGGAGTCAGTTCATCGGCGGGTGAGTTTGGCCATATGTGCTATCAGCCCGGTGGAGCACGTTGCCGATGTGGGCAGTTAGGTTGCATAGAAGCCTATGCGGGTGACTATGCCATCTATCGTCGTGCCATGAATTTGCCATTGGATACCGATCCAGCCGAGGAAATGCCGAGTCAACATTTGCTGGCCATCTTGGAAAATGCCCATCTTCGCCAGGGTTCAGAACGTCAAGCTTTTCGTGAAGCGGGACGAGCTATCGGGGGTGGTCTACAAAGCTTGTTTGCCTTGACGGATAGTTTAACGGTTGCTTTTATGGGGCCTGGTGTTATTGGTTTTGATTTGATGAAACCAGAAATAGAGGCTGCTTTACAGAGCAATACTGCTAATCCGCAACCGCCGATTGAAATGTATTGTTATAAAAGTGCGGATGAATTGATTCGCGTAGGTTGTTCCTTGTCCGCTTTGCAGGCTTTGGACAATAGGATTAATAGTTCAGATAGTTTAAGCTGAAGTAGCAAGCTGGATGTGTTTTAACGGCCAGCTTGCTATTGCTTAGGGTATTACTGAGCGCAATTTTTCCATTTTTTCCACCAGCAACTTCCGGTCACTTCTTGGAATTGCATGCTCATGTCATATTTGGGCGCATCGAAACGTGTTTGATTCAATTGCTCCTTGATACCGAAAGCGCCAAATTTGTGGTAGCTCTGTGGCAAAGTGTACAAAGTAAACAGCGTACCACCTGCATTCTTCCAATTATTCAATAATTGACTGTAACGGGCTGCCATGCGTGCATCACGGTTAGCCGCTTGGAATAAATCCAGCAAATGGCTTTTACGCTTGGCAGAGACCTCGCCGTCACTCCAGTTTACGGTTAAATGTTGGCCGCCTTCATAAGTAATCAATTGCACACCGTATTCAGTCGTGGCTTTAACCTGTTTTTCTGTATTGATTTTGCTAACCTGCTCAATGCCATAGGGATCATTCACATTGTCGATGACACTGAAAATATCATCCAAAGAGGTGACTTGACTCATGACCAAGGGGATTTTTTCTTCATCGGCACAGACAGCATGAGATGAACGATTCCAACAGCCATGAAAATAGGGTGCACTAGCAATGGCATCGACAAACTGCGCATTGCCATTATGAGCGAGCATATTGCGTGTCATCCATTCATCCGGGTGGTAAGTGTTTAATACCCTGACCAAGCGCTCAGCACCGCCGAAAATGGTAAACCATTGATTAAAGATTTCGACAGCACGATCAGCATAATATTGATAGCCTGCGCGATAAGGGTTGCTATCTAGATCTTTACCCTTTTCACGCATATAAAGTGCTGCCCAAAAAATGCCGTTCCAAGGCTCATTGCTATACTCCACATACGCTTTGAGCTTAGGGTCAAGGTGCTCATAAACATAGTTAGCGTAATTTTTAATGTACTCTTCGGTAGCATTGTGAGGAATATTAAACCAAGGATCACGTCCTAATTGGTTGGCTAAGGCGACTGCCACCTCCAAAGGTACACCGCGAGCATAACGCTCCAGTAAAGGCGTACGAGCTGAGCCGCCCCATGAAGCATCATCCATTTTAGCGCGCATATCCCACGTAAATGGCTGTAATAAACACGTAGTATAAGCTTCATCCTCAAGGTCATAGCAGGGATTGCGTGGGCTGGCTTCCATAAAGTTCATCATGCGAATGACTTTGAAGTCTTTGAGAAAGCGCAAGTAGTCTGGATTAAATACAATGGCATTACGATTTTGTGCCAATGTATCAACAAAGCTTAGGAAAGGTTTGCCTGCGCATTGTTCTGCGCTGTCGACTCGAATAAAAGGATTGCCTTCACAAGTGCCCCCCGGCATAACAATGCGTAAATTGCGTACTGGATTTTGATGATCAATAGACTTGATTTGTACACGCAAACCGGAGGCGTTACGCTTACGAATTAAATCAGGCGTAATTTCAATCATATCGCGTCCAGGCGAGCTTTCAGTCGGAATCTTGCTAGCGATGCCACTGTATTGTATGTTGCCGCTGCCTTCGTATAGCACCGTGTATTTGCCAACTGGAATAGAGCCGTAAGGAATATAGCGCAGCATAATGCTTGTCGCCCAACTGGGGACACGTAGCACAGGGTGTTTCTGCGTGTCACAAGAGGGAGGAATGACCATCGGCCAGCCTTGCTCATCATAGCTAATATCAGTACAGGAATATTCTGCAAACGGACGAGAAACCCGAAATAAATCAACAAAGGGGACTGGCTGTCCGCCTACTTCATCGGCTTCGGGCTGAGGCGCTTCAAGATTAATGCCTAGGGATGGTTTGTATAAAGCAGCCAGCTCACGTCCTTGTAATAACAAAGCTTTGCCCAAGGCCAGCTCAAATTGCTCAATTGAACTGTCCAGTTTAGCAGGCGGTTCTTTTTGCTGATAGGCCGCCATAATACTTATACCATTCGTATAATCCTCGTTATCATCTACACTGAGCAACAGGCGTTGTAAGTTTTTGGTGACTGCATAGGGACAAGCGGCTGGTTTTTCGGATTGGCGACAATAAGCTGCCGCCAAATCATCTTGAGTAATATTGGCTTTGGCAGGAATATCGGTAAATGGCGTATTGAATAAGGTAAAGCTGACCGTTTCTGCTGTGCCATACTTAAACTCGCCCTTGCTATTAGTGACAGTGACACCGCCTTGGTCTTTTTGGCCTTGTTGCGATGCGCTATCACTAGGGGCACTGGCATACTGTATATTTACCAGAGCAATAGGCTGATCGGGTTGTGTTGGATTGCTGAGCAACAGTTTACCTGTACCTAGCGGCAGAGTGGGTGTATCGGTATTGTCATTGTGTTCACAGCCACCACAAGATGCTACTAAGATAGTAAACAGACTGAGCAGACTTGCTTTTAGAACAAACAGTTTATTATTTGTCATTAATATCTACGCCCCATTTGAGTACTGATCATAATTTTTAGTGGAAATCAATTATATGCTAAAAACTAAAACCGTTATAGCGATCATTTTTTACAGCATTTTAACAGCGTGTACGGCAACACCACCTAATGCTGCTTCCTCTTTACCGGCAGGTTCGAATGCGCCCGTAAGTCTAGCTAGACCGGCACGGCCACCAAAAAAGCCACCTGTGCCAGCAAAACCCCTTGCCAATTGGAACAATACTGCCGCTCGACAAGCTGAAACAAAATTTATGGTGAAGAACGGTATTAATGGCATTAGGGCACAAGTTTACCTGCTAGAAACCAGCATTATGGTTCAAGTCGCTAATCAGCCGCCCATAACCTTGGAAACCATTTACCCACCCTTATATCGAGGCTGGTCTAGTCAGTATATCAAGGTACGTGATTTTGATCGGGACGGTCTGACCGACCTAGCTATATTGCAGTCAGTCGGTCACGGTGGTTACAACCGTTGTTATGCGATCTATCGTTATAATCCTGCTACCGGACAATTTCGTTCAAAGAAAAGTTTTGACCGTTGTAATGTGTAAATTTAAAAATGTGTAAACTTAAAGCAGGTCATCAAATAAGATAATCTTGACTGGGCTAGCTGCGGGTACATGGCCTGTTTCCTGAGCTAAGACAATAAAGCAATTGGCTTGGCTCATGGAGTGTAATAAATGAGATTCCTGTATGCCTGTGCTTTTTACTTGCCATGAGCCTTCTGGCGTTTGGCTGCAAATACCGCGTTGGTATTCTTTGCGCCCGGGTTTTTTTTGTAAATTGCTGCGGGTCATGGCCGGGTATTCGACGGGTAAGGTGACAGGGTGGCCGGACAATTTAAGCAAAGCAGGACGCACAAAAAGCATAAAAGTAGCCATGACCGAAACTGGATTACCAGGTAGACCAAAAAACAGACTATTGCCTACTTGTCCATAAGCTAGCGGTTTGCCTGGTTTCATGGCCATTTTCCAAAAATGGACTTTGCCCAGTTTTTGCAAGCTTGCTGTGACATAGTCAGCATCACCCACTGAAACGCCGCCACTCGTAATAAGCACATCAGCACTGCTGGCCGCTTGTTGAAAAGCCTTTTCTATAGCGTCTGGTTGATCGGGAATAATACCCATATCAATAAGTTCTACGGAAAGCTTGTCCAATAGCGCGTACAAAGTATAGCGATTGCTATCATAAATTTGTCCGGCTTCTAGTGGCTCACCTAAGGATTTGAGCTCATCACCTGTTGAGAAAATGGCTACACGTGGGCGACGTAATACATTGAGCTCTGTGATACCTTGGGAGGCCAGCAAGCCTAGATCGGCTGCATTGAGTTTGCGTCCTGCTGGCAGTAAAAGCTCACCGACTTGCGTGTCCTTGCCGGGATGACGCACATTAGCCCCTTGTTTGGGCAGCTTGAGTAAGTGAAGTAAATCCTGCTCACAGGTGGTATTTTCCTGCATAATAACGGTGTCCGTTCTCTCGGGCAGCATTGCGCCCGTCATAATGCGAACACATTCGCCTGCATGGAGCGCCCCTTGAAAGGGATGGCCTGCCAAGGCACTGCCTGCTATTCGTAGCGTGGTTTGTTCACCTTGCAAATCAGCATGGTAATAGGCATAACCATCCATTGCGGCGTTGCGATAAGGGGGAACTGCTTGTCTGGCATGTTGCGGCATCGCCAAGATGCGGCCATGCGCTTGGCGTAGTGTAAGACGTTCTTGAACTTGTAATGGCTGTACCTGTTGGAGTATGCGCGCCTGGGCTTGTTCAACGGTCAATGTATGATTAGGCATCTGATCGCAGGATGCGGGTTCATAGTGCATGAATAACTCCTTTTAAGCTTAGGGGAATAGTTTACGATTATCACCTGTAAAGTAGCTCGCCGACCATATTAAAAGTTTCTTCACAGACTGAATTATTTCCCTTATTGTTTGAGGCACTGTCCAGTGTACAGTGAAGCAACAATATTTAAGCGTTCAAGCAAGCTGTAGTTTTTTGGAGGATTGCCATGCCGACTGTTTTTAATGCGCTGGTGATGGATTTGGGAGGAACCAATATTCGTCTGGGTTTGTTGGAGCCAGGCCAGTTACGTCCAACTTATATACGTCATTATGAAATTGATGCTTATCCGAGCTTGGGGGATGTGATTCAATTATTTTTGTCTGACGCACCCACTCACCAGATTGAACAAGCCGCGATTGCGGTCGCTACCCCCATTATTGGGGATAAAATCAAGCTGACTAATCATAACTGGCAATTTAGTGTTGAGGCGATTGCTCAGCAGTTTGGCTTTAAGTTATTGCGTGTCATCAATGATTTTACCGCGCTGGCTTTGTCGATTCCTTTATTGGGTCAGAATGAATTACAGCAAGTGGGTGGAGAAAAGGCTGATGCTGAAGGTGCTATTGCCTTACTAGGTGCAGGCACTGGTTTAGGTGTATCTGGCCTGATTCGTTCTGCGGCGGGTTACTACCCCATTTCAGGTGAGGGTGGGCATGTTACTTTAGGTGCTCGTAATGTACGTGAATTAGCTATTTTTAACGCGTTTTATGAGCGTTATGGGCATATGTCGGCTGAGCGCTTGTTATCAGGCACAGGATTAGAAGAAGTTTATCAAGTTATCTGTTGCTTAGACGCTAATCATGATGAAAAGTTAGAGCCAGGGGCTATTTCTAAAGCGGCGATTGAGCATACTTGCCCAGCTTGTGAAGAAGTCATGCAGTTATTCTGTGAGTGGTTTGGCATTGTTTCAGGGGATCTGGCGCTTACGCTCGGGGCAAGCGGAGGAGTATATATTGGTGGAGGCATTGTTCCTAAGTTAGGCGAGTATTTTGTGAACTCTGCTTTTCGTTCTGCCTTTGAAACTAAAGGGCGTTTCAGCCACTATTTAAGCAAGGTTCCTGTTTATATTATTCATGCTGATAATCCTGCTTTACGCGGTGCGGCGGCGGCTTTGGATGCACGTTTCGATCAATTAGGTTTGAGTTGTAAAATAGCCCATTGATTAAACATGACTAATGAACCATGAGTTTGTTCAATAAACTGTTGTGCAATAAGAAGGAAACAATAGCGCATGTCAAAAGAGACAAAAAATTTCCAGTGGAATGCATCCGATTACGCAGAAAATTCCAGTGTGCAACAGGCTTGGGCAAGAGAGTTAATTGCTAAACTTGAACTGAACGGTAAGGAAGCACTTTTGGACATTGGCTGTGGGGATGGAAAAGTTACAGCGGAGATAGCTCAGGTTTTGACAGAAGGCACTGTTATCGGTGTAGACAGCTCAAAAGAAATGATTCAGTTAGCCAAACAAAATTTTCCACCAACATCCTATCCAAATTTGTCATTTGAACAACAAGATGCACAATATCTGAATTTCAAGGAACAGTTTGACGTTATCTTTTCCAATGCGACTTTGCATTGGGTTCTTGATCATAGACCCGTTCTCATTGGTATTTATCAGGCACTTAAACCGGAAGGTAAAGTTTTTGTACAAATGGGTGGCAAAGGTAATGCTGAACAGTTGATAGCCCTTGTTGAGCAGATACTACAAGAATCTGAATGGCAAAAATATTTCAAAGACTTTCTTTTCCCTTATGGTTTCTATTCACCTGAAGAATATGCTCCGTGGGTAAAAGGCTGTAGATTGGAGTTACTTCACATCGCGTTAATACCAAAAGATATGGTTTATACAAGTCAGGATGCTTTCAAAGGATGGTTTCGTACAACTTGGCTACCGTATATTGAGAGAGTTCCTGCCGAAAGACAAAATCAATTTATCGATTATGTTATTGAAATGTATCTTAAATCAAATCCACCCAATGAAAACGGTGAGATATGTATAAAGATGCAAAGACTTGAATTTATAGCTAAAAAATGCACAACAAGTTGTTTCGCCGGACTCAGTTCCAGTCGCCGGTGAACTTTGCGTTATGTAAAAAGGAGAATGCCTGATGGAAAAAGAACAATACTGGTCAAAATTTGCAGAAGATTTTGAAGAGAGAAATAATTATGTTGTTGGCAGCAGCGATATGTCAATAATTTTTCAAAAAATAGAACAACTACAAAATTTAAAGAATACGTTGGAACTAGGCTGTGGGAATGGGACATATTCAAAAATACTAATAAAAAATGCAACCAACCTGATTGCTACAGATTTCTCAGATGAAATGGTGGTTGTCGCAAAAAATAGATTAAAAACATACGAAAATATTAAAGTGGAAAAAGCTAACTGCTTTAAGCTCCCTTACTCTGATCACAGCTTTGATACCATCTTTATGGCAAATCTTTTACACATCATTCCCGAACCAGAAAATGCTATCGCAGAATGTAAAAGAGTTTTAAAAGAAAATGGGCAATTAATTGTTATCAGTTTTACCAGCGAAGGCATGACAACGCTAAACAAAATACTCATGATATACCGCTACCTTAAAACGTATGGAAAACCATCACCTTTTGCTCAATCTCTTACAGTTAATGGCACACGAGAAATGCTTCATAAGCATGGATTTGAAATTGAAGAATCAAGTCTGTTGGGAAACAAAATGAAAGCTATTTTTGTAAAAAGTAATTCTCAGTAAATATTAAATAACAAGTCGTTTCACCGGACTCATTTTATTCGTAGGTGAACTCTGCGTTAGGGGCTACCCAAGCCAAGTTTTTAACTAAGGATGTAAATGAAAATAGAAGAACATATTTATCGCTCAGAGTCTTTTATAGAACTTATTGAAGATGCAGTTGAATTTATGATAAATACGCCGTTTGAGAAACTTCCTCCAGAGGTGAAATTTGCTGGTGGTGGAGTTTATGCGCTTTATTACAGAGGTGATTTTCTTCAGTACAAAAATATCTACAGCAAAGCTCCAGATATTCCAATTTATGTGGGTAAAGCAGTATTACCGGGATGGAGGCAAGGTCGAGGTAGCGTCAAAGAAAATGACTCCGCTTTATACAGAAGGTTAAACGAGCACGCGAGAAGTATAAATGCTGTGGAGAATCTTCAGGTTGAAGACTTTTCATGCAAATTTGTCGTGTTGCAAGATCAGGAAGCTGACCTGATAAGTACCGTAGAAGCAGCCATGACTCGAAAATATAATCCTCTTTGGAATTCTCATATTGACGGTTTTGGTAACCATGATCCAGGCAAGGGTAGGTATCAACAAGCCAAGTCTGAATGGGACGTACTTCATCCCGGTAGAGTTTGGGCAGATCGACTAAAAGGTACGCCACCGGATGAAAATAAAGTTGAAGAAAAAATAGGTATTTATCATGTCAATAAATCAACTTAATTCAGTCGAGTTATTTTCTGGAGCTGGCGGGTTGGCTTTGGGGGTGGCAAACAGTGGTTTTAGGCATGAAACGCTCGTTGAATTTAATAAAGATGCTGTAAAAACTTTATTAAAAAATCACGATGAGGGGCAATCTCAAATAAAAAACTGGTATATTCAGCATGAAGATGTAAGAAATATATCATTCAAAAGATATAAAGGCAGTCTTTCCCTCGTTGCGGGAGGCCCTCCTTGTCAACCGTTTTCTTTGGGTGGAAAGCACAAGGCGTTTAACGATAATAGAGATATGTTTCCTCAAGCTGTTCGAGCTGTAAGAGAGTCAAGGCCTGATTCTTTTATTTTTGAAAATGTTAAAGGACTGTTGAGAAAAAACTTCAGCACATATTTTGAATACATAATATTGCAATTGTCTTACCCAAATATTTCTAAGGTAGATGGCGAAGACTGGGAGTGTCATTTAGCGCGACTCGAAGAAGCTCACACAAAAGGCAACTATAGAGGTCTTAAATACAATGTTGTGTTTAGACTCCTAAATGCAGCAGATTATGGAGTTCCTCAAAAAAGAGAGCGTGTTTTCATTGTTGGTTTCCGTAATGATTTAAATATCGAGTGGAGTTTCCCGAAGGCTACTCACTCTCAAGATGCCTTGCTATGGGATCAATGGGTTACTGGAGATTACTGGAAACGCCTCAAGGTTGCTAAATCAGATAGGCCAAAGCTAAATCAAAACCCAGAGAAAATCGCTTTGCGTCTTCAAAAAAAGTATGGCCTGTTCCAACCAGAAGAAAAACCCTGGATTACTGTCAGGGAAGCGA
Organism: Pseudomonadota bacterium; assembly: GCA_002747435.1. Taxonomy (GTDB): domain Bacteria; phylum Pseudomonadota; class Gammaproteobacteria; order Thiotrichales; family Thiotrichaceae; genus Thiolinea. Next base: position 40,561 of record PDPH01000015.1, read on the forward strand.
TACAGGATTTGCCCTCACCGAAAAGAAAGAATGATTTTAACAACCACAAATTTAAAGATGGTGCTAAATCATATCTTGGTCACACTGGAAGTCCCATTGATGAACCTTCTAAAACATTAAAAGCTGGAGATCATGGAGTCCCTGGCGGGGAAAACATGGTTCGCTATAACGATGATTCAATTAGGTATTTCACCGTTCGTGAGGCTGCAAGAATTCAAACATTTCCTGATGATTATCATATTGCTGGAGCGTGGAGTGAGTGCATGAGGCAAATTGGTAATGCGGTTCCCGTTACACTAGCTGAAGTAGTAGCAAAGAGTGTCTATCAGGCCATTGCCTCTAATCGGGTAGTCGAGGGTCTCTAACCCTCAGCCCCCACAACACCCTGCATGCGGCTCCGCACAGGGCGTTTCACCTTAATCTAACCATCACGCAATGAATCAAGCCCCTCAGATTTCAAGTAGTCGTTAGACAGTGCTTGATTGATCCCTGGAGTTTTATGATCCTTTGCTGGTAATGCCGCAGGCAACAGCCGCCTGAACGTGCACACCTCGTCTCATTAGATTTCTTACTTTGGTTTGTGGCTTTCGCCACTGTCGCCAGTAGGCTATTCTTACTCTACGTCGAATCCAGTGATCCAGATCGACACAGCGTTGATAGTTGTCTTGTGCCAACTCGCCTTCAGCCTACGCTTCATAGGATGTTCTTGTTCATCAGCTCGCAGTTTTGCTAGCGGCTTCCTCCAGACCCAAGCTCGCGGTTAAGCCCTTGCCATTTGCTAGTAGTTATCGTCTAATAGCGGTATTAATCGCTAAGGGATTGTGACCTTCCTACAGAGAACTTTCACCTCATTAGTTCATGCCCATGCTGGGCGTACACAAATCATTCAAGCCGACATCGCTGTGCGGCACGGCTTAATTTAGGTATTAGCTTCAAATATCGACAACAGTGGAGCAATAAGGAATTGAGTTTACAATTGTTCGTATTAAAATTTGACCCATTAATGAACTGGTTATTAAAAGGTATTCCAAGAGGCGTTTATCCAATTTATCAAATGTGGAAAAAAGAAAATCAAGAAGCTACAGAAAAAGAGTTGGCTATTGCTCTGTTCAATAGAAGATTTAGCTTAAAACCTTGGCTAACCCCAAAACAAGAACAAGCTAGGATAAAAAGTTACTTTGATGAAAAACCAGAACCTGAAAACCTTGTAGATATGTGTGTGGCAAGTGCAGTAATTGAATTTAAAGTTCCTTTGGAAAACAGAAAGACATATAAGTTTATTAAAGAGACAATCTCAACTGAATTATTTAAGTTAGGGTACAGGTGGAAAAAATAAAGGGTTTATAATGGAAATGGACAATACGCTACTTGCGGGAATAATGACCTCGCTGGCCACATTAATTGCTGCATTTATAACCATATCTTCAGTGAAAAAAGCGAATCAAAATCTTGAAGAAACTGACAAATATAGCATCTTTAACAAGACCTACACCGTTTTAGTTAGAGAATCAGATAATAACACTGTTGTCGTCAAGGATGGTTTTTCTTGGGTTGCCTTTTTCTTTCACATATTTTGGTTGTTTTTTAGCAGATTGTGGGAAGCAATTTTTACTTTACTAATAATATTTGGAGGAATCTTTGTCCACCTATATGTTGTTGAAATAACTGCTAACATCGGGTTTCTGAAATATTATGTAAAGTTTATTGATTCTGCACCTCCTTTTTTTGTGCTACTACTCGGGATATTCGGAAATAGATTACTTATCAGGAAATACACCCACAGCTTCTGTCTTTTGGATAACAGAAACCATAAGGTTGTGGATTCAGTAGTCGCGACAACAAAAGCAAACGCTTTGTTAAAATATATGGAGAAAAATAATAATGGTTAGTTATATATTTTCTGGCTTAATATTATATGCAATTTTCATAGGTGGGCTATGGTTCGGGGCATATCTTGATGGAACTATAGGTAGTATTTTAGTCTGGTTTTTCTTTGCTCTATCAAGTTTTATGGTTCTTAGAGTATATGGTTTTATTAGAGAATTTCTTATCATTCAGTTGGGGCGATGTAATGAGATTGACCAAGATTATATCGATGAACAAATGAGGCTGTATGAAGAAAGTAAAACAGAGAACCCTTAAAAGCTAATCGGGTAGCTGGAGATCTCTAACCTCTAGGCTCCCACACCACCCTGTATGCGGCTCTGCACAAGGGCGGTTCATCAACCATAATGACAAACAATCCAACCGTCTCTGAGCGAGAACAAGCCTTGTTGTTTCAGGTACTTCAATCCCAATGCTGCATTAATCCCATGCGACTTTGAACTACGCCACCAGCCTTTGCTGGAGCGCCCATAAGCGACAGCGTTCTTGATCGGCAAGCCAAGACTGATCAGCTTGCGTATTTTGGTACGCAGTCTGCCCCACTGTTTCCAGTAGCACATTCTGATCCGTCTTCGTATTCTATTCCCGCGCCATAACGGGTTCACGACAATCGCTCGTTAAGCAGAGCTCCCCAGATAAGCGCATGAACTGTCACTGCACCGCTGCATCATTTACGGTGTCCGTTAAACCACATGGCTTCGCTGTCTTGTGCCAGCTCGCCTTCAGCCTACGCCTTGTATGATGTTTCTGTTCGTCAGTCCGCCGTTTTGCATTGGGCTTCCTTCCCACAAAACCTCGCGGTTTTGCAGTTGCCATCTGCTCGTTGTTAACGCCATACTACCAACACGGGATTCTGGCGGTGGTCTTCCAAAAGGGGACTTTCACCTCATTAGTTCATGCCCATGCTGGGCGTACACCAGTCGTTTCACCGGACTCATTTTATTCGCAGGTGAACTCTGCGTTAAACAACAAGGAGAAATTATGATAGATCATCTAAGCACCTACGCTACGGACTATGTAGCCACAAAAACATTCTACGAATCTGTCTTTAAACCGTTAGGTTACTCAATTCAAATGGAGTTTGTTGCAGAGTGGAATCAGGATTTCCCAACACAACGTATGTGTGCGTTTGGTTCTGAAGGAAAGCCGGTATTTTGGATTATTGAAAGCAAGGATGCTTACACACCAAGACATACTGCATTTTCAGCAGACTCACGAGAATTAGTAAATAGGTTTCACGAAGCAGGCATTCAGAATGGCGGCACGGATAATGGCGCTCCTGGGCTTCGTCCAATGTATCATGAGCATTATTATGGGGCATTCCTAATAGACCCTGACGGTAATAATGTTGAAGCAGTGTGTCATGCACCCGAGTAAATCATTTAACAAGGTCATCAAATTCACTCCCTACGGTCGCCGGACGCTCGCATGCTCGCGCCGTTTATGGCTGCGTTATACACATAAGGGGAAATAACATGCTGAGACTTAAAGATAAAATCGCATTAATGACAGGGGCTGCCAGAGGGATTGGTCAAGCAGTAGCCGAACTGTTCGCCAAAGAAGGTGCAATAGTAATCGTTTCAGATATCAATGATGCGTTGGGAGAAAAGGTTGCGAGCGGGATCAACCAAGAAGCAATGTATCTTCATCTTGATGTCGGGAATGAGAAAAACTGGATAACCGTATCGGAATACATTCAAAAAAAATATGGTAGGCT
>PDPH01000030.1 GCA_002747435.1 Pseudomonadota bacterium
GTGGGCTTGCGACCGCCATGCGTAAAGATTTCCCAGCGACTAGGCTCGCCCACCTCACTAACGCGCTTAGCATCAATCGCTACCACAATACACTGTGCGCCAAAATACCCGCTCACTTCTTTCACTAAGTCAGGACGAAAAACAGCAGCCGTATTAATCGAAACCTTGTCCGCACCCGCATTCAGCATGCGACGAATATCCTCCAATGTACGGATGCCACCACCCACTGTCAGTGGAATAAATACCTGCGAAGCGACAGCCTCTACGACATGCACAATAGTTTCACGGTTATCTGAGCTAGCCGTAATATCCAAAAAAGTGATTTCATCTGCGCCTTCATGATTGTAGCGCGCTGCAATTTCTACCGGATCGCCCGCATCACGAATGTCAACAAAGTTAACCCCTTTTACCACGCGGCCATTATCAACATCCAGACAAGGAATAATTCGCTTCGCCAAGCCCATATTAATAACACTCCATGTCTACATAGCGCTGTGCTTCCGCCAAATCAATCGTGCCTTCATAAATAGATCGACCCAAAATCGCTCCCATAATGCCTTTGCTCTGCTCTGCCAACAAAGCGCTAATATCCGCCATATTAGTTACTCCCCCTGAAGCAATCACAGGAATACTCATATGCTCTGCCAAACGGGCAGTTTCCTCTACATTAACCCCTTGCATCATGCCATCACGAGCAATATCAGTATAAACAATGGCACTGACACCAGCCTGTTCAAATTGCTTGGCCAAATCAATAGCCGATACCGCAGACACTTCAGCCCAGCCATCGGTCGCTACCATGCCATTTTTGGCATCAATACCGACAATAATATGGCCGCAAAACTGCTGGCACAGCTCAAGTACAAAAGCAGGTTTCTGCACCGCTTGGGTACCGATAATGCAGTACTGCACGCCAGCTTCTAAATAAGCCGCAACCGTAGCAGCATCACGAATACCTCCGCCAATTTGCACCGGCACATTAGGAAACTGGGCAGCCACCGAACGCACCACCTCACCATTGATTGGCTTACCCTCAAACGCACCATTTAAATCCACTAGATGCAAACGACGCGCCCCAGCCTTCACCCAGCGCTCCGCCATATCCACAGGATTCGAGGAAAACACAGTAGAATCTTCCATACGCCCTTGGCGCAGACGCACACATTGACCATCTTTAAGGTCGATAGCAGGAATCAGTAGCATGATTAAATCCTTGTCTCACAATGCCTGCATCCTAACGCAAAATCCCGTTGTAGTGCAGTGCAGAAATCCCCAGATTCCGACTTAACTTAACGTTTGGCAAGGTAGCTGAGCACTTTGTTACTAAGCTATTACCCCAGACAAAAGGCTAAACTCCAAGCGTGATTTAAAGCGTGCAATTTAATGAACTTGAGCGAATATTACGCTTTTACTTGTCAAGCTGGTACAGGCCATAATAACAAGACGGACTTGCTTATAACTTTAACAGTAGATAAACAGATAAAAGGCTTATACGCCAGTCACACGGGCATCAGTTGGGTATGCTATACAAGAAAAAAGCTGAGTAAACCGATCGATATTCAGTTTAGAGTGGCGGCAAAAAGACAACACCTCATAGCCAACACGGATCTATAGCTACTCAAGTGCACTGAATAAAAGAGTGCTTTTTTGCTAGGTATTTTAACTTATATTAAAAGCAATCAATCTCACCAAAGCGGATCAACTACCCGCTTTAGTGATTTGAGATTTGGCACAAACGAACCCGTATTAAACCTCTAAGTCCTCTAGTTCCCCCCCCGCTGTGACATAATCATCGACCCAACGTGGACGACGACCACGCCCCGTCCAAGTTAGACTAGGATCATCAGGACTTTTATATTTGACTGCCACTGGCTTTCTCATTTTGCGTGCATCTAGCACTTCGTCTAGTGAAAAAGGAGAAGCATCAATCAGCTCATCAATCTTGTCACGCAACTGGATTAATTCCAATTGCTTTTTTTGCTCAATAGTACGATTGATACCACCTTTGAGCCTCTCTAACTCTTCAAAAGACAGTTCTTCAAGATTTATATTTGCCATTCTTTAGACCTTACATGAGTTTACATTAATGATTAACCTTAATTTGGATTCTTACTACAATCAAAGTAGAATCTCTGGCTGAATTATAATTTATTTTTTCAATTATAGAAAGAAACCTATAAAATGCAAGATTACAACATAGCCTCGAAGCGTTCTAAAAAGGTTATGATTTGTTAAACCATTAAGCGCAAGAGCAAAAAATATACAGAATTATACTGCGTAGTCAAGCCTTCATTGCAAATGAGTTCCGCGCTAGCAGTTGCTTTCATCTAAACAAAAGCATTTTACTGTAACTGTCACCAATCTAAAAAACTAACAGCGGCTTGTTTCTTGTTTACCATAAGAAATTTATGGAAATCGCTCATCTAAAAATTTTATATCTAACTAATAATTAGCTTATCACTAAAAATACGGAGTATTTGCTACTGGCTATTACATAAGCGACACAACCTTCGTCCAGCTCACTAAACTTATCATTGCTCAAGCGCACTGCATTCAAGTAATTGATAATAAAAATAAAAAATCAGCAAACTTGTTAATAACCAAGTATTTTAGTTAACTTCAAAACGTCATGATTCTCATTTCAATTTACGGGCGGAACTTGCTAAAAATCATTTAACACTTCTATCACAATGAATTTTCTACTTTTTATTTTTCAACATTCAAAAATCAACTAAAATATGTATTTAGCTGGTATTTAAATTACGAAGTGTGTACCATCCTCAAACTAATGGAATAGGTCATTTCATTACCACTATCCCATTCGAGCCAAAAACATAACAAAAGAAACACGGAGGTAAAGCCCACCTCCATCTTTGCTTGGGCAGTTCGGTATGAGCACTGCCCTGAAATCAAACGCCTGAGGAGGAGTTCCACATGAGCCATGAGCTTTATAATGATTTAGACCCGCAAGAAACCGGAGAATGGCAGGAAGCCATTGATGTGGTGGTCGCGCGGGCAGGGGCTGAACGCGCCCGTTATCTACTGGAAAAAACGATTGACACCGCTTATGAAGCAGGTGTTGAACCACCCGATACGCATACACCTTATATCAATACCATTTCTGTTGAACAGCAAAAGCAAATGCCCTACCCGGGCAATCTGGAACTAGAACGCCACATATTAAGAGCCCTGCGCTGGAATGCAACGGCAATGGTTGTGCGCGCTAATCGTAAACCTGCTGAACCGGGGGGACATATTGCTTCCTTCCAATCTTCTGCCATTATGTATGAAGTTGGCTTTAATCATTTCTGGAAAGGTTTCGATCACCCCAGTGGCAGTGACATGCTATTTGTACAAGGCCATGTAGCTCCGGGTATTTACGCACGCGCTTTTTTAGAAGGTCGCTTAACAGAAGCACAACTCGATAATTTCCGTCTGGAAAGTACTGGCAAAGGTATTTCATCCTACCCTCACCCTTATTTAATGCCGCATTTTTGGCAGTTCTCGACCGTTTCGATGGGACTCGGGCCGATAATAGCAATTTATCAGGCACGCTTCCTGAAGTACTTGCAACACCGTGGTTTAGCACCCAAAGCAGAACAAAGCGCACAAGATCGTAAAGTTTGGGCTTTCCTTGGCGATGGTGAAATGGATGAGCCAGAATCGCAAGGGGCAATCTCGCTAGCCTCCCGTGAAAAATTGGATAATCTAGTATTTGTTGTCAACTGTAACCTGCAAAGATTAGACGGTCCAGTGCGTGGTAATGGTAAAATTGTTCAGGAGCTGGAAGGTAATTTCCGAGGCGCTGGTTGGAAAGTTATCAAAGTATTATGGGGTTCAGGTTGGGATCCACTGCTCAATAACCCGCAATATGGCAAACTCCTGCAAAAAGCGATGCTGGAATTTGTCGACGGCGAATACCAGAACTTCAAAAATAAAGGTGGCGCTTATGTGCGCGAAAAATTCTTTGGCCGTTACCCTGAGCTAAAACAACTCGTCGCTCACATGAGTGATGATGAAATTTATTATGGCTTAATGCGTGGCGGACATGATCAGGAAAAAATCTACGCAGCCTATCAAGAAGCCATTCATAGTGAAGATCGCCCCACCATTATTCTGATGCACACCGTCAAAGGTTATGGTATGGGCGAAGCAGGCGAAGGCATGAATATCAGCCACCAGCAGAAGAAGCTTAGCTCTGATCAATTAGCCAAGCTACGTGACCGCTTCGCTATTCCAGTCACGGATGAACAAGTTGCAAAGGCCGAGTTCTATAAGCCTGCGGCTGACTCTCCCGAAATGCAATACCTGCACGAGCATCGCCAAGCACTCGGTGGTTATCTGCCTAACCGCCCACATGGTTTTGAAACACTGGAAATTCCAAGCTTACACGACTTGTTAGAGCCTTTATTAAAAGACACTGGCGACCGTACCATGTCAACCACCATGTCAATGGTTCGTGTCATGGTAGCTGTGGCGCGTCATAAGCAATTAGGTCCTCGCCTAGTGCCGATTGTACCGGATGAGTCACGTACTTTTGGTATGGAAGGTATGTTTCGTCAAGTAGGAATTTACGCACCCGAAGGTCAAAAATATGAGCCAATGGATGCTGATCAAATCATGCCTTATAAGGAATCACAAAAAGGCCAATTATTGCAAGAAGGGATTAATGAAGCAGGTGCAATGTCCTCTTGGATTGCCGCCGCAACTTCTTACGCAAATAATCATAGGATGATGATTCCAGTCTATATCTTCTACTCCATGTTTGGCTTCCAGCGTATTGGCGACTTGGCTTGGGCGGCAGGCGATATGCTAGCACGCGGCTTCCTTATTGGTGGCACATCCGGGCGCACTACACTCAATGGTGAAGGTTTGCAACATCAAGATGGCCACAGTCAGTTATTCGCAAGCTTTATTCCAAACTGCAAAGCTTATGATCCAAGCTTTGCTTATGAAGTGGCCGTGATCTTTCATGATGGTATGAAGCGCATGTATGAACGGGGCGAAAATGTCTTTTACTATATAACCACATTGAATGAAAACTACAGCATGCCAGAGCTACCAGAAGGCGCTGAAGAAAGCATTATTAAAGGTCTGCACAAAATTCAAAGCAGCCATAATAAAGCCAAGCATCAAGCCCAATTACTAGGCTGTGGTGCTATCTTGCGTGAAGTATTGGCAGCGGCTGAGTTATTGGAAAAAGACTGGGGGGTCAGCGCAGACGTCTGGTCGGCTACCAGCTTTAATGAACTAGCACGCGACGGCGCTGACTGCGAACGCTGGAATATATTACACCCTGATCAAGAACCACGTCAGTCTTGGGTAGCACAGTGCCTAGCAGACGGCGAAGGTCCTATTGTTGCCTCAACCGACTATATGCGTACTTTCCCTGAACAAATTCGTGCTTATGTTCCGGGCAACTACTACACACTTGGTACAGATGGCTTTGGTCGTTCGGATAGCCGTGTTGCACTACGCGCTTTTTTTGAAGTGGACCGCCATTACATCACAGTCACTGCATTGAAAGGTTTGGCCGATCAACAAAAGAACAGCAAAGCTAAAGACCGTATTACGGTCAACACGGTGCTGGAAGCCATGCAGAAATATGGCATTGACCCCGAAAAACCGAACCCTTTGTATTCATAAATGATGACGCAAATGATGGCGCATACGCTCACCCCGCTCTCTTTTCCTTATCAGGGATAAGGGTGAGGATGCAAAAGCGAAAGTAAACCCAAATTCAAACATCTGTCCTTATGTAACAGGATGGATGAATAGGATAGACGTATTATGAGTAAAGAAATTCGTGTTCCAGACATTGGCGACTTTAAAGAGGTCGATGTCATTGAAGTATTGGTCAGTGTGGGTGATACCCTCAACATTGATGATGCTATGATTACCCTAGAATCTGACAAAGCTTCTATGGATATTCCTGCGCCACAAGGTGGCACGGTTAAGGAAGTTTTGATTAAAGTAGGCGACAAAGTATCCAAAGGCAGTGTGATTTTGCTATTGGAAGATTCGGGCGAAACCAGTGTTAATGTCGCCGCAGATATTGCACGCCCCAAAACATCGTCAGGCGCAACCTCGGTAGCCGCGCCTAGTGCGGGCGGCAGTGGCTATGGCGGTGGTGGCCTAGAAGAAATTCATGTACCTGACATAGGCGACTTTAAAGAGGTCGATGTCATCGAAGTATTAGTACATGAAGGTGACCAAGTTAAGGTGGATGACTCCTTGATTACGCTGGAGTCTGACAAAGCCTCCATGGATATTCCCTCCCCTCGTGCGGGTGTGGTTCAGCAAATCAGTGTTGCAGTCGGTGACAAAGTCTCCAAAGGCAGCCTGATTTTACTCATGCAAGTAGCAGGTGCTAACAAACCCAGCAGCACAACACCCGCCACTGAGCAAAGCAGCCTTACTCGTGCACCTTCCCGCGTGCCCGCAGCCTCTAGCCGCGAAGAAGCCGAATCGTTTCGCCGTGCTCATGCCAGCCCATCGGTGCGGCGTATTGCCCGTGAGCTAGGCGTTAATTTAAGCAAAGTAGCCGGTACTGGCCGTTATGGACGTATTACTGAGCAGGATGTGCGCAATTACCATAACACAGGAGGACAGGCGATCGCAGCCGCCGCTGCACCGTCTAACACCTCTGCTCTGTCCAAGGCAAGCAGTACCACAACCACTCCATCCAGCCCAGCAAATGAAATGGGTATTCCGCTCATTACTCAGCCCGACTGGAGTAAGTTTGGTGAAACAGAATGCGTACCAATGACACGCATTGGCAAACTATCCGCCAAACACTTGCACAAAGCATGGCTAAATGTGCCACAAGTCACCCACTTTGATGAAGCGGACATTACCGAGCTGGAAGCTTATCGCAGTGGCATGAAAGCCAAAGCTAAAGAAATGGGCTTTAACCTAACACCACTTGTTTTCATGATGAAAGCCGTCGTTGCAGCCTTAAAAGCCTATCCAAAATTTAACTCGGCACTTGCTGATGATGGCGAAAACCTAATTGAACGCAAGTTTTACCATATAGGTATCGCGGTCGATACAGCGGACGGTTTGCTTGTACCCGTGATTCGTGATGTGGATCGCAAAGGTTTATTGGAACTGGCGCGTGAGCTAGGCGAAGTGTCCAAAAAGGCACGGGAAGGCAAACTCAAATCAGCCGACTTGCAAGGCGGTTGCTTCTCCATCTCTAGCTTAGGTGGAATTGGCGGCACAAACTTCACTCCGATTGTCAATGCACCTGAAGTCGGTATCTTAGGACTAACACGAGCACAAGAACGCCTCAAACGTGTTGAGGGTGACATTGTTGAGCGCCTTATGCAGCCCTTGGCAGTCTCTTACGATCATCGCGTCATTGATGGTGCTTATGCTGCCCGCTTTGTTAGCTATTTAGCCTTTGTTCTATCTGACGTACGCAATCTGCTGCTCTAATCCTGGAGGAAATCACTATGAGTCAAGTCATTGAAATTAAAATCCCGGATATAGGGGATTTTTCTGAGGTAGATGTCATTGAAGTATTGGTTAAAGCAGGCGACACGGTGGCCGTCGATGATCCGCTGATTACACTGGAATCCGATAAGGCCTCTATGGACATTCCATCCAGCCATGCTGGAACAGTCAAAGAGCTCAAACTTGCCGTAGGTAGCAAAGCTTCCGAAGGCACTGTCATTTGCTTAATGGAAGTCGAAGGTGCAGCAGTCAATAGCAACGCAACGGAAACAGCTAAAGCAACTAACCCAACCAAACAAGATGTACCCCCCACATCACCAGCACCCGCCTCCGCTACAACAGCATCAGCAGCAGGCAGCTATTCCGGCAAGGCAGATATTACTTGTCAAATGCTGGTGCTTGGCGCTGGCCCAGGCGGCTATACCGCTGCCTTCCGTGCGGCTGATCTCGGCATGTCAACAGTCTTGGTAGAACGCTGGAATACACTAGGCGGCGTCTGCCTCAATGTTGGCTGTATTCCATCCAAAGCCTTATTACATGCCGCCAAAGTCATGGATGAATCACAAGAAGCCAGCGAATTCGGCATTGAATTCAAAAAACCCAAGGTCGATCTTGATAAACTGCGTACCTGGAAAGAAAAAATTGTCGGGCGCTTGACTGGAGGTTTGGCCGGTCTTGCTAAGCAACGCAAAGTGCAAGTACTACAAGGTGTGGGGCAATTCCTTGATCCTTACCATCTTGCAGTCACTGCTGAGGATGACAAGCAAACAATCATTCGCTTCGAGAAAGCAATCATTGCAGCCGGTTCTGAAGCTGTCAAACTGCCCTTTATCCCAGATGATCCGCGCGTTATTGATTCAAGCGGTGCTTTAGCGTTACAAGATATTCCGAAACGCTTGCTGGTCATTGGTGGCGGTATTATTGGTTTGGAAATGGCAACCGTTTATGCAGCACTGGGTTCTAAAATCACTGTCGTTGAAATGCTAAGCACTATTATTGCGGGTGCGGATAAGGATGTGGTCAGACCTTATCTGAATCGCATTAAAAAACGCTATGAAGCTATCTGGCTAGAAACCCGCGTAACGCAAGTCGAAGCTACCAGCAAGGGCATGAAAGTGAGCTTTGAAGGTAAAAACGCGCCTGCCGAACCACAAATCTATGACAAAATTTTGGTGGCGGTTGGACGTACACCGAATGGACAACGCATTGCGGCTGACAAAGCAGGTATTGCAGTCGATCAACGTGGTTTTGTACAAGTTGTGGATACACAAATGCGTACCACCCAGCCTCATATTTTTGCTATTGGTGACATTATCGGCCAGCCGATGTTGGCACATAAAGCAGTACATGAAGGCAAGACGGCTGCTGAAGCGGCAGCGGGTTTACCTAGCCACTTTGATGCTCGTGTCATTCCTTCGGTAGCTTATACCGACCCGGAAATTGCTTGGCTTGGCCTCACCGAAGAAGAAGCCAAAGCCAAAGGGATTCAATATGGCAAAGGCGTCTTCCCTTGGGCGGCCAGTGGTCGTGCGTTATCACTAGGGCGCGATGAAGGTATGACTAAACTGATTTTCGATGAAAGCAATGAGCGGGTAATTGGTGCTGGAATTGTTGGTACAAATGCCGGTGATTTGATAGCAGAAGTCGCGCTAGCTATCGAGATGGGCGCAAATGCAGCCGATATTGGCCTGACGGTACATCCACACCCTACCTTATCCGAGACAGTCGCCATGTCAGCAGAGCTGTTTGAAGGTACGATTACCGATTTGTACGCCCCCAAAAAGAGAAAGTAATGCTACTGCAACGGTGGCAATAGACGAATCTATCAAGCCTCTCTTTTAAAAGAGAGGCTTAACTTGTTGTTTTACGCATGTTGGGTGTTACATTAATCACCTTGTCAGGGTGAATAATCTCAATCTCAAACTAATTCAGCATCAAGCCGATTAATATTCACTAATTAATATTCACTAAGTGCCCTTTAGCACGCTCCGCTTCCCGGATAGCCATTACTTCTGCTGGCGATAGATTTTCACGTATGACTTCAATCATTGCTTTCATAGTTTATTGATTTATCGGTTATTTATCGTACACCAGTCTTCACAACCGTATTTTTCCAAAAAAAATTCACTACCCCCCGTAAAGAATTTGCCTGTTGTTCGTCTGTAGTTATAAGGCCATTGGAAATGGCTGAATGATTAGAAACGATAGAATCCCAGGAGAATAAAATGTTCATTGCCACTCAAAAACATAAACCCACCCTCTCTTTGACCACTTTACTCACAGCCGGGCTGTTACTGACAGCTTTTACCTACTCACAGGCTGATATTTATGTCCCGCCCACACGGGATGCCTGTGGCACTTATGCAGCCAAGGCGGTGTATCAATTCCGTTCACAACGTTTAGCGCGCTGTAATTTTAGTGGCGCTCGTTGGAGC
>PDPH01000016.1 GCA_002747435.1 Pseudomonadota bacterium
ACAACTGACGAGTACGCTGGCCATTAGAAAACCTCAATTAAGTGTAAAATTTGAAAGTGTACAACAATAGAGTTTTCAACGCATCTAAATCACGACCCGATCAGGAAACCGTGCAAGGTGATCGTGTGCAGTTTCACTACTATCGCCTATGGTGGCCTGGAAATGGTACTGTATTTTTAGGACATGGCATTAGCCAACAAACTTACCAAACAGAACGTCAATATAAAAACTTTGATTTAGCCGCAACGCTGTTTCAGACACCTTACAATGTACCGATACCACGGTCTATCTGGAATCATTTAGGTCTCTGGTGGGTCAACAAACCTGCGCCAATCAATCAATGGTGGATTGGCTTACCTAGCTTTTTGCCTGTGCTCATTGTTCTGCTATTCATTTACTACTTGCGTTGCACATGATTAGCACACCCACTTGATATACCGCTACATTTTATGCGTATAGAACAAGACTTATACAAGGCTCAATAAGCTATACCACTCATCCTAACGTCCCCCTAACCGTACACTGGTTTTGTATAATGAGCCGCATAATAAAAATTCCTAGGGTGTTTTATGAAATCAGGCAAACAGTTTGGCGTCAGTCTTGTGGAAGTCATGACCACAGTGGCTGTCATGGCGCTTCTCGCAGCTTTCGCCGCGCCAAATGTACAAAAGATGCTACAAAACAATCGTACTGAAAGCGTGGCTACCCAATTACAAAACAGCCTGTATCTAGCGCGCAGCGATGCCGCCAAAACAGGCTACCGCACTACATTTTGCCCGGTAGGCAGTGACCAAAACAGTTGTGGAACGGACTATAGCAATGGTTGGATTATCTTCAGTGACCATAATGATAATGGTGTGCTTGATTCAACCCCCGTCGCAGATACTAATGGTGACGGAGTAACTAATGCATTAGATGATACTGAGTCAGTACTGTTTGTTTATAACAACGACAGCGCTCAATTCAAAATTACTATGGTCGATGATGATAATGCCGCTGGTGTTCCTGATGCCAATCAAGCTTTTCGTTATTACCCCAACGGTATGAGCAGCCTACGTAATAGAAAAAATCCCAAACTGACGATTATACATAGCCAAAGTCAGTCCTTGGCAGCCAGCATACGTTTTGAGCAAAGTGGCCGCATTCATTTATGTATTACTGCCCGAGATGGTCATTGCTAAAGAAAAGCTTGTTATTGCATGTCAAGTTCAATACAACGGCGCATAAAACACGATCTGCAAAGTAACAACAAGCAAGTTGGCGTGACATTATTAGAAATGTTAACAAGCTTGACAGTATCAGGTTTGCTGGCGTCTATTGCTATTCCTGCTTATCAAGCTATGATAGAACAAAATCGTATTACTGCTTTGACCAATGAACTAGCTATTAGCTTCTATCTTGCGCGTAGTGAGGCTGCAAAGCGTGGCACGAATGTTACCTTGTGTGCCAGCAATAGCAGCAAGACAGCTTGCGACCCTAATGCAAAAGATTACTCCAATGGCTGGATTATACATACGGATGATAGTACTGCTCCCAATGTGCTGCTATCACCACCTCCTCTGAAACAAACCATTTCTTCGGTTGCAGATACTCATCCGACTGAAATATTATATGTCTCGCAAATGAATCCAAGCGGTCTACGGATAAAATCTAATCGCAAGGCAACCAAACAACAAATTACCTACCGTCCAGACGGCAGGTTGTCCAAACGGCAGTTCTTTAGCCTCAAAGTGACCGATGCAAAAACGGGAAAGCTGCATTCTAAAGTGATGTTTAACATTGCAGGGCGTGCGCGCGCTTGTATTGTACGCAAGCCTAGCGACTGTGGCACATAAAACCAAACTGACTTGCCTTAACGGGTAAAGCATCCCGTCTTTTTTGCTATCAATGTAGAGAATCGCACCTTGACCAAAGACAATGTAATCTTGCCAAAAGTGAGCAAAGGAATAAAGAAACGCATGAGACCTGATAAATTAAATATAGTGTTATGTTGGCACATGCACCAGCCTTGGTATAGAGATGGTTTAGACGGAGATTACCGCCTGCCTTGGGTTTACCTACATGCCCTTAAAGATTACAGTGATATGGCTGCTCACTTAGAGCAACATCCTGATATGAAAGTAGTGGTTAACTTTTCCCCCATCTTGCTGGAGCAACTGGATGACTACGGCCAACAGCTAGGTAACTACCTAAAACAGGGTACTCCCATGCAGGATCGGCTATTGAATCTATTGGCAGGTGTTGAAGCTATTCCATCGGACAGAGATGGACGCTGCCGTTTGTTACGGGAATGCCAGCGTTGTCACGCACCTACCATGATTCATCCCTACCCAGTATTTCAACGCTTATTGAGTATGGTAGGTGCAACGGACAATGACCATGCAGGTGTCAGTGGCAAACAATTCAAATACCCAATGGCTTATCTGAGTGATCAGTATTTTCTGGATTTACTGACTTGGTATCACTTGGTTTGGCTGGGAGAATCTTTACGTACGCAAGCCGAAGTGAAAGCTTTATTTAAACAAACTGAGCTATTTGATGCAGATAAGCGCCTGAGCCTCTTACATATTATGCACCGTTGCATTACGCAGGTTATTCCACGCTACCGCGCCCTAGCTGAGCGAGGTCAGATTGAGCTTTCCATGACGCCGTATATGCACCCGATTATACCGCTATTACAAGACTTCAATAATATGCGTTGCTCATTGCCAGATGCACCCGCACCACAGGCGGAAACTTATCCCCAAGGCGAAGATCGCGCACGCTGGCATATGGAAAAAGGCTTGGCCTTGTTTGAAAAATATTTTGGACGTAAGCCTCAAGGCGTTTGGCTATCCGAAGGCGGGGTTAGTGAAAGTGCTGTGCGCTTATTAGATGAAATGGGCATACGCTGGAACGCTTCCGGCGAAGGTGTGTGGCGCAATAGCATGTATCTATCTGGTTATAAGGGTGAAGATGTAGATAATAAACGCAGTCTGTTTATGCCTTATCGCCAAGCAGGGCAAACAACACGCACCTTTTTCCGTGATGATGGCTTATCGGATCTGATTGGCTTTAAATACAGCACTTGGCATTCATATGATGCAGTCGCTGATTTTTGCCAACATTTAGAAAACATTGCTATTTTCCTCGGTGACAATGCCGGACAACAAGTGGTGAGTATTATTCTTGATGGCGAAAATGCTTGGGAATATTATCCCCATAATGCTTGGCATTTTCTGGAGGCTTTATATAACGCGCTCAGCCATTCCGATAGTTTTAAAATGACCCATTTTAGCGAAGTTGCAGAAACCTTACCCTCGCACGACTTGCCCAAACTATGCGCGGGTAGTTGGGTATATGGTTCATTTTCCACTTGGATAGGGTCTGAGGATAAAAATCGAGGTTGGGACTATTTAGCAAAAGCCAAACAAGCTTACGATGAGGTCATAGCTTCCGGTCAACTCAGCGCCGAACAGCAAGAGCAAGCGAGCCATCAGTTAGGTGTGTGTGAAGGTTCTGATTGGTTCTGGTGGTTTGGCGACTATAACTCATCGGATAGTGTCAGTGACTTTGAAAAACTGTACCGCCTACAACTCACCAAACTTTACAGTCTATTAGGTTTGGAAAAACCTGCCTATTTGGATATCCCCCTTTCCAAAGGCGGTGGTCAGGCTGAAAACGCCGGCACTATGCGCAGGAATACCTGATGGACGTAGCACTTCCCCCCGGCCTTCGTACAGCAGGTATATTGCTACACCCAACATCCCTACCGTCTAGCGTATTAGGACAGGATGTCTACCGCTGGCTGGATTTATTACATGAAGTAGGCATCGGTGTCTGGCAAATGTTGCCACTTGGGTATCCGCTTATTGGCCGTTCTCCCTACCAGTGCGCTTCCGCCTTTGCGATTTACCCTAAACTGTTTCCACCAACGACGGATGAATTGCTCAAACCAAGCGATACTGACTGGGAGAGCTTCAGTCAATGGTATGCTGCCAATCATGGCTGGGTCGATGATTTTGCGCTGTTTTTGGAGTTGAAAAAGCATTTCAATGGCCAAGAATGGATGGATTGGCCTGAGCCTTATCGTCAGCGTGATCCAGCGTATTTAGTGCATTTTCGGCAGCGGATGGCTACAACCTTGCAAATTCATGTGCAACAACAATTCCGCCTGTGGCAACAGTGGCAGGCTATTCGCCAAGTCGCCAAACAGTACGGTATTCGTTTATTTGGTGATATGCCCATTTTTGTGGCACAAGATAGCGCCGATGTCTGGGCACATCCTGAGTTGTTTTTATTGCGTGACGATGGTATGCCGGAGTTTGTCACCGGCGTACCACCCGATTATTTTTCGGAAACTGGCCAACGTTGGGGCAATCCTCATTACCACTGGGAGACAATGCGTGCTGATAATTTTAAATGGTGGCGGGAGCGTTTGCGCTATCATTTTGAGTTCTTTGACTTGGTGCGTATTGACCATTTCCGAGGCTTGGAAACCGCCTGGATGATAGATGCCCGTTGTGAAACAGCGCTTGAAGGCCATTGGGAAAAAACGCCTGGTAGTGAATTATTAGCCTGTGTACAAAGCGAAATGGGCGTATTACCACTAGTGGCTGAAGATTTGGGTATTATTACCCCCGAAGTGATTGCTTTGCGTGACCAATATGGCTTACCTGGAATGTCCGTTTTACAATTTGCATTTGATTATTTTGAAGATAATCCACACAAACCGCATAATGTAAGAGAAAATACGGTTTATTACACAGGTACTCACGATAACGATACCCTATTAGGTTGGTTTCAGCATTTACAGGCTGAAGCGCAACACAGGGTGCGGCAAATGCTGGGATTGGAGCATGTTCAGGATCATACTGCCTTGCTAGAACATTTCTTGGAAACGGTTTGTGCCAGTGCTGCCAGACTGGCGATAATGCCTTTTCAGGATATACTGGGCTTGGGTAGCGAAGCGCGCATGAATACGCCAGGTACGATTAACAACAATTGGCTATGGCGCTTTGACTGGATAGACATTAAACCGAGCCGGATACAGGCTTTGCGTGCCTTGCTGTCACAGCATGGACGCCTCAATGAGGATGGAAACAATGGTAACGAGCAACGACGAAACCCCTGACAGATCATCACCGACTCCCACCAAACAGGTGACCCGTAAAAACACGGTCAGTGTTGACTGGCAACATGATTTAAAACGCCTACAAACCGGCACACATCATGATCCATTCCACTTCCTTGGTTGGCAAAAAATAAACAGAGGTGTTTTGCTGCGTGTCTTTATGCCTGCGGCTGAACAGGTAAAATTGGGAGATAAGCTGTTTCAACGCCTTGAAGGCAGTGATTGCTTTGAGCTAAAGCTAACGATCAAAAGCAAAAACAGTGATCCACATCCACTACTAGACTGGCAATCCAAAAAAGACCACCAGTGGTATCAAACACGCACCCCTTATACTTTTGCTCCAGTACTGGGTGAACTGGACTTGCATTTACTGGGTGAAGGCAAGCATTTACAAGCATGGAAAGTATTGGGCGCAAACCTCATAGACATTGAGGGTGTTTCAGGCTGCTTATTTGCTGTCTGGGCGCCGGGCGTGAAGCGAGTTAGCGTAGTCGGCAATTTCAATGATTGGGATGGCCGCCGTTATCCTATGCGTTCGCGGGGCGAAACAGGCATTTGGGAGCTATTTGTTCCCGGCCTATCCGCTGGTGAAGCGTATAAATATGAAATACTCAGTGCGCATGACCAAGTTGTACTCAAAGCGGATCCTTATGGACAACAAATGTTTTTGCGACCACGTACCGACTCCTGTATTCCAGCAAAAGCTACTTATGCTTGGCAGGATGAACAATGGCTAACTGAGCGTGAACAATTTGATTGGCAACACCAGCCTATTAGCATTTATGAATTACATGCTGGCTCTTGGCGCAAACATCCAAACGGTGATTTTTATAGCTGGCGGGAATTGGCTGCTTCTCTGATTCCTTATGTACAGGAGTTAGGTTATACCCATATTGAGCTGCTACCTGTTTCCGAGCATCCGTTGGATATGTCTTGGGGGTATCAAGTATCGGGTTATTATGCTCCCACCGCCCGCTTTGGCTCACCAGACGAATTACGCTTCTTTATTGATCAATGTCACCAGAACCATATCGGCGTGTTGCTCGATTGGGTTCCTGGTCATTTTCCTAAGGATGACTGGGCTCTGGCACGCTTTACCGGCGAAGCTTTGTATGAATATTCCGATCCACGCAAAGGTGAACACCGTGATTGGGGTACGCTGATTTTTGATTATGGTCGCAATGAAGTAAAAAATTTCCTACTCGCCAATGCGCTATATTGGATTGAAGCGTTCCACATCGATGGGCTACGTGTAGATGCTGTTGCTTCCATGCTTTACCTTGATTATTCCCGCTCACACGGCGAATGGGTGGCTAATCAATACGGTGGCCGCGAAAATCTGGAAGCGATTGCTTTTCTGCGTGAGATGAACACCGTAGTGCATGGGCAATTTAAAGGTGTCTTGACCATTGCTGAAGAATCAACCTCTTGGCCTGCTGTCTCGCGGCCAGTTGATATTGGTGGTTTGGGCTTTTCCATGAAGTGGAATATGGGCTGGATGAATGATAACTTGGCTTATATCAGCCAAGATCCTATTTACCGTAAATACCATCATAATCAGCTGACCTTCAGCCAAATGTATGCTTGGACAGAAAATTTCATGTTGCCTTTATCGCATGATGAAGTGGTGCACATGAAAAACAGTATGCTCGGTAAAATGCCTGGAGATTATTGGCAGAAATTCGCCAATTTACGGCTATTTTATGCTTGGCAATATGCGCATCCAGGCAAAAAATTGCTGTTTATGGGGGGGGAATTTGCTCAGTGGTTAGAGTGGGACGAAAAAGTTGAGTTGGACTGGGGCTTATTAAGTTTCCCAGCCCATGATTCCATTAAGCGCCTGATTACTGATCTTAATCGCTTATATCGCCACTATCCTGCCATGCACCAGTTTGACTTTGAACCTCACGGCTTTCGCTGGATTGATTGCAATGACTCGCAACAATCAGTACTCAGCCTCATGCGTGCTAGTGCAACGCCGGGTGAAGAAATAATCATCGTATTAAACTTTACCCCCGTACCACGCTCAGGCTATCGTATTGGGGTGCCACGTTACACGGCTTATCAAGAGGTGCTCAATACGGATAGTCATTATTACGGTGGCAGTAATTGTGGCAATGCGGGTTTACTGGCGATTCAAGATACCCCTTGGATGGGATTTAGTCAGTCTATTGAGCTGACCTTGCCCCCCTTAGGGGCTGTATTTTTACAAGCTAGTCAGACTCAGGGCGCGGAAAACCCGCCTAAGCATACAGACAGGCAAGCTTGATAAGCTATACAGGAACGAACGGTTCATTGACGATTTTCGTAGGTATGGACAGTTGTTCCTTAGCCAAAACATTGACAACCCATGACAGACAGGACAGTTGAGCTGCATGAAAGTATTATTTGCTGCCAGTGAAGCCTATCCCTTAATTAAAACCGGAGGGCTAGCCGATGTCGCTTATGGCCTGCCCCACGCACTACACAATGGCGGTGTTGATGTGCGCCTGTTGTTACCCGGTTATCAGGATGTGTTACATAAGCTACCTAAAACGGATTACCTTGGCCAACTACAGGTATTAGGTGCACATGGGCGTGTGCATACAGTCGACCTATTGGAAGCCCGAGACCATCGCTACCCTTGCCCGGTGTGGGTTGTTAGCTGCCCAGCGTTGTTCTACCGTCCGGGCAATCCGTATTTGGATGGGTTTGGACAAGATTGGAGCGATAATGCTGAACGCTTTACAGTATTTTCACGCACTGCCGCACAACTGGCCGCAGATGCACTGCATTTGGGTTGGCGACCTGATGTTGTGCATGCCAACGATTGGCAGACTGGTTTAATACCTGCGCTACTGGAAACAGTCTATCCGCGACCTAAGAGCGTCTTTACCATTCATAACCAAGCTTATGGCGGCTATTATTCTCAGGAAGTTTTCAATAGCCTGCATCTAGCTTGGCATTGGTGGTCAGCGGAAGGCATGGAATTTTATGGTAGTTTTTCCATGCTTAAAGCAGGTATTGCTTATGCGGATATTGTGACTACCGTTAGCCCTACCTATGCCAAAGAAATAGCTACTCCCGAATTTGGCTATGGCATGGATGGCTTATTGCGCTCCCGTAGCTATAAGCTACATGGCATTTTAAATGGTATTGATACCGAAGTTTGGAATCCAGCCAGCGATCCCTATTTACCGCAAAATTACAGCTTGAGTGATTTTAAATCCGGTAAAGCTGCTAATAAACGCGCTTTATTGGAGCAATTCCTACAAGTCGAACCCATTGATGAGGCTTTGTTACAGCGCCCTTTATTGGGCATGGTGAGCCGCCTAGTCGAGCAAAAAGGTGTCGACATGATTGTTGACAGCATTCCGACCTTGCTGGCTGACAGTAATGCGAGCTTCGTTCTGGTTGGTAGTGGCAACCATTACTATGAGCAAGCCTTGAATCATCTGGCGACTCACTATCCTGGGCGGGTCATGGTTTATATCGGTTATAACGAGTCACTGGCGCATTTACTGGAGGCAGGTTGTGATGTTTTTTTGATGCCTTCACGCTTTGAGCCTTGTGGCTTAAACCAAATGTATAGCCTTAATTATGCAAGCTTGCCGGTGGTGTATCACACCGGTGGCTTGGCTGATACCGTTGTTAATGCAACTGAAGACAATATTCAACAAGACAATGCTAATGGCTTTGTGTTTTACACGCCCCATAAAGACGCGTTGCTGGGTACGCTACGCTGGGTACTGGATTTATATGCAAATCAACCTAATTTGTGGCAACAATTACAAAATCGTGCCATGCAGGCTGACTTTAGCTGGGACGAAAGTGCGCGGCAGTATTTGGAACTTTATCAGGCTTAGTCCACTAGTTTAGCTCCCTATTATTACAGGAGAACCCTACATGTATTTAAAAGAGGTCGAGCACGACCCGCTGATTCCATTGCATTTGGAAGCCTTAGATAATAGCTCAGAAGCCATTGGTAACGATTTTCAGCATTACCTGTCTTACCATTTAGGACGTTTTCAGGGCTGCCCTCCGGTGCATTTGTATCACGCACTGGCTTATACCTTGCGTGATCGTTTAATGGTTGATTGGCGCAATACTCGTGAAGACTATCTGCTCGCAGGTCATCGCCGTGCTTATTATATGTCCTTGGAATTTTTGATTGGCCGTTCACTAAGTAATAACTTGCTGAATATGGGCATAGAAAATGCCACCCAAGAAGCTTTGTATAACTACTGTATTGATTTGGAGAGGCTGGAATCAGAAGAGCCGGACGCAGGCTTGGGTAATGGTGGCTTAGGACGTTTGGCAGCCTGTTTTATGGACAGTTGCGCGACCTTGCGCTTACCTGTGGTTGGCTATGGTATTCGCTATGAATATGGCATGTTCCGCCAACACATCAACAATGGCTATCAAGTAGAAGATCCCGATCCTTGGTTGCGCAATGGCAATCCTTGGGAAATTGAACGCTCAGAGTATGCACAACACATACAGTTTGGCGGCTATACAGAAAGCTACCAAGATGCACAAGGCCACACACGCAGACGTTGGGTCAATACAGAAAACGTCTTAGCCTTGCCTTTTGATATGCCTATACTGGGTTATCGCAATCATACTGTTAATACTTTGCGGCTGTGGAAAGCCACCACGACGGATGAATTCAATCTGCAAGAATTTAATGCAGGCAGTTATACCGAAGCAGTACAGCAAAAAAATAATGCTGAACATATTTCTATGGTGCTGTATCCCAATGACAGCAGTGAAAATGGTAAAGAATTGCGTCTGCGCCAACAATATTTCCTCGCCTCCGCCAGCCTAAAAGATGCCATTCGTATTTGGGAGCGTAGCGGAGAAAATCATTATCAACGCTTTGCAGAGGACAATGTTTTTCATATGAATGACACGCATCCAACCATTGCGGTGGCTGAGTTAATGCGTATTCTAATTGATGAAAAACAACTTGATTGGGATAGCGCTTGGTCTATTACTGGCCGCTGTATGGCCTATACCAACCACACATTATTACCTGAAGCGTTAGAACGTTGGCCGGTACATTTATTTGGGCGTTTGTTACCGCGTCTGTTGGAAATCATTTATGAAATTAATGCACGCTTCTTGGCGGAAGTGGCGCGCAAATGGCCGGGTGACACCGATAGACAACGCCGCATGTCCATTATTGAAGAAGGTCCAAACCGTCAAGTCCGTATGGCTTGGCTGGCGATTGTAGGTAGCTTCTCGGTTAATGGCGTGGCTGCATTACACTCTCAGTTACTGGTTGAAGGCTTGTTCCACGACTTTTATGAGCTGTGGCCACACAAATTCAATAATAAAACCAATGGTGTCACGCCACGCCGTTGGCTTGCTCAAGCTAATCCGGGTATGACCCGTCTAATCAGTGAACACATTGGTAATGAATGGATTGCTAAGCTGTCCGAATTGGAAAGAATCAAACCCTTAGCCGCACCTGAGCATAATGACTTTCAATCTGCTTGGTCAGCCGTCAAACTGGCGAATAAACAAAGACTAGCCAAGTTAGTACAAAAGGAGTGCGGTGTTGATTTTAATCCGGGGGCACTGTTCGATGTACAGGTCAAACGTATTCACGAATACAAGCGGCAATTATTGAATGTACTGCATATTATTCATTTGTACCGTCGCATCCGTAGTGGACGGCTAGACCATTGGGCGGATCGTTGCGTGCTTATAGGCGGTAAAGCTGCACCTGGTTATGTAATGGCAAAACGTATTATTAAACTGATCAATGCAGTGGCTAATGTTATCAATAATGACCCCGAAGTAGCTGATCGTCTTAAAGTCGCTTTTCTGCCTAATTACAGTGTTTCTAGTATGGAAGTCATTGCGCCTGCCGCTAATTTGTCTGAACAGATTTCCACCGCAGGCAAAGAAGCCTCTGGTACAGGCAATATGAAGTTCATGATGAATGGTGCGTTAACGATTGGAACGTATGACGGTGCGAATATTGAAATACTGGAAGCTGTCGGCGAAGAAAACTTCTTCCTGTTTGGCCTACGTGCGGACGAGGTGCAGGCATTACGCAAAGACTATCATCCTTGGAAATATGTTGAGCAAGATGAAGACCTCAAAGGTGTAATACAACTACTGCGCAGTGGTCATTTCAACCAATACGAACCGGGCATCTTCGACATGATTATAGACAGTATGCTCAGTCCGGCTGATCCTTGGGTAACACTGGCTGACTTCCGCAGCTATGTTGATGCTCAAGAGCGGGTTAATCTTGCTTGGCAAGATCAAACACATTGGACACGTATGAGTATCCTAAATACAGCTAGCAGCGGCTTCTTTTCAACTGACCGAACAATGCAGGAATATAACTGTGATATTTGGAAGTTGAAGCCTGAAACCTCGTAAAAAAGACCAGACTTGAAAATCTCAATCAGACCGAGCGTCGCAATAAACGGCGCTCATTACTGTCAAAACTTTTAATCATTGGGTAATACCCAAGCGAGTCCCTTGGTTCAGTGGATGTTTTGGGTATAAACGTCAGGTGCTTGTGCTTGCTGCAAAGCTAATAAATCATAGCATTTGAGCTGATTATTTGAAGCGATAAGGATTGATTTGATCGGTGCATTTGTCACCCTTTTGGGGTAAATTTTCTGCGGCAGCAATCCGTTGGTGGGGCGTACTTCGGCTTTTTACGCTAGACTGGTGGACTATTGAAACTTACCTAAACGAGTTCTAGCTATGACTCTTGCGACGAATTTGGATGAAGTGTATCGCGCTTGCGATCCCGATAAGCCTCTTAGTGCTTCAGACGAGCGTTATGTTGATCTGGCCGAAGTACGGGGTACCAAAGTTATTGCTACCACCATCGCGCGGCGTATTGAACGTTGTAGTGATGGGCATGACGGGCAGTTTTATCAACAATTATTCACAGGGCATCGTGGTAGCGGCAAATCCACTGAATTGTTACGCTTGAAGAAGGAACTGCAAAACCGTAAATTTTTCGCTATTTACATTGATGTTGAGGAACTACTTGATCTTGCAGATATTGACTATTTGGATGTACTACTAAGTATTGCTAAACAAACTGAAGAGGAACTACGCAAAAGCGACATCTTCTTAAACAGTGATTTATTGGATAATCTTGGTCAATGGTTTGCAGAAAAAATCATTGAAAGCAAGCAATCAAGGGGACTATCTGCTGGTTTAAAAACTCAAGCTGAGACTGAAGCAAAAATGCCTTTTTTTGCCAAACTAATGGCAAATCTAACCGCAGAGATTAAAACAGCTAGTAGTCGCCGTGTTACCACACGCCAAAAACTGGAGCGTGAACAAGCAGATTTTATTACACGTCTGAACGTGTTGCTTACGAATGCTCGTTCTAAAGTACAAAAAAATGATTATAAAGATATTGTCTTGATTGTTGACGGTTTAGAAAAGATGCACTATCGCATTCTTGACGACAAGCAATCCAGTCATGCTCATTTATTTGTTGTCCACGCTGAACAGTTGAAGGCTCCGTGTTGCCATATTGTTTACACGATGCCGATTTCCTTAGCTTTTAATGCCAATCTTGGCAATGACTTTGATGATGTTCAGTTATTGCCAATGGTCAAAATGAATTATGGAGGTATCGCTTGTTTGAAAAAAGTCATCGCTCAACGCGTCGATGTTGATGCCACATTTCAAGATCCCAACGCTATTAATGAGTTGGTGGGGCTTAGTGGTGGTGTAATGCGTGATTTGATGCGTCTGATGCGGTTGGCAACAGATACTGATGAGACCAAAATTAGTGCTTCTGAAATCGACTATGCGAAGAAAACACTGATCCGTGAATATGATCGTCTATTGCGTGATGATGAGTTTGAACAATTGCTCTGGGTACATACTAACCATCGTGTTACAGGTGACGAAAGCTATGCCCGTTTGTTAAACCTACGACTCATCCTCGAATATCAAAACGGGGACCGCTGGGCAGACATACATCCAGCACTCATGCAAGTGCGGTGGGTAGAAGAGCGACTGCGCGATGCAACAAGTCACTGAAACTAATCTGTATGGACGCTACCCTGATTTGGCGCGTCTAACCAAAGCTTTACAGCGGTCTAGAGGGGAGTTTGCACTATTTTTTGTGGAGTGTAATGTAATAAGCTTACGCCGTGCACTGGTCGATTCTCTAGCCACTCGTTTACAATCATTGCCAATTGAAGTTGATTTAAATAACTTTCAAGGTCGTTCCGAATATGTTTTCTTAGATGAGTTACTGACCACGCAGGTTCAAAATACCCCTGATAATACAGTCATTTTCCTGTTTGGATTAGAGCTGCTGTTGCCTACACAGTCTACTGAACGCTTACGTGCGACCATACAACAGCTAAATTGGCGCAGAAGTTTCTTTTCACGTTTGCAACGTCCTCTGGTTATTTGGTTACCGCAATATGCACTGAACTTACTCGCAGAGGAAACACCAGACTTCTATGATTGGTACAGTGGTGTGTTTGTTTTTCCCAGTGATAAAAATACCTTACAGGCAATGGAGAAAAATACATTCCAATCTTTATTGCGACAAGGCGTTCATGCTGCTGATCGTTCCAACATTGCCGAAAAAAAACAATGGTTACATACACTCAGAAGTTTATTAGCGGAGCACACTCAAGCAGATAGCAGCCGTGCTAGGTTATTAATAAATACCGGGCAACTGCACCATTCATTAGGTCATTATGAGCAAGCATTAGCGTGTTACCAAGAAGCATTGGTGATTCAAAAGACCATCGGTGATAAAAAAGGCGAAGGCACGACGCTCAACAATTTGGCAACAACCACTTACGCTCGCGGTGACTACAACACCGCTCTTGAATACCTCCAACAGTCGCTCGCCATCACACAGGCCATCGGTGATAAAAAAGGCGAAGGCACAACGCTCAACAATATCTCGCAAATTTTCAAAGCTCGTGGCGACTACGACACCGCTCTCGAATACCTCCAACAGTCGCTCGCCATCACACAGGCCATCGGTGATAAAAAAGGCGAAGGCACGACGCTCAACAATATCTCGCAAATCTATCACGCTCGCAGCGACTACAACACCGCTCTCGAATACCTCCAACAGTCGCTCGCTATAAGACAGGCCATCGTTGATAAAAAAGGCGAAGGTGCAACGCTCAACAATTTGGCAGCAACCGCTTACGCTCGCGGCGACTACAACACCGCTCTTAAATACATCCAACAGTCGCTCGCCATCACACAGGCCACCGGTGATAAAAAAGGCGAAGGTGCGACACTCAACAATTTGGCAGCAACCGCTTACGCTCGCGGCGACTACAACACCGCTCTCGAATACCTCCAACAGTCGCTCGCCATCACACAGGCCATCGGCGACCAATCCGGCGAGGGTACAACGGTATCAAGTCCCAATAAATCATAAGCCCAACACCCCCCACAGCGCATCCACTTTATCCCTCACTGTCCGATCCATCACAATCGGTGTACCCCACTCACGGTTAGTTTCCCCTGGCCACTTATTGGTAGCGTCTAACCCCATTTTAGAGCCAAGGCCAGACACAGGTGAAGCAAAGTCGAGGTAGTCAATCGGAGTGTTTTCGACCAAAGTGGTATCTCGTGCGGGATCCATGCGGGTCGTCATCGCCCAAATGACATCTTGCCAATGGCGTGTATTGATATCATCGTCAACCACAATAATAAATTTAGTATACATAAACTGCCGCAGGAATGACCAAACCCCCATCATCACGCGCTTCGCATGGCCAGGGTATTGTTTTTTTATACTCACAATCGCCATGCGATAAGAGCAACCTTCCGGTGGCAGGTAAAAGTCGACAACTTCTGGAAATTGCTTTTGCAAAATAGGCACAAAGACTTCATTTAAAGCAACACCTAAAATCGCCGGTTCATCGGGTGGTCGTCCAGTGTAAGTGCTGTGATAAATAGGGTCTTTGCGATGCGTAATACGCTCGATACTAAACACAGGAAAGTTGTCAACTTCATTATAATAGCCAGTATGATCCCCATAAGGCCCTTCGGCTGCGGTGTCATCAGGATAAATAAAACCTTCTAGGACAAATTCAGCGGAAGCAGGCACTTGCAAATCAGACAAGAGCGCCTTAGCTACTTCGGTACGTGAGCCACGCAATAAACCCGCAAAAGCATATTCGGACAAAGTATCAGGTACAGGCGTGACAGCGCCTAAAATCGTAGCTGGATCAGCGCCTAACGCTACAGCAACTGGAAAAGGCTCGCTAGGATGCGCTTGCTGCCAATCCTGAAAATCCAGTGCGCCCCCACGATGTGATAACCAGCGCATAATGACGCGATTTTTGCTCAATACCTGCATACGGTAAATGCCTAAGTTCTGACGCTTTTTCTCAGACCCTTTGGTAATCACCAAACCCCAAGTAATGAGTGGTGCAATATCCCCCGGCCAACAGTGTTGTACCGGAATCTTGCCCAAATCAATCTGTTCAGCTTGCAAAATGACTTGTTGGCAAGCTGGGCGACTAATTGTTTTAGGCGCCATGTCCAGCACCCTCTTAAAAACAGGCAACTGGCTCCAAGCATCTTTAAAGCCTTTGGGTGGTTCAGGTTGTTTCAACAAGGCTAATAACTTGCCAACTTCGCGCAAGGCTTCAGTCGATTCCTCACCCATTCCCAAAGCTACCCGCTTAGATGTACCAAACAAGTTAGCCAGTACCGGCACGGTATAACCTTTAGGATTTTCAAATAATAAAGCCGGGCCTCTTGCACGTAATACACGGTCGGCAATCTCCGTCATTTCCAAATAAGGATCAACTTCAGCCTGAATTCGCTTAAGTTCACCTCTGTTTTCCAATTGCTGGATAAAATCGCGTAGGTCGTGGTAGTTCATGAGTGAGATAATAGCGAAAGTTTTATGAGTAAGGGTAATGTGGAGTGCATGATTTTTATGAATACTATTCTCATACGTGAAGCCATGATGACTGATGCTAGTGCGGTGAATCAGCTAACGGCAACATTAGGTAAGGCTGAGATTACGAGTTTAGTTGTTAGTGAGTTGGCACGACGCAAGGGATTAGCTAAGCGCTTAGTACAAGCTGCTATGGATTGGGCTAATGCACCGGGTATGAAATGTTTGGTAGTACGCTCAAATATATTGCGGGATACTTCACATCAGTTTTATCCAAGTGTTGGATTCAAGCTGAAAAAACGACTCATGTTTATGAGAGGGTATAATGTGTATAAACCCCGATCTGATTAAGCGTTAGAATAGCCTCGGGTTTTTGGCTGACACTTAACTTTCAGACGTTTAAGAAACCAATAATCTATGAACCGTTGAGGCATAAAAACCATGTGGCAGCGCCTGTTAAAAAAAAGCTTAATCTTCGGTATACCTTTCGGCTTATTGCTAGGACTTTATCTAGGCAGGCGATTTGATGTACACACAGGCTGGCAGGGCGGAATCGCGGGTGGTTTATTGTTTGGTCTACTCATTGGCAGTTTCAGTGAAGTGCGCCACACACAACTGCAAATCCATGATCAGCTATTTGAAGGAGAAAACGTCCTTCTGCATTCACCAGCCAATCACTTTGGCAAACACGAGCGTAGCGGCCAGCTTATTCTCACTCCTACCCGTCTTATTTTTCGTTTTTATACTGCGCAATTGCACCCAGAAACACTAGAGATGGAGCTTGCTACCATACAACAAGTCAGACCCATTATGTTATTGGGCTTCATACCTTATGGTTTAAGCGTTAAAACGGATAAAAAAATCCTGCATTATTTTGCAGTACATAAGCGCAATACTTGGGTGAAACAAATAGAAAAACAGCGTAAGGCGCTACAAGATGCTGGCTAAGGTGCATGCGCTAAATGTTCTTGAATGACTTCCAAAAAAGCCCGCCCATAACGCGCCAATTTCTGATCCCCCATGCCATTAATATAGGCCATACTATCCATCGTGCGTGGTTTCATGTTTAACATATCTAGCAAAGTGCTATTGTGAAAAATGACATAAGGTGGTACACCCTGTTCCTGCGCTAACCGCATACGTATCCGACGCAATGCTTCCCAGAGGGACTAATCTTCGGCTGCCACTACGGTTTCACTAGTACGCTCGCGGTGAATCTTTCTTTCGACCTTGCGCTCTTTGCGCAATTGGATGACTGCTTCACCGCGCAATAGTGGACGCGCTTTTTCGGTTAAGCGCAAACCGCCATACCCATCCAAATCGACTGTCAAATAATTCAGCGCAATCAACTGTCGAAAGATTGTGCGCCAACCTGAAGCACTATATTCGCTACCAATGCCAAAAGTAGATAATTGATCATGACGAAACTGCCGAATACGCTCATCCTCCTTGCCTAACAATACATCTATTACATAGTTCACTCCAAAGCGTTGCCCGGTGCGATACACACAAGACAAAGCCTTTTGCGCTGTCACAGTGCCATCAAAGGTTTGCGGTGGATTGCGGCAATTATCACAATTGCCACAAGGCTCGCTCCCTGTCTCACCAAAATACTCAAGTAAAGCTTGGCGGCGACAAGTCGTCATTTCACACAAACCCAACATGGCTTCTAACTTATGATGCTCTACACGTTTTTGCTGCTCGCTCGCATTAGACTCCGCCATCATTTGGCGCAAGGTAATCACATCTTGTAAACCATACGCCATCCAAGCATTCGCAGGCTCACCATCGCGCCCAGCACGTCCGGTTTCTTGATAATAAGCTTCAATGCTTTTGGGCAGATTCAGATGGGCTACAAAGCGCACATCTGGCTTGTCTATGCCCATACCAAAAGCAATGGTGGCAACCATAATAATGCCATCTTCACGCAGAAAGCGCTCTTGATGAATACGTCGTGTTTCCGCAGGCAAACCCGCATGATACGGCAAAGCAATTCTACCCTGCTCTGATAACCATTCTGCGGTTATCTCCACTTTCTTGCGCGACAGGCAATACACAATCCCGGCATCATGCGGATGATTATTCTCCAGAAAGCGCCACAACTGCTGACGAACGCTTCGCTGACCCTCGCTCATGGCGTAATGAATATTGGGACGGTTAAAGCTATTGATATAAATATCGGCATTTTCTAGCTGTAATTGCTCAATAATTTCTTGGCGAGTGCGTAAATCGGCAGTAGCGGTCAAGGCCAAACGCGGCACCTTGCTGTAACGCTCAGCCAATACAGACAGCTTTTGATATTCTGGACGGAAATCGTGTCCCCACTGCGACACACAATGTGCCTCATCAATGGCAAATAACGCAAGGCCACTGCCCTGATAAATACGATCTAATAAATTTAAAGTACGCTCCGTTAATAAGCGCTCTGGCGCGACATACAGTAAATCCAGCTCACCGCGTAATAATTGCCGCCCTATAGCTTGTACCGCACTGTATTCCAAGGTCGAATTAAGAAAAGCAGCCTGAATCCCCAACTGCCGCAAAACATCCACTTGATCCTGCATGAGTGCAATCAAAGGTGAGACGACAATCCCCACTCCAGAGCGCACCAAAGCAGGAATCTGGTAACACAATGACTTACCGCCACCCGTAGGCATCAGTGCCATAACATCTTGGCCTCGTAGCACGGCTTTAATAATCGCTTTTTGGTTGAGGCGAAAATCATTATAGCCGTAGAGAGTTTTCAGTAGGTGGTATGCTTGTTCCATGTAGGCATGATGCCAGATGCTTAGATACTGCTCCAACTGTTTTGTCCAAAACCAAAAATGATTACTAAACGATTACTATCTATCCGTGTAGAATGAAAAGCTACTTCGTCATTCACAATTGCATTTTGGAGTTGATACATGGAAATCAAGATTAATAGTTGGGCTAATGGAGCGGCAATTCCTGAGAAGTTCGCCTTCGGTAAAATACCTAACGAAGGGCATTTTGCCCTATCTTCTAATGTAAACCCCACTATTGCATGGCGTGGCGCACCTGAAGAAACCCAATCTTATGCAATCATTTGCCATGATCCAGACGCACCCTCTTCTAGTGAGTTTGTGAATCAAGAAGGGAAAACCGTGCCTGCTGATCTCGCACGTGTGGACTTCTACCATTGGGTTTTGGTCAATATCCCTGCCCACATCACACAGATCGCCGAAGGCGAGGACAGCACTTCAGTAACCCCAAAGGGTAAACACCCAGAGCAGAAAGCCTATGGCTTAACAGGGATCAACAGCTATACAGACTGGTTTGCAGGGGATGCGGAAATGGCTGGCAATTACGGCGGCTATGATGGCCCTTGCCCACCGTGGAATGATAGCATTCCCCACCGTTATTACTTCACAGTTTACGCTTTGGATGTAGAAACACTCAACTTACACGGCGCATTCACAGGCACTGAGGCACTTGCCGCTCTTGAGGGTCATATACTGGCAAAGGCAAGTCACATGGGCACTTACAGCATGAATCCTAAGCTTGTAGCAGAATAGCCGCACATATCCACTTTGATCCTAACAATAAAAAAACCAGTTCACACATGGCCAGCATTTATCCTCCAGTACATCAAAAACTGCAAATCCAAAGTGTTAGGGTAAACCTTGAATAACTAAAGTCCAACAGACAGGAAAACTGGTATGCTCAAATTGTTCAAAATCGAAGAAGGTTTTATCCGCAAAATTCCTCTGAAAGACGACAAGTTCAATAAAAAGCTGTTGGCACAAGCACACTGGATTGATATGTGTGATCCTGATGAAGATGAGCGTGACTTGTTGGAGTCTATACTGCATACCGACTTGCCAGAATACGATGATGTTGAAGAAATCGAGCATTCCGCCCGCTGTTTTGTGGATCAAACCGGTATGCATATCCACTCGCTGTTTATTTATCAGGAAGAAGGACGACATAGCACGGTATCCGTTGCCTTTATTTTACAAGGTGAGCGCCTGATTACGATTCGTGAAGAGCGCTTGGCTGATTTTCGTTTATTCCGCTTACGGGCACGTCGCGGGCAGATTACTTGCCACGATGCTGCTGAGCTGCTGGTCACTATGCTGGAGCACAAAGTCGAGAACCACGCTGATTATCTGGAAGATATTCACCGCGAACTGGAAGAAATTAGTCACACCGTGTTAGAGGACGAAGATGCGGATCTGGAGGATGCTATTAGCGAATTGGCACGTTTGGAAGATAGTAATGGTAAAATTCGCCTGTGCCTAATGGATACTCAGCGGGATATTTCCTTCTTGCTACGTCATTTGCGTCATCATCCCGATCTCATGGAAACCTTGCGTGAAACAATGCACGATATTGAAGGCTTGATGTCCCACACCACTTTTTTGTTCGATAAAATCAACTTCCTAATGGGATCCACTCAAGGCTTTATTAATATCCAGCAAAACCAAATTATAAAAATCTTCTCCATTGCTTCGGTTGTGTTTTTACCGCCCACCTTAATCGCAAGTATTTATGGTATGAACTTCAAAAACATGCCTGAATTGGATTGGCTATTGGGTTATCCGTTTGCTATTGGTTTAATGATCTTGGCAGCACTTGCACCTTATTTGTTTTTTAAGCACAAGGGCTGGTTGTAAGCTTTGCCTTAGTCACCATAAAGCACCTCAAAACTTTGCTCCACCCGATTACCGAGCTCATCGACGATGCTTAGTCGATGCTCCCCGACAGGTACTTGTAAAGCCTGTTGATGAAAAGTTTGAGTCGTACCCATAAAATCATTATCCAAGTGCCAATACAGTAAGCTGTCTGGGTTACGCGGTACGGCTTTGAAAATAATTTGACTACGTTTGCCGGATAAGTCTCGGGGAATAATAATTTGGGTATTGGGGCGGGGGTAAACCAAGCTAATCGCTTCTACATCATTGCCTTGTGTTTCTTTCAAGCAGTCAGCTCGCCAAGGAGGAAGGGCTTGATAGTTGGCATGGTGTTGCTGGTAATAATGAGCTTGTTCGGGAGGCAGGACAAACCAGCGCCGAGTTTGCATCTGATACACTGGCTCACAATCACTGTTAACACGCCATTGACCACTTTTATCCAAGTGAATCAATCGATGGTAGGGGGTCATGCGAGCGTAGTGCGTATCGCGGGGAGCAGATACAGTATGCGTATCGCAAGCACCATTACTGAGATAGCCATCATCACGGCAGACCGATAAGTCGATTAATTGCCAGTCGGGGCGTTCAAACCAGGCTTGTTGTTGCGGTAATAGATTAATGACATTAAAGAGCAAGGGCGCCGCACTTTTAGTGCCTGTGAGTCCGCTACTGCCTTCGCCATTAGCATTACCTGCCCAAACTGCAACGGTGTAATCCGGCGTAACTCCGATGGCCCAAGCATCTCGATGGCCATAGCTAGTACCTGTTTTCCATGCTACTTTGCGGCTGCTGCTGAATTTTTCCCAATAACCTTCATCACCCGGACGTGCTACGCCTAATAAGGCTTTCAGCGTGAGCCAACTAGTGCCTGTGGACAGAGTGGCTAGTTGAGAACTTGAGGCAGGGTCGCTTTGCAATAAGCGCGCTTGTTGCCAGACGGTTTGCTGTTCCTTAATACTCTGTTGAGCGCGGTGCGCCAAGTTGGCGTAAGCCTGCGCTAATTCCCATAGTGAAGCTTCTGCACCACCGAGTATTAAACTTAAACCGTACTCATGGGCTGGACGTGTCAAATGTTGCAAACCCATACCTTGTAGAAAATGTTGGAAGGGTTCAACACCATGCAAACTGAGCATATTGACGGCGGGAATATTCAGTGAGCGTGCTAGTGCTTCGTGTGCTGGCACTGCACCTCGGTAAGCACGGTCATAATTTTGTGGCGTAAATCCACTATAGCTAACGGGTACATCGGCGATGAGTGTGTCTGGCAGCAGTTGCCCCTGTTCTATCATACTAGCAAACAGGAAGGGTTTGAGTGTACTGCCAGTACTGCGTGGACGCTGAATAAGGTCAATCGCGTAGCCGTAACGTGTTTCGTTTCTATTGGGGCGATTACCGATGTAAGCGAGCACGGCAAAACTGTGATTATCAAGCACTAAAACAGCGACATTACGCACACCTTCAGTTGCTAATTGTTCCGCATTACGTTCAGCTAGCAAGGTCACTTGGCTTTGCAACACGGCATCCAGAGTGGTCTGAAAGCGTTGCCCATTTTCAGCCCGCATTGACAAGGTATCCAGTAAATGAGGTGCTAAACGTGGCAGATCACGTGGTGCTTCTGGTAAAGGCTCAGCGACAGCAAGTTGATAATCCAACGCGCTAAGTAGGCCGCGCTCATGTAAACGTTGCAGGAGTGCATCCCGTTTTTCACGCAGTCGCTGACGATTACGCCCTGGATGAACTAAAGCAGGATTATTGGGTAAGACGGCCAGCATGGCGCTTTCTGCCCAAGATAAATGCTGTGGGTCACGACCGAAATAACGCCAAGCTGCCGCTTCCAAGCCAACAACATTACCACCAAAAGGAGCATGACTCGCATAAAGTTTAAGAATACCGTCCTTATCGTAGCGGCTCTCCAAGCGCAAGGCACGTAAAGCTTCTAAGGCTTTTTCAGTCAGGGTGCGATCGGGATTATTACGTGACAGGCGCACCACCTGCATGCTCAGGGTGCTACCACCGCTAACAATACGTCCTCGCTTGATGTTTAAGATGAAGGCTCGTGCCAAAGCCAATGGGTCAACACCCATGTGATGGTAAAAGCGTTTGTCTTCAAATTGGATTAGCGCAGCCGCAAACTTGGGTGGAATATTTTCCAACTCGGGAAAACGCCACTGCTCATCCTCGGCAATGTGCGCGCTCAACAAGTGCCCATGACGATCTAGTACAATATTAGACAACGGCGCATTGAACAAACGCTCAGGCAAAGCGTAGTAGTACCACCAGATAAAAATGCTAATGAGCAGCAGAGACAGTAAAACTAGGAGACTCAATTTGCAGCGGTTTTTACAATAGCGGCTCATATAGCATCCGACAAAAATTGGCAGCTCCTTTAGCTGAAATAGCAAACATGCTACTTTTTACTAAGGTTATTCAGTTTTATACCACCGGCTAAATAAGCCATTCGCCATAGCCGTTCCTGCCAGTATTATGCCACAACCTATGATCATGTCGGGTGTAATGGATTCATGTAGTAATAATGCGCCCCAGAAAATAGCAAACATAGGAATCATATACGTAACCGTCAAGGTTCGTGTGGGACCTATTAGACGCACCAAGCGAAAGTAAATTAAATAAGCCATCGCGGTCGAGAGCACGCCCAAGGCGATGGTCGCTAGTATGGCTGTGAGCGAGGGCAAATGTTCAGGTGCGGTAAACGGTAACAAAGGTAATAAGGTTAGTGCCGCGCCCATCATGCTACCCGTCGCTATAGCAGGCGCAGGTACACCACTTAGTTTGGCTTTGATGTAATGGGCGGATAAGGCATACATTAAGGCACCCAATAAGCCAGCAGCGACAGCTAGCCAAAAACCTGCTTTAACAGCGACTGGTTGCCAGCCTAGCAATAAAGCAACCCCTGCAAATCCTAGCAGGAATCCACCTATTTGTGCTTTGCTCAGGTTTTCTTTGCATCCCAATATCACCAACAGCACACCAAATAACGGCGTAGTGGCATTCAAAATAGCGGTGAATCCACCCGTCAATGTGAGTGTTGCATAGGCAAAGAGTGAAAAGGGGAGTGCCGAGTTAAGCGTACCCACAATCAGTAGGGTTTTAGCCTGCTGCTTTAAGCTTGTCAGCAATTTTAAATGTAAAACAATGGGTAATAAGCATAAGACTGCAAACACTATTCGAAATTCGATCAACCAAATAGGACCTAGCTCATCCACTGCCAAACGCATGAATAAGAACGATGCTCCCCACAGGGAAGCTAATATTAGCAACTCAATAAAGTAACGCAGATTCACGCTATGATGCTCCAAGTCAAGATGCGCTATTGTAGCGCCAAAGTGTTGAGTAGACTATAGGATTATGCGTGGAGTGTTTTGGGGAAAACGGACATAATATTCCTTATGGACATTAAACAACTCCGCTTTCTTGATGCTTTGGCACAGGAAAAACATTTTGGTCGTGCAGCGGCAGCCTGTTTTATTACCCAGCCCACCTTGTCGCTACGGATTCGCCAGCTTGAGAATGAGTTGGGTATACCATTGATTCAACGTGGCAATCGCTTTGAAGGTTTGACACCAGAGGGGGAACGTGTCTTGGCTTGGGCACGGCGAGTGTTGAGTAACTATGAAGGCTTGCAACAGGAAATTTCGCTGATTCGTGATGATTTACACGGCACATTGAAGCTGGGGATTATTCCATCAGCCTTACCTTTTTCCGCACAACTCACCACACCTTTTTTGCAAAAATATCCACGTGTTGCGGTGATCAGCCGTTCCGACAGTGCTGATGAAATCAATCAAGCGCTAGAAAGTTTCGCCTTGGATTTGGGTATTTCTTATTTGTCACGCCAATTACCGAAAAACTTGCAAACACAAGCTTTATATTGCGAATCCTATGTCGCCTTGGTGCCAAAGGCGATGTATGAGCAGCGTTTTAGGGAGCGTGACGAGTTAACTTGGCTGGAGGCAGCTGAATTACCTTTGTGTTTACTGACGGGTGATATGCATAATCGGTGGATTATTGAAGATACCCTAGAGAAGTTGGGGTGTAGTGTACAACCTCAATTACAATCTAGCTCCTTAATGACTTTATACGCGCATGTGATGAGTGGTCATTGGGCGACGATTGTGCCCAGTTTTCATGCCCAATCGGTGGCAATTCCAGCCAGTGTAAAAATTCTAGCCCTGCATGCACCTTATGTAGAACATCCAGTGGGTTTAATTTGGCGTGAGGCTGAACCTTTATCGCCATTGGTGGCGGCTTTCTGTGCCATGGCAATCCAAGTTAGCGCTTGATGCCATTACGTTAAAAAGGATGCACGAAGGCATCCTTTTTAACAAAGTTAATGCTCAGCTTACTAATTACAGCGGCTGTACTTTAGCAGCTTGTAGGCCTTTTTGACCATTCTCAGCTTCGAAAGAAACTTTTTGGCCTTCAGTCAAGGTTTTGTAACCATCAGCTTCGATTGCGCGGAAGTGGACGAAAACATCAGCGCCGCCATTGTCTTGATTGATAAAACCAAAGCCTTTCTCAGCGTTGAACCATTTTACAGTGCCAGTCAGTCTTGACATGCTATTCTCCTGAATACATTTCTTGATTGATGCGCATAGCGCGTTAAAGCCGCAATGTAGAGTTACTTAAAACGCAATACGGGGAATGAATAGCTTCAGGAAACAACTGACTTACAACTAAGGTGAAGCGGTGTAGCGAAGTTTTCATATTTCATTGTGTTGCATGTATTAAAAGTAGGTCTGAATCACAGGCCGTTTCGGAGGATAACATAGCTATCGCTGAATTTATACATATATTTCTTGTATAGCACACTAGACAACAGGCTTTAGATAAACGGTCGGTTTAATGTTTGCCTTTTGCTTGCCCTTATCATATGGATAACAAATGCTGGTTTTTCCAAGGAATTTGCTGGGAAACAGCTTTAATTGAAAACCTATGGTATAGTATCAGCTTGCCTTGGAATACAAATTTTAATGGTCAAGCTCTTTATCAGCAATTAACTATATAATAATATTTTATCATGGATACTATTTCCGCTTTTACCCCACCTTATCCCAAGCGTCATACCTCTGATTTGGGTGGCTTGGCAACTTTGTTGAGCGCACGTCGTGATTTATTGTCTTTTTGGAGCGAAAACTCATTTCGCTACCAATTTATGGCACGCAAAATACTCAATCGGCATATTTTTATTGCCAATACGCCTGAATTGGTGAAGTACGTTTTTGTCACCCAAAAAGATAATTATGAAAGTAAAAGCCCTCAAATGCGCAAGGCTTTAGAACCTTTATTGGGGGATGGCCTGTTTATTAGTGATGGTGAGGTCTGGAAGAAGCGCCGCCTGTTGCAAAATGGTTTGTTTGATAATCATCATGTAGCTGCTTATAGCCGCATTATGACTGAGACAGCCGCTGAAATGGCAGAGCAATGGCGACAGTTACCTAATGAAGCGACAGTTAGCGTCTTGTCTGCGATGGGGCAGTTGACCTCTGAAATTATTGCGCGTGCGCTGTTTGGAACTAATCTAGGGCAGGAAAATGCCACTGCGGTAATTGGTGCCTTTGCGGAATACCAAGCTGCTATTGAACAGGTTCATGTGAGTAACTTTTTAGGTCTGCCCGATTGGTTGCCGATAGGCAGTCTGAAAAT
This sequence comes from Pseudomonadota bacterium, assembly GCA_002747435.1. Classification (GTDB taxonomy): domain Bacteria; phylum Pseudomonadota; class Gammaproteobacteria; order Thiotrichales; family Thiotrichaceae; genus Thiolinea. Next base: position 26,303 of record PDPH01000016.1, read on the forward strand.
GGGGATTGCACATAAGGCAGCACGACGCATTCATCAGTTGGTTGATGAGGTTATTGCCCAAGGTGAAAAAAGCGCCTATGAACATACCTTACTATCAGAATTGCTGCGCGCGAATGCACACAGTAAAGGCGAAGCTATTTCTCGGGAAGGTATTCGTAATGAGTTGATCGTCTTATTTATGGCAGGCCATGAAACAACAGCAAATGCTTTATCGTGGGTATGGTATTTATTATCTCAGTCCCCCGCAGTAGAAAATAAATTGCATACTGAAATTGATACCGTGCTCCAAGGTCGTCTACCGACTTATGCTGATGTTGCTCACTTGCCTTATACCCGCGCGGTGTTTGAAGAGACGATGCGCCTTTACCCACCTGTGCCGATTTTGTCGCGCCAAGCCAAAGCCGAAGACACTATTCGTAAGAAAGTCATTCCACCTGGCTCGATTATGTTAGTTGTACCGTGGTTATTGCACCGCCACCGTAATTATTGGGAGCAGCCTGATGCCTTTATACCTGAACGCTTTATGGAACCTAATAAGCGCCCGGATAAGTTTCTGTATCTACCCTTTAGCGTAGGACCACGTGTCTGTATCGGCAAAATGTTTGGTCTAGTCGAGGCTGTATTAGCCATTGCAACCTTGGCACAAAGTTTTCGTTTAACACTGCCACAAGGCACAGCTATTAGTCATGAGTGCCGTCTAACCTTGCGTCCCCGAGGCACTTTAAATATGACTTTGGAACGCCGTCTAAACGCATAGAACATAAACCTACAATTGCAGTCTAGCTGGGTGCTTTTGATTGCTTGTTTTGCTTCGATGGGGATCACAGGTCATACGCTTTACCACCATACGTTTTGGTTTTGTAGGCTGTAGGGTAAATTCGGCTGGGTGTTTTGTGAATTTATTTGCTTTGCACTGTATAAAATACAAAATTTTATTTTTAATAAAATTTGTATCATTTATAATGCAAATTATACTAAAAACCTAAAGAGGGATACCTGCCAAATGATGTATCCCTCTTTGCTCAAGTGTTAGTTTTTCTTGGTTTTCTGAATTTCTTCTTCAATGGCTTTTAATAGTTCGGGCGGAACATTGGAACTGCCATGCTTAGCACCTGTTTGATGCAGAACGCCCACAGATGAATTCGCTGTTGTCGCAGGCGCTGAAGCCTTATAAGTTTCTGGCATCATGCTACAGCCGTATAAGGTACTGCTAAGTACGATAAGGCCAATAGAAAAAGCTGAAAAGTAAGTCATTTTCTTTATCATGATTTAAGTACCCTGTGCTTGCGTCAAATGAATATTGAGTTATTTTATAGCATGCTTTAACCCATGTTTCTGTGTAAAGCTTAAGCATGCTGTCTTCTTGAAGGGGCATTCAGTGAAATTCAAAATACCTATGTTTTAGTCAGTATTCATCCAAAAAAAATTTTCAGAAGTGCTTGCAATTTCTCAGGTCGGCCAAATGCTTAGTTTGCACCGATTTATCCACAAACTTTGCACAGTTTAATGACAATATGTTGTGCTTGACCATGCTATGAAACACATTCTATAGTACCCTTCGCCGACACAATCCACCATAACGGGCTGGAAGGTTCTTAGCTTGAATTTCAATCATTTCACGCTACATCCTAACTATCATGGATGATTTGGCGGAGGTATTTATGCAGGTGCAAAATACAAAAAAGTCTATGACAGAGGCTATTCAAACCATGCAGATCCCACAATTTTCTGCCCCCAAATGCAAAGTTATTCGTCGTAATGGTGAAGTGACTGATTTTAACGCTGGCAAGATACATATTGCGCTCGCCAAGGCTTTTTTGGATGTTGAGGGTAGTAATGCCTCCGGCTCTGCGCGGATTCACGATACGGTCAAAAACTTGACCGAACAAGTGGTAGAGGCACTGTTTCGCCGCATACCTGATGGAGGCATGATCCACATTGAAGATATTCAAGATCAAGTTGAGTTAGCGCTCATGCGTGCAGGCGAGCACAAGGTTGCGCGTAGTTATGTTTTGTACCGTGAAGAACGTGCTCGTCAACGTGCCAAAAAAGATCGTAAGAGCGGCAAGCGCAAACCTGGGCTGACTATCAATGTACGTATGGATAATGGCGAAGTGCGTCCGTTGGATGAAGAACGCCTGCACAAAATTATTGCTGAATCTGTTGCTGGTTTGGAAGGTGTCGATAGTGAACAAGTGACCCAAGGCGCTATGCGCAACTTGTATGACGGCATTTCTGAAAAAGAAGTGGCAACAGCGTTGATTATTAGCACTCGTGTATTGATCGACCACGATCCTAATTACTCTCAAGTAGCTGCACGTATGTTGCTAGATAGTCTACGTCGTGAAGCCTTGAGCTTTTTGGAAGATCAAGCGACCGAGGCAACCCAAGCCGAAATGACCACCTTATACCCTGAAGCTTTGCAGAAAGCGATTAAGCGCGGTATAGCGGTTCATTTATTAGACGAAGAGCTAGCGCGTTATGATCTGAACAAGCTGGGTGCTGCTTTAAAACCTGAGCGTGATTTACAGTTTACTTATTTGGGCTTGCAAACTTTATATGACCGCTATTTCCTGCATTTCAACGGTACTCGTTTTGAATTGCCTCAAGTATTCTTTATGCGGGTAGCAATGGGCTTGGCTATTAATGAAGTGGAGCGCGAAGATCAAGCGATTGCGTTTTATAACTTGCTGTCCAGCTTCGACTTTATGAGCAGTACGCCGACACTGTTTAATGCTGGCACACTACGCCCACAATTATCTTCTTGCTACCTGACCACTGTGCCAGATGATTTGGATGGGATTTATGGCGCGATTAAGGACAATGCACTATTGTCCAAATTTGCTGGCGGTTTAGGGAATGATTGGAGTCGCGTGCGTGGTATGGGCTCACATATCAAGGGCACAAATGGCAAATCGCAAGGTGTCGTACCTTTCCTAAAGGTAGCCAATGATACGGCTGTAGCAGTTAATCAATGTTTTGACCCTGATACCTTGCTGCATACAGCCGAGGGTATTAAAGCGATTCGTAGCGTAAAACAAGGTGACTTGGTGCTAGGGATGAGTGGTACTTACCGTAAGGTCAATAAGCTTATGGCTTATAATCAGTTTGATCCTATGGTCGCCTTGAATATTAAGCATGCTATTGACCCTATTAAAGTGACAGCGGGGCATCCTTTCTATGCTTTGCGTGATGTACCTATGGAACAAACCAATGAGCGTACTGATGCTTGGCTGGCAAAGGGTAAACTGAAACCCGAATGGGTCGAAGCGGGGCAATTGCAAACAGGCGATTATGTCGCACAAGTCATTCCTAGTGAAACGGTATTAGTGGACGGTTTTAGTGCTGAGGATGCGCGTTTATATGGTATTTTGTTGGGCGATGGCCATCTATCTAAAAAAGAGACACAATGGGGCATCTCTGGCAATCCACAACATGACACTCACTTGCAATTTATTCGTAATTATTTGGATGCACGGGGTATTCATTACTGGGAGAACTCACACAGCGAAACTTACTTACAAATTCACTGGGCAAGTGATCGCGGTGTAGTGCGTGATGGCACTAATGATCGCATTGTGGGAGCAGGCAAACCAAGCCTGCCATTCCATTATGACGATTTGTATGATGCCCAAGGTAATAAGCGTATTGCTCGTCGCTTTAGTCATTTGCCACGTCCGCAGACTTTGGCTTTATTACAAGGTTTGTTGGAAACTGGTGGTGTAAGTCGGGATAAAGAAATTTATTTCACGAGTACCTCGCGCACTTTGGCTGAGGGGGTTCGCTATCAATGTTTACGTTTAGGTATTCCTACTGCTGGACAATATCGTGAACGGGATAATGCTTATACAGGTGTCCGCTCTGATGCCTACACAGCTTATGATATTCGTATTCCAGCCGTCGCTGAAGTGGCGGAACTAGTCGGTTGTCAGGCCATTAGCAAGCAAGATTGGCTGACATACAAGGCTTGTGTCTTTAGTCGCGTGCGCAGTGTTGAAGAAACGGCAACACAGCCTTTTGTAATGGATTTGCTGGTAGAGGGCGATGAGTCTTATATGACGACTTCTGCACTGGCACATAATGGCGGCAAGCGCAAGGGAGCTGTCTGCGCCTATTTAGAAACTTGGCATATTGACATCGAAGACTTTTTGGAGCTGCGCAAAAATACCGGCGATGATCGTCGCCGTACGCATGATATGAATACGGCCAACTGGATTCCTGACTTGTTTATGAAGCGGGTGGCAGAAGACAAAGAGTGGACTTTGTTTTCGCCCGATGATACGCCTGATTTACACGATCTGACCGGCAAAGCCTTTGAAAAGCGCTATGTCGAGTATGAAGCAAAGCTAGCGCGTGGCGAAATCAAGCTGCATCGCAAACTGCCTGCGGTGCAACTGTGGCGCAAGATGTTAAGTATGTTGTTTGAAACAGGCCATCCTTGGATTACATTCAAAGATCCTTGCAATGTACGTTATACCAATCAACATGTCGGCGTTGTGCATAGCTCCAATCTATGTACCGAGATTACTTTACATACCAATGACAGCGAGATTGCAGTGTGTAATCTTGGCTCTATCAATTTAGCAGCGCATGTGGATGAAAATGGCTTGAATATGCAAAAGCTGGAGCATACGGTGAATACCGCCATGCGTATGTTGGACAATGTCATTGACTATAACTATTACAGTGTGCCACAAGCGCGTAAGTCCAATCTGCGCCATCGTCCAGTGGGCTTGGGTATTATGGGCTTCCAAGATGCTTTGTATAAGATGAATTTGCCTTACGCCTCAGAGTATGCACTGGAGTTTGCTGATCGTAGTATGGAAGCGGTGTCTTATTTTGCAATTAATGCTTCTTCCGAGTTGGCTGCTGAACGTGGGAAATATCCTAGCTTTGAAGGCTCTTTGTGGAGCAAGGGTGTTTTGCCCATTGATTCGCTGGAATTACTGGAACAGGAACGCGGCGAATACTTTATTGTCGATAAAACTCAGACTTTGGATTGGGATAGCTTGCGCCAACAGGTAAAAACCCAAGGTATGCGCAATGCTAATGTCATGGCGATTGCACCAACTGCAACGATTTCCAATATTTGCGGTGTATCGCAGTCGATTGAGCCGACTTATCAAAACTTATTTGTTAAATCCAATTTGTCTGGCGAATTTACCGTTATCAATCCCTATTTAGTACAAGACCTGAAAGCATTAGATATGTGGGATGAGGTAATGATTAATGATTTGAAATACTTTGACGGCTCGGTACAAAAACTGGATCGTGTACCGGATGAGTTGAAAGCTAAATATGCGACTGCTTTTGAAATGGATGCACGCTGGTTGATTGAGGCAGCGAGTCGCCGCCAAAAGTGGATTGATCAGGGGCAATCACTGAATTTGTATATGGCTGAACCCAGTGGTCAGAAAATGGATAATTTGTACAAGCTGGCTTGGGTGCGTGGTTTGAAAACGACTTATTACCTACGTTCCATTGGCGCGACCGGAGCAGAAAAACTAGGCGAAGCCTCTACCTCGCAACAAGAAGCACAGCCAAACTCAGCCTCACAAACCCACAGCTTTAAGGTAGCGGATAATGTGTTAGATGTTGGGTCGGCTGCACCTAAGGCTTGCTCATTGCTAGATCCAGAATGTGAAGCTTGCCAGTAATCAAATAAAGGAGAATAAATCATGATGCTCAACTGGGATAACCCTTTAGCTGCGCCAATTCCTAGTGTACAATCGCGCCCCGAACTGAGAAGTCATAAAAGTGTCACAAACGATGCTGCATCTAAAAAAGATGTGTATCAAGGCAGTGCTGTTGTAGAAGTAGAACAAGAAGTCAGCGAGCCATGCTCAGAGTACCGCACCACGGGAAAGACTTTTGACAAACCTGCGACTTATGAGGACAGTACCAATGACGCAGAATCCAGCCCGCAACACCTTACAACGCCAGCAACGCAAGAAGCAGATTCAACTGCAAAGACGGCGACAGCGACGGTAAGAGCGGGTGAGTCGGCTCATCGGTGTGGATGGGGGGGAAAACAAGCCTTCACGCCGATGAAGCCGGTTAATCCTGAAGACAAACGTGTCATTAATGGTATGGGGGATATCAATCAACTCGCCCCTTTCAAATATCCTTGGGCCTGGGAATTTTTCATTAATGCTAATAAAAACCATTGGACGCCATTAGATATTAATATGGCGCAGGATGTGCATGACTATCACCATAGCCTAAAGCCTGAAGAGCTTCATGTTTATGAAAATGTTCTTGCTTATCTGACGACTGCTGATATTCTAGCCATGCGTAATATCGGGCTGGCTGTCATGGAAAAAATGACTGCACCAGAATTACAGATTTATCAGGCACGTCAGGTTTACGAAGAGTCACTGCACACTTGGACTTACCAACACTGTATTGAAACAATTGGTTTGGATCAGAGCGAGATTTATAATCGTTATCGCGTAGTCCCCGAGATTAATCGTAAGATTCAAATCTCTAATCGCCGTCTGGATGCAGCGATGCGTTCAGATATTAACTTGCGTCATCAGGATGATTTGCAGGAATTCATACTGTCTTATGCTTTCTTTGCCGGTGTATTTGAAGGGTCTTGGTTCTACAATGGCTTTAGCCCTATTTTTGCCCTGCAACGTCGTGGTTTAATGAAAGGCACGGCTGAGCAATTGCAGTACATTATGCGCGATGAAGTTTTACATGCTTCCTTTGGCATTCGTGTGGTAAGGCAAATTTTACAAGAAGAAAATCTGAAGCTTGATCCACAAGCGATGCGTGATATGTGGGATGAAGCTGAGGCGGCAGAAACAGACTATGCCGAGTTCCTTTTGCCCCAACCTATTTTGGGCTATAGCGCTCAAGATCATCATGAGCAATTCCGCTTTATTGCCAACCGTAGAGCGCGGCAGTTGGGCGCAGAAGAACCTTTCCCGGGAGCGAGGAACGCCTTGCCTTGGCTGGATGAGCAGTCCAATATGCGTAAAGAAAAAAACTTCTTTGAAACGCGAGTGACTGAATATCAAACAGGTGGCGCTTTGAAGTGGGATTGAGCTACTGGAATCAACTAAATTTGAATTAAATTGATTATCTGCTGTTTAAAGTTCCCATTCCAACTTCCCTCTCTGTCACTTGCTGGGAGAGGGGGAGCTTGAGTCTTATCCGTTTTTTACACTTTTGTTAGCTTGTTTTGCAATGAAACGATAGCTATGATTAGTTATCGCTTTATTTCAGTTTAATAAAAAAACATGCCTAGCCATGACTCGTTGGAACAAACTATCCTAAATAGTGTCTCCTTCCTGTGCTTTATTTCTCCCAGCAATGAAACAGAGCAATATTACCTATCACGTCTCAGTGAGCATTCAGGAACAGCTATTGATTATCTGACCAAATATTTTTCAGCAATACACCAATGAGTGCATACAAACTACGCTACGCTGAAGCCTGCTGACCTAGCCTTAGAACTACTGGGTATGTGTCGGGGTTTAAACTGATCGATTCACATCATTCAGGCATCTTACCTGAAGATTCCGAAGTTTGTAGTTGGTCGGTGGTGACGTTGTTTCCAGAAAGGCTGAATGCCTCGCCCTAGTCCGAACATCCTTTAAAAATCAAGCGTTTGAAGTTATGAAAATCATTCGAAATTTGTTTTTATTTTTGCTCATGATTGCCATTGGTGTAGGCGTTTTCATTATGATGCAGAAAAACCGCGCGCCATTAAAGCATGAGTCAGCCAGTATGAAACCTCGTCCTGTTGAGGTCATGACGGTGGCGCGTTTGCCATTTACCGCTAGTGCGGTGGCTTATGGCAATGTGAAACCTGCTGAGATATTGCAAATGCGCTCTGAAGTGAGCGGCAAAATCAGCTATGTACATCCTAACCTAAAAAAGGGCGGCAGCATTGAGGCTGGTCAGGTTGTTGTACGTATTGACCCCGAGGATTACAAAACGTCGCTGGTACAAAGCCAAGCTGATTTGGCAGCTAGTCAGTCACAATTAGCACAGCTAGACCAAGAAGAACGTAATTTGCAGCAATCCTTGAAAGTAGCTCAGCAAAACTTACGAGTTGCTCAGGCCAATCTGCAAAACGTTAAGCGCCAAGATGCACCCGTACGACAAAATACCGATCACATTCAGCGTAATCTGAATTTATCGCGGGAAAATCTTAAAATCACTCAACAAAATCTAGCTTTGGCACGTAAAGAATACAAACGCGTGAAAACATTGGCAGATCGCCGCCTAATCCCACTGAATCAAGCAGATAGCCAGCAGCAACAAGTTTTGCAATTGCAACAACAAGTCGTGCAGCAACAGCAAAATATTGTGCAAATGGAACAACAACTCACACAGCAGGATCAATCAGTTGCTAAGCAAGATCAAAGTGTGCTGCAACAACAGCAGGCTATTTTGCAACAACAGCAACAGGTTACTGAACTGGAAGGTCAGCTCAAAACATTTGCCAGCCGCCGTGCTAATGCTGAAGCACAGCTACGCCGTATCCAGCAACAGGTTCGCAATCAGCAGACTAACTTGGGGCGTACTGAAATTGTCATGCCCTTTGATGCGCGTATTAGTTCGGTGGAAGCCAAGAAAGAGGGTTTTGTTGGTGTAGGTGGTTTATTGTTTGAGGCAGATAATACCAATGGGGTTGAAATTCGCGCAGAACTACCAGTCGCTCATTTGCGTGGTTTGCTAGCCAAGTTGGATGGTGAGCATTTGAATTTTACCGTAGCTAAGGCTGCCGAATTGATTAAGCAACTAGATTTGAGTGCTGAGGTGCGTTTAGTTGGCTCGGGTGAGCAAGCGGTTTGGAAGGCACGTGTAGCACGCTTATCAGATGAAATTGATCCAGTCAAACGTACTATGGGGGTCGTGGTTGCTGTTGATAATCCTTATAAAGATGTGGTTTTGAGCACACGTCCGCCTTTGTTTAAAGGTATGTATGTTGAAGTGCATTTATCAGCACCGCCATTGGAGGAAATTGTGATTCCACGCAGTTCAGTGCATCAAGGGCGTGTCTACCTAGTGAATGAAGCTAACAAGTTGGAAATACGCCCTATTGACATTCAGTATCAGGAAGGTGAACAGGTAGTGGTAGGCAATGGTTTGAATACAGGTGAACAATTGGTATTAAATGACTTGATTCCTGTTATTCCAGGCATGCCTTTAGCACCTCAAACACATTTACCACATGTTAATCGTAAAGCAGAATCCGCAGTCGCTACCCATAAAAATGAGAAAGAGTAATGGATAAGGTCATCCGTTATTTTGCTGCTCACCCGACCGCAGCAAATATTTTAATGTTCGGGATTATTCTAATCGGTTTGGCTGCATTGCCGAACTTGAATAAAGAAACCTTCCCCAAACTCAAAAACAGTAGGGTCAGCGTGTCTGTGCCCTTTCCGGGGGCAAGTCCGTCTGAAGTGGAAGAAGGTATTTGTAATCGCTTGGAAGATGCCACCGATGGTATTAGTTTTTTGAAAGAACAACGCTGTGAAGCTCGTGACGGTTTAGGTAGATTGGTAGCAGTGATGGTTGAAGCTGGTGAGATCAAGCAGTTCAGGGATGATGTGCAGGCTGCTGTGGATACGATTACTGACTTCCCTGAAGGGGTCGAGGATATTACCGTGCAGGAGCTAGGACGCGTTGATGCAGTACTAGTAGTGGCCATTCGTAGTGATTTGAGCCAGCCGGAATTAAAGCTATTAGCAGAATATTACCGTGATCGTTTATTAGCCTTACCTAAAGTACCTATTGTAGAAGTATTAGGTTTTTCTCAGCATGAGTACAGCGTGCTGCTCAAACCAGAAAAGTTGCAACAATATAGTCTAAGTGTACAGGATGTGGCTAATCTGATTCGTACTCAGGCATTGGATACACCGGCAGGTACTTTGGAGGCTAGCGAGCGCTCTTATCAAATTCGCTTTGAGAACCTACGTCGCACCCCAGAAGAACTGGAAGATTTGGTAATCTTAAATAGTGCAGGTGGTGGTCAAGTTCGTTTGGGCGATATAGCCAGTATACGTGATGATTTTACTGATGAGGCAATGCGAACCGAATTAAATGGTAGTCCAGCAGCCTCCTTATTAGTCAGTAAAAATCATTCAGATGATACTTTGGCCGTTTATGATGCGGTAAAAGCCTTTATTGATCAGGAAAATGCTGTTCTGCCAGAAGGTACACAGCTTTATATCACACGGAATATAGCATCGATTGTGCGTGACCGTCTGACTTTGCTAGTCAAAAATGGTTGGCAGGGCTTGATGCTGGCAACCCTTGCCCTATTTCTGTTTTTTACCTGGCGTTACACGTTTTGGGTAGCTTTGGGCTTGCCGATTTCATTTTTGGGTGGCTTAGTGGTCATGGATATACTGGGCATTACCATCAATATGATTTCAATGGTCGCACTTTTGATGGCGATTGGTATCCTGATGGACGATGCTATTGTGTTATCAGAAAGCATTGAAACAGAGTATCGCAAGGGTGAACCACCGTTGAAAGCCGCAATTGAAGGGACGCAAAAGGTGGCACGAGGCGTTTTCTCCTCTTATCTGACCTCGGCTTTTCTATTTGGTAGTCTGCTGTTTATGAAGGGGGATATTGGACAGATCATGGGTGTTCTGCCCATTGTATTGTTGTCGGTATTGACGGTTAGCTTGATTGAAGCTTTCCTTGTGTTGCCTCACCACCTGAAGCATTCCTTAGAAAAACAGCATGATACGCAGCGAGCTGGCTGGCGTTCTGCTTTTGAAAAAGCATTTGATCAATTACGCCAAGGCGTTGGCAAATTAGCAGACTGGTCGATCAAATTACGCTATATCGTTGTAGGTGGAGCAATTGCACTGCTGATTATTTCCATTGGCTTAGTGGCTAGTGGCACGGTGAAGTTTAAAGGTTTTCCCGATATTGAAGGCAATCGCTTGGAGGCTCGCATCTTGATGCCACAAGGCACACCGCTTAAACGCACCGAAGAAGTTGTTGATATTCTACTTAATAGTTTAGATCGAACCCTACAAGAGCTGCCTCCTGAACCTAAGGGTAGTTTGGTTAAAACACGCCAAGTGGATTTTAGTGTTAATCATGATGCTCATGAGTCGGGAGAGCACCTTGCTACGATTGCCTTGGATTTATTGACTGCCGAGTCGCGTATTAATTCCTTGAAAAATTTGATGAAACGTTGGCGTGAAAATACGCCAGTCATACCCGACATAGTAAGTTTACAAATTAAAGAACCCACGCTTGGACCCGGTGGGCAGGCAATTTCTATTCGTTTGCAAGGACCTGATCTAGAACAACTATCGCAGGCTTCTTGGGCGTTACAGGGGTGGCTGAATGGTTACAGCGGCGTGTCGAATGTGATTGATGATTTACGTCCAGGCAAACCACAGTTTCGTATTACCTTGCTACCCGGTGCTTTGTCTTCAGGCATTGATGCTCAATCATTGGCAAGTCAGCTACGTGCGGCTTATCAAGGTGTCAAAATTGCCAATGTCTACCAAGATCGAGAAGCCTACGAAATTAATGTCAAACTGGAGAGTAAGCCTAGTAATGCTTTGGCCGATTTTGAACGACTGAGTATTTTGTCCAAAAATGGCTCTGCGATTCCATTGAACTCCATTGCACGCATTGAAGAAGTGCGTGACTTTTCCCGTATTATGCGGATTAATCATCGCCGTACCATAACGGTTGGCGGTGATGTGGACGCCAGTATTGCCAATGCTGGAGAAATTATTGCAGATACTCAAAAACGTTTTTTCCCCGAATTACAACAGCGCTATCCAGGGTTGACCTTTGGCTTGAAGGGCGAAACCCAAAGTAGTGCAGAAACAAGTCGTTCGGTAATGACCGGTTTTTTACTGGGTGTTGCAGGTGTTTATTTATTATTGTGTTTGCAATTTCAAAACTACCGCGAGCCCTTTGTGGTCTTGCTGAATATTCCCATGGCGCTGATTGGCGTGATTTGGGGGCATTACCTCATGGGCATGAATATGTCACTGCCTAGCATGATTGGCTTTGTAGCGTTGGCGGGTGTGGTAGTGAATGACTCTATTTTATTAGTGGAGTTTGTTAAATACCGTAGTGCTGAGGGCATGAGCTTGCATGAAGCAGCGGGGCAGGCTGTGCGTGATCGTTTTCGTGCGGTGTTTTTGACTTCAGTCACTACGATTGCAGGCATGTTGCCCCTATTGTCTGAAACCAGTTTACAAGCCCAAGTACTGATTCCGCTGGTTGCTAGCGTGGTTTTTGGTATGGCAACCTCTACCATTTTGATTCTGATGGTATTGCCAGCAGCTTACTCCATTATGGAAGATTTTGGTTTTACGGAGTTACCTGCTGTCGTTCTCCGCTAAAAGAAAGCATGAGACTACCCAACACTGCCAGCTCCTGCATAAAGCAGTTCGCTCACTACTTTTACAAGAAAACTCGCTTCTGAGGTGCTGTAGCGTGTAAGATAAATCGTGTAGCAGGAGATCCCTTGCAGTGGTTAGTACTTCATACTTTAAGGGATTTCATGCTCACTCAAATATTCATACCTTGTTGAGGAAAAACAATGGAATCGTTTATTAATACGCTGAACAACATTATCTGGAGTCCAGCATTAGTTTACTTATGTCTGGCAGCCGGATTATTTTTTTCGGTGATGACACGCTTTGCCCAAGTTCGGCATTTTTTTGAAATGTGGCGCTTGCTGTTTAAAGGCAGCTCTAGTGCGGATGGTATCTCTTCTTTTCAGGCTTTAGCTGTTTCCCTATCAGGCCGTGTGGGCATGGGTAATATTGCGGGGGTAGCAGCAGCTATCGGCTTTGGCGGCCCTGGCGCTGTATTTTGGATGTGGATGGTCGCCTTTTTGGGGGCGAGTACAGCGTATGTTGAATCCACGCTGGGACAAATCTATAAGGAGCGCGGACAAGTCACAGGTCAATACCGAGGTGGTCCTGCTTATTATTTTGAAAAGTTCTTTGATCATAAATGGTATGCCATTTTATTCGGCATTGTCTTCGCCATTGCTTCCATTGTAGCCTGTGGCTTCTTCTTGCCTGGTGTACAAGCCAATGGTGTTGTTAATGCCCTAACTCAAGTCATCGGTGAAGGCAGCCCTGTTGATACCACTGTATTTGGCACAGTTGGCATGAATCGCATGATTGGCTTGGCCATTATACTAGTCATACTGGGCTTCATTATTTTTGGTGGTATTAAGCGTATTGCTCACTTTACTCAGTTTGTCGTCCCTTTTATGGCACTGGGTTATATTATTATGGCGCTGATTATTGTGTTTGCGAATGCCGATCAAGTTCCTCAGTTATTCGCTATGATTGTTAATGATGCTTTCACTGCACAAGCTGGTTTTGGTGCTGCTATTGGCTGGGGAGTTAAGCGTGGCGTTTATTCCAATGAAGCCGGACAAGGTACTGGTCCACATGCTGCGGCTGCGGCTGAAGTAGAGCATCCCGCTCAACAAGGTTTGGTACAAGCTTTCTCTGTCTACGTAGATACGCTATTTGTTTGCTCTGCGACTGCTTTTATGATTCTGATTACCCAGCAGTACAATATTCAAGGCACTTTACCAGCAGGTCAGTTCCTCGTACAAAATGTTGACGCAGCCACTCAAATCAGTTCACCTGCCTTTACACAAATGGCGGTTTCCAGTGTCTTTGGTAACTTTGGGCAAACCTTTATTGCTATTGCTGTTTTCTTCTTTGCCTTCACTACCATTCTGGCCTATTACTACATTGCTGAAGTCAATACTGCTTATTTAAGCCGCATGATAGGTGGACGCATGGCACGTAATACCACTTTATTCCTCATTAAGGTCTGCATTATGGCAATGGTTGCCTATGGTGCATTAAACAGCTCTGGCTTTATTTGGGGTATGGGCGATATAGGCGTTGGTTTGATGGCTTGGTTGAATATTATTGGTATTCTGGTGATTTTCTTCATTGGCCGCCCAAGCATTTTAGCCTTGCGCGATTATGAAGCTCAGCAAAAAGCCAAGGTGAAGCACTTTAGCTTTGACCCACAAAAACTGGGCATCAAAAATGCAATATTCTGGGAAGAGCGTATCAAAGAAAACGCATCTCAGCAGTAAAGAGCGAAGACTCTCATTCCAAACCCTCTCCCAAGGTCTAAGGGGAGAGGGTCTAAGAAAATCAAACACTTACTCCTCCCCTACTTATTCTGGGAGAAGGGAGTGGCTGAGACAGGGAGACTTTAGCCAACAGTTAAGCTGTATGGGCATTATTTTGCGAACATTTTACTGACCCAAAATAAACCAGCTTGAAATCAGTTAACACAACAGGTAGGGTAAAATGCATTTTTTACCAGAAAGGAGTTGTCATGGAATACACGAATCTGGGAACACGCATTCGTAAGGCGCGTGAGAAACAAGCATTAACCCAAAGCCAATTAGCTAATCGCATCGGCGTTAAACGTAATACCATTGAGCGTTGGGAAAATGAACAAAGTGTACCGCGCATCAATAAGTTAGCAACAATGGCTGGTGTGCTGGATGTACCGTTGTTATGGCTATTAGCAGGCGGCGATTTTGCCCCAACTACCACTGAACACTCGACTGACGCAATCATTGAGCAAAAACTACAATTGGCTAATCAACATTTAGAACAATTAACCCAATTATTGAATGAAATTAAAATACTTGTTAAAAAGCAGGCAGACTTCACGGACTAACCTGCTTTAAATCTAACTCATCTAATATCAAAGTCTTATGTAGCCGAACTAGTACTATCGGGAATAGAGGGTTCTGTATTAGCATTGCCCTGTAGGTTTTGCTTTACCTTAATGGCATCAGCATCCGCCACAACTTGCTTACCCGTTTCACCAGGCAATAAGCGACCATAAGATTTGGTACGAATGCCAGTACGGATAATGCGTGCCGGATTGCCGCCAACGAGGCAATGGGAAGGAATATCCTTTGTCACCACTGCACCCGCAGCAATGACAACTTCATCACCGATAGTGACATCAGGCATAATAATTGCGCCACAACCAATGAAGCACTTTTTGCCAATCACTGTTTTTATATCGTTTTTCGCGCCATAACGTTCGGTTGCCCAATCGTGCGCTAAAATAACAGCATTAAATGCAATCACTGTATCTTCACCGATCACAACCCCTTTCGGATTAGTTTTATCCACATTCGCTTTAAATGAAATACGCACACTAGGATGCAATTGCATGCCATATAGTTTGCGTAAATACCAAGTGCGCAACCAGACCATGGCATGTCTAAAGTCTACAAACCATAAGAAAAAACGATCGCTAACAAAACGTGGTCTCACAGAAGTAGCTCCTTATATTGTTTTAATCGGCAAAGAGATAAGCAGCAAGTGAAGCAAATACCGTCAGTAAGATCAAGCAACAAGAGCCTAGAGTGTAGTAAAAGCTTTATTTACGGCAAATCAAGCCCTTTAAGCAATAAACATCAGTAAAAAATAGCCTCAGACGCTATATCAACATACAGTAGACTGCAAAAATCCTAGTAATTACTTGGCTTCAAAACTTGTTCAGACCTGTTTGATCATAAACTTTTCGAATGGGGTAAACCGCATCGAAACCGTCAGGTACTGAGATCGACACCTTAGAAAAATATCAGAACATTTACAATCACCACCTGATTCAACGACACACTTGAAAGTGTGGTACAAAAAAAGCCTGATTTATTTAACAAGCAAGTTTATGAACAATCGGGTCTCGATAATTACACATTAGCTGAGTTGACCGCGTTCAATTTGCACACCGACTTCGGCTGATTTTTTTACAGCAAAAGGCTTCCCTAATCTTACCTTTACCCAAGGTATGCCTAACTTACGCATCAAACTAGCTGCGAGTTCTTCAGCTAAGTCCTCTACCAAATCGTAATGGCGCGATGCCACCAAAACACCTACTAGTTTGGCGACCGTTTTATAATTCAGGCAATCATCAATAGCATTAGCATTGCCTTTAGCAGGCACACTATTATCCCACGCCATTTCCAGATCAATGCGCACTTTTTGCTGTATACACTTTTCCCAGTCGTAAATTCCTATACTGGCATCCAATACCAAATCACGTATATAGACAATATCCACTGCTTCACCTTTTCTTAATCAGAGTGCTTTATTGTAATACAAGCATTCTAAGAACCTGTTTAAAATCTTTATTGATGTTGTCTAATTCCACCTTGAAATACTGAAAGTACAGCTCACGCATGACTTGGTTTGGAATAACAAACACTTCACCAGACAAGGTTTTGCTTTGCAAAGACACGAAGCCCCTATAAGCCAGTAGACTAATAAAATCGTCTCGATCAAAGCCTTTGTCAAAATCGGTCGTGCCTTACACTAGTTGAAAGAACTGCCTGTTAATGTATTCACCAATGACTTTATCGTGAACCTCTTCCCGTTTCGAGAAGCAAATTGTCTTCCGGGCTAAGCGTTTAATGTGTGTTCTGAAATTCAGGTTCTGGCGCTCAATGCTCTGTGTGTATTTCTTGGTGATCAGGTGTCTTTCTTCCGGTAAGAATCGCTGATAAGCGCCCCAGTCATCGGTACAGAACAATCGAAAATCAAAGGGTTGTAACAGGCTTAATAGCTGGCTCAGCGTATCATCTGTACGACGGCCAAAGGCATAAGCAAACACCGTTTTGAAATGAGGCGACCAGGCATACCAAAGCCAACGCTGATTCGCCTTACTCCCAACAAAAGACCATTGCTCGTCCATCTCACCAATCAGTTCAATTTCAGTCACTTCTTCCAAAGGCAGTGGCGTTAATGACGGCGGATCGAGTTTTTTAAAGTGCGAATCACGGTATTCTGGCTGATGCCTAATACCCGGCTGGTATCCCGGACACCTGAGCCATTC
>PDPH01000017.1 GCA_002747435.1 Pseudomonadota bacterium
ACTCCCCAATGCGGCCTGATGCAATACATAATCCACCCCTTCACAAGCCGTACGGCAATCCGCCAACTGCCGAATATCCCCCTGAATAAAGCGAAAGTTTGCCCACTGCTCGGCACTGACCAAGGATTGTACTTCAGCCAGATTATGCTGATAGCCGGTGGCGAAATTGTCCAAACCCACTACACGCTGATCCAGCTTCAATAAGGTTTCCAGCAGATTAGAGCCAATAAAACCTGCCACACCGGTGATCAGCCATGTTTTAGCTTGGGAGGGTAGAGCAGAGAGTAAGTTTTCGTAAGCAGTCATATAAAAAGTTTACTTTAATGGTGGGAGGGGGGAGATTTCCGACTATGGACAGTTAAAGCCGTAGGTCAGTCACCTCAGCAGGGAACAGATACTTTAAGTCGTACACAACCTGACTGGCTTTACCCAGTTGACGAATGGCTTTAATCCCCATGTCGCGGAACTCCTGATGGGAAACCGCCAAAATAATCGCATCGTATCTGCCCTGCTCAAGCTGCGTGATCGGCGTCACCTGATACTCATGTTGTGCCTCTTCAACAGAAACCCAAGGATCATAGACATCCGCCACAATATTGTAATCGTACAACTCTTTCAAAATATCCACCACGCGGGTGTTGCGCAAATCAGGGCAGTTCTCCTTAAAGGTCAAGCCCATCACCAGTACGCTCGCACCTTCAACCTGAATACGCTTTTTCAGCATCACCTTAACTAATTGCGATACTACATAGACTCCCATGCCGTCATTAATGCGTCGTCCAGCCAGAATCACTTCCGGGTGATAGCCCAAAGACTGTGCTTTGTGGGTCAGATAATAAGGGTCAACTCCGATACAATGCCCACCGACCAGACCAGGGCGGAAGGGCAGGAAGTTCCATTTGGTTCCAGCAGCCTGTAATACCGCTTCAGTATCAATGCCCATGCGGTTGAAAATGACCGCCAGCTCATTAATCAGGGCAATATTTAAGTCCCGTTGCGTATTCTCAATCACCTTGGCAGCTTCCGCCACTTTGATGCTGCTCGCTTTGTGCGTGCCTGCGGTGATAATGCGTTGATACAGTGCATCCACAAAATCAGCCACCTCGATGGTAGAACCGGAGGTGACTTTTTTAATAGTTGGCAGGCGGTGCTTCTTGTCACCGGGGTTAATCCGTTCTGGAGAGTAGCCTGCAAAAAAGTCTTTGTTAAAGGTCAGACCGGAAACCCGCTCAATGATCGGAATACAATCTTCCTCTGTTGCCCCAGGGTAAACGGTAGATTCATAGACCACTACATCGCCTTGTTTAATAACCTTAGCAATGCTTTCACTAGCTTTTAGTAAAGGCGTTAAATCGGGGCGTTTGTGTTCATCAATCGGCGTTGGCACGGTCACAATAAAAACATTGGCATTACGCAAATCATCCAAATGTGCGCTATAACGCAAGCGTTTGGCGGCTTGCAGTTCATCAGGCGTAGTTTCCAGTGTATGATCATTGCCACCTTTTAATTCCTCAATACGCGCCTGATTAATATCAAAGCCGATCGTAGGTATAAGCTTGCCAAACTCGACTGCCAGTGGCAGGCCAACATAGCCTAAGCCAATAATGGCAATAGTGGATTGTTCAATTGTTTTCATGTAAGAAATTGATTTATAATAAGGTTTAGCACGCTACCGCCCTGCCCATGTCAACCATAGCAACTTAACAAGTTTCTACATTGGATTTTTATTTATTGGTGTGTTCAACAGCGCTTAAGGTTCAAGCAAGCTAATAAAAGCTGAAAAATATATGAACTTGAAGTTTGGAGCTTTATCCTAGCGCATGGGTAGGAAATCGTAAATAAGCAAACAGGTATTTTTATTGGCAATGCAACCAAATTATCTAAACAAACTTAGGGATGGGTATCTGTTGTTAGAAGATGTACCTTAGTATGGGGAGGACTACTGTGGCGCTTATTATTTCGCCATGTTACTCAATAATTCTGCCAAAGCGATTTCATCTAGTACCTTTACGTCTAAACGACGTGCTTTTTCCAGTTTGGAACCTGCTTCTTTGCCTGCAATCAAGGCGGTGGTTTTTTTTGAAACACTACCCGAAACTTTAGCGCCTAAAGCCTCTAAGTCAGTCTTGATTTCATCGCGTGGACGACTCAAAGTGCCTGTAATAACATAAGTTTTCCCATGCAATGGCAGCGCTGTTTGATTAGACTGCACTTCATAATCCTGCCAATGAATACCTAATTCACGTAGCTGCTTGATAGTATCTAGGTTATGCGTTTCGCGGAAAAAAGCCACAATGTGCTGAGCCATAATCGCCCCTACATCATGAATTGCCAGCAAGCTTTCTTCATTAGCAGCCAATAGTGCTTCCAATGAGCCAAAGTGGTGTGCTAACCGTTTTGCGGTCGATTCGCCAACCTCACGAATTCCTAAAGCAAAGATAAAACGTTCCAGTGTGCTTGCTTTGCTTTTTTCCAAAGCATTGAGCAAATTATTAGCTGATTTTTCTGCCATACGCTCTAGGGCGACCAGTTGTTCTGCGTTTAGGCGATAGAGATCATCGACATGCTTAATCAGTCCTGTGTCAAATAATTGTTCGACCAGTTTATCGCCTAAACCATCAATATTCATGGCACGACGTGACGCAAAATGTTTAATGGCTTCCTTGACTTGAGCGGGGCAATACAAACCACCCGTACAACGAGCAACCGCTTCATCTTCAAGGCGTTGCACCTCCGAACCACAAACGGGACAGTGCTTTGGTAAGGCGATGGCTACGGTATGTTTAGGGCGCTGTTCCAATACCACCCGCACCACTTCAGGAATAACGTCACCCGCACGTCTAACAATGACTTTATCTTGTATGCAAATCGCCTTACGCTCGATTTCATCCATATTGTGCAAGGTGACATTACTCACTGTAACACCGCCGACAAAAACGGGTTGTAGCCGTGCCACAGGAGTTAAAGCTCCCGTACGACCGACTTGAAAATCCACCGCTTCCAGTGTTGTCATTTCTTCTTGTGCTGGAAACTTGTGGGCAATAGCCCAACGTGGCGCACGGCTAACAAAACCCAACTTTTGCTGTAAAGTAATGGCATTGACTTTATAAACCACACCATCAATCGCATAAGGCAAGCTGGCACGACGGCTACCGATAGCTTCATAATATGCCATGCAGCCTGCAACACCTTGTACCTGTTTAATATCAGGCGATACCCTAAAACCCCAGTCCTGCAAGCACTGTAAAATAGCGTAATGCGTATCCGGCATCTCTGCACCTTCCACCCAACCGAGTGCATAGCAAAATATACTTAGATGACGCTGAGCTGTAATACGTGCGTCTAACTGGCGTAAACTGCCAGCCGCTGCATTGCGTGGATTGACAAAGGTTTTTGCGCCTTCCCTAGCAAGTCGCTCATTCAAAGCGTTGAAGCTGGCTTTAGGCATATAAACTTCGCCGCGTACTTCCAATACTTGCGGCCAAGATTTACCCAATAAACGCAAAGGTACTGCATGGATAGTACGCACATTCTGCGTGACATCCTCGCCACTTTCTCCGTCGCCACGAGTTGCTGCTCTGATAAGTTGACCCTTCTCATATAATAGGCTGATAGCCAGCCCATCCAATTTAGGTTCAGCAACATAATCCAATGGTGCTTCTATACCGAGGCGCTCGTGTACACGCTTATCAAAAGCCACCAATTCTTCTTCATTGAAAACATTGCCAAGCGATAACATAGGCAGGCGATGCTGAACTTCATTAAAAGCATCCAAAGGATGCCCACCCACCCGCTGAGTGGGTGAATCTGCTGTAATGTATTCGGGATGCTCAGCTTCAAGCGCTTGTAGCTGACGAAATAAACGATCGTAAGCTGCATCAGGCACTTCTGGATCATCCAGCACATAGTAACGGTGATTATGGTAGCGGATTTGCGCGCGTAAGGTTTCCAGTTGATCTTTTACAGCAGTCATTATCTTTGGATTAGGATTAGTTTTAATTCATTGATTTGCTTGTAAACCTATCAAGTCACCACATAAATAATAGAATTCGGGAGGTAAAAATAAGCTTAGGTCTTGGCAAAGTTTGTCATGCAGTCAGTCAGTCGCTTACTGATTAAAAGCGTCTATTCTAAACTTTACCAGACCCGAAGCAAGTCTCTCAGCGACTAGCGTAAACGCAATCGTTGGCCTGTCTGAAGATGATAAGGGGCTTTTAAGCCATTGAGACGGATAATCTTATTAACAGGTACGCCTGTTTGCCGCATAACCTCATACACAGTATGACCTGCCCGCACTCTGAAATAAGCGCCTTGCCGTCTGTTGGAGTGTGCAGAACGTGTAGCTCTAGGTGCTGCTGCTTGGCGAACCGGACGACTACGATGAGTACGCGCCTTGTCACGCCAGGGCAGGGCACGGGTTTTAGTTTGGCGGCGGTGAACGACAGCTCGTCTAGCCTTAGTTTTATGACTACGAGCAGAGCGGTTTTGAGTAGATTTCGATCTTCTAGAGACAGCTCGCCGCGTGCTTCTAGCTGATCTTGCTCTAGCAGATTTTTTACGCGCTTTACTGCGTCGTTTAGAAGCTTTTCTAGCAGCGGAACTTGATCTGGATTTTCTTAAAGCACGCCTAGGTTTACCAGAAAACTTTCCATACGCCGTCATTACTTTGCGGACATAGTCACGATTAAAGATACGTCCATGCCGCTTTATGCGACCCTCACCTGCATTATAAGCCGCAATCGCTCGTTCAGTATCACCTCCATAACGATTTATTAGATAACTCAGGTATTTAGCACCAGCATGTACATTTTCCCAGGAATTATAGCCGCGCTTGACATTAAAACGGCGAGCAGTGCCAGGCATTAATTGCATTAAACCCTTTTCACCATCTAAACCACGTGCTTTGCGTTGAAAACAACTCTCCACCGTAATAACCGCTTTGATTAAATCCTCATGTACGCCATAGCGATGAGATGCACTACGAATAGTCTTGCTGTAATTATTGGCTTTGCGTTCTAATGTTGAGCTACTTAAGTTGTGACACCCAGCCGCAGTGGCAGGTGTTGTTAACAGGAAAAACATTGTCAATAGCATGACAAGGCCTATCAGCTTCCTGCTGATTTCGGGAAGGGTTAATTTTTCCATAAATTCTCTCTGTTCATAAACAAAGCATTGCCTTCGCTTTTTTCAAACAAAGTGCATGCTGTATGGGTATTTAGGCCGCAATAGACTTTATTACCAATAAATAATTAGAATTTGAGAATAAGTATTTATAATGATTATGATGAATTTGGCTTCATAGCTCACGATGGCGCAGCAAAACAGAGTCACCTAGATGTTTTTTAAAATATCGATACAGGCGTTCAGTTATGTAGACAGAACGATGTCGACCGCCTGTGCAACCAATGGAAACGGTCACGTAAGCACGTTGGCAGTTTTCCAAATCTTGCATCCAAAATGAAAGGAAATCACGGACAGCTAGATACATCTGATTCACTCGTTCGTGCTGTTCTAGCCAAGTAACGATGGCTTGATCTTGCCCCGTTAAAGAACGTAATTCAGGAACCCAGTAAGGATTAGGCAGACAACGCATGTCAAATACAAAGTCAGAATCACTAGGTACTTCATGCTTGAAGCCAAATGACTGAAAGAGCAATGAGGGGTTTAAGGTAGCCTGCGGTGAGAGTCGCTGTCGCAATAAACAAGCTAGTTCATAAATACTGCTGCTTGAGGTATCAAGCCGCCAGTCCGCTTGTTCCGCCAGTGTCGACAGTAATTGTGTTTCAAGCTGAATAGCACGCGCGAGTTCTTTTTCCTCTTTAGCGAGGGGATGAGTACGGCGAGTTTCATTATAGCGTTTTAATAATATTTCCGGCTTGGCGTATAAGTATATGAGTTGTGTGTGAGGGTGCTGTTGCCGAATACATGCCAATGTATTGGGAATTGCTTGTAGACTTTGTTTACCACCGCGTATGTCAATACCGATTGCTAATCGTTCTAAACCAGCAATTTGTGGTGTTTTTAACAAAGCTTCAATCAATTGGGAAGGAAGGTTGTCTATGCAGTAAAAGCCGACACCCTCTAAAATCTGGAGCGCGTAACTTTTTCCGGCTCCAGACATGCCACTGATAATAAAGATTTGCATGGCAGATAAGGCTTACCCTAAGCAGCCATGCCTTGATTAAACAAATGGTGTAGATAGTCCTGTATGAGCTGTGGGTCACGTAACTCCAGCAATTTTCCATAAGTACTTTTATGATTTAGCAGAGCCGCGAACTCACTTAACAGCGAATGAGACTCTCCCGATCCTTTGGGAACAATCAAGGCCAAAATAACACCGACTGGTTTTTTATCGGGTGCGTCCATTTTTAGACCTTCTTCCAACAGTAGCAACGCAGCCTTGGGGTAAGCGACCTCAAGACAGGCGTGAGGAATGGCTATGCCATTCCCCAACACAGTGCTACCCAGTTTTTCACGTGCAATCAAAGCATCAAAAATGGCCTCATAGGTATAAGCACTATTACTGCCATTTTCTGCCAACATCGCAGCAAGATGTTCCAGTGCACACTTCTTGCTGGAGCTTTCAGTTTCACACGCAATGTTATCCGTGGACAAAAGGGTAACAATATCCATTCAATCACTCGCTTGCTTGCTTTATCAATCACTCTGCCCCGGCAGCCATCTGTAACTGAATATCACGATGGGCATGGGGTTCTTTATGATGATCTTTTAGCTTGGCTTTATGCTTCAAGACCTGACGATCCAGTTTATCCAGCAAACTATCTATTGCAGCATACATATTTCCCTCTTTTGCATTGGCGAAAAACTGGTTGCCACTGACATTAATAGAAGCTTCTGCCGAGTGCTGCATCTTGTTTTCCACTTCCAAAATAACATGGATATTCAGCACCTGATCAAAATGGCGCTCGATACGTTGCAGCTTGTCTTGAATGTAATTTTTCAGTGCAGGAGTTACCTCGATGTGATGACCGGTAATCTCTAGTTGCATAAACAAACTCCTTCTTCAGGTCATTAATAACATCTGCCTTTCCCCAACGGAATGTTGAGCCTGCGTGCAGATTAGATTAACTCGTTACCAAGCTTCTCCGCTCATGGGAAGAGGGAATAAGCATGGCCTCACGATACTTGGCGACGGTGCGACGGGCAACATTAATACCCTGTTCTTTCAATAATTGGCTAAGGGTGCTGTCGCTGAGTGGATTTTTGCTATTCTCCTTGTCAATTAATTGTTTGATTATGGCGCGGATGGCCGTCGAAGAGCAGCTAGAACCAGTGTCTGTATCTAACTGACTGGAAAAAAAGTATTTGAATTCAAAGATACCGCGCGGCGTGTGCATATATTTATTGCTTGTCACACGTGAGACCGTTGATTCGTGCATTTCCAACTCCTCGGCAATATCCTTGAGTATGAGCGGCTTCATGGCCTGTTCACCATATTGCATGAAAGCATTCTGACGTTCAACTATTGCTTTAGCGACGTTCAATATAGTGACATTACGATTTTCTACACTACGGATCAACCAGCGCGCTTGTTGCAAATTATTTTTTAGATAGCTGGCATCTTGGCTGTTTTTTACTTGGCCAATCATACCAGCATAGGTTTGATTAATTTGCAGATCAGGCATCACTTGATTGTTTAACGAAACAATCCACTGATCGCGCACTTTATGCACAAAAACATCAGGAGTAATATAATCCGTTGCTTTACCTGCAAAAGCATTCCCTGGTCTGGGTTGTAGCGTTCGCAATAAAATAATGATGTCCTCCAGTACGGATTGATCTATTTTTAAACGCTTCTTTAATTCTTTATAATCCCGCTTTTCCATTAAGTCTAGATGCTTTTGTAACAAACGTCTGGCCAGAAGATGCAAATCTGTTTGCGGTTGCTGTTCTAACTGTAGCAACAGGCATTCGCCTAAATGACGCGCGGCAACGCCTGGAGGATCTAGGTGCTGAACATATTTTAACACCATTTCAATATCTTCTAGCTCGACCAGCAATTCATCCTGCAAGCTTTGGAGAATATCCTCCAGACTCTCACACAGATAACCCGCATCATCCAGTGATTGTACAATAAGCTCTGCAATGCGCTTATCAGTGGCAGAAAGACTACTCATGCGTATCTGCCAGAGTAGATGCTCTTCAAGCGCTTCACCTAGCTTGCCCTGATTTTCCAGAAAAGCTTGGTGATCTAAATCACTATCGCTAGCAGAAGTAGAAGCAGCAGCAGAGGGTGAATGACTGTCATAAACATCATCCCACGTAGAATCTATACCCATATCAGCCGGTATATCATCCATGATCTCGCCGCTGACATCATTATCACCAAAATCAGGCTCAGTATTATCAATATTAGCTTGCGTATCTGTTTCTTCTGCTTGTTTGGCTGTCTCGGCAGTGTTTAAGGTTTCTTCATTGCCTAATTGCAGCAGAGGGTTTTCCTCCAAAGCTTGTTGGATTTCCTCCTGTAATTCAATAGACGATAATTGCAGCAGACGAATAGCCTGCTGAAGCTGCGGGGTCATGGACAGGGTTTGTCCTATCCGTATCTCCAATCCTTGTCTGAGCATTGTTATTCTTTTTTCCAGATTCGAACAAAAACAAACTTCATCATATCCACATACTATCCTAAAACTTTGCCTAGACAAAGCTCGCAGGAAAAAGTGGCAAGTACCGTTATAACAATAGCTCGCAATCCATTGTTACAACTGATGTTATAACTGAAAATTCTCACCCAAGTAAACTTGGCGTGCTTGTTCGTTCGCCAAAATCGCTTCTGGCGAACCTTCTGCTAGGATACGCCCTTCACTCAAAATATAAGCTCGGTGACAAATACCCAAAGTTTCACGCACATTGTGATCGGTAATTAAAACACCAATATTCCGCTTCACCAACTGACAAATGATTTTCTGTATTTCTAGTACAGAAATGGGGTCAACGCCAGCAAAAGGTTCATCCAACAAAATAAATTGTGGGTTACTGGCTAGTGCACGTGCTATTTCTACTCGGCGACGCTCCCCTCCAGATAAACTAATGCCTAAGGAGTATCGCAAATGTCCTACCTGAAATTCCTCCAGCAGTTGCTCCAGTATCTGACGACGTTGCCCACGATTCAAGTGTTTGCGTAATTCCAGTACGGCTAAAATATTATTTTCCACCGTCATTTTGCGAAACACACTCGCTTCTTGAGCTAAGTAACCCAAACCTGCCTTTGCTCGCACGTGCATGGGAGCATGCGTAATATCTTGATGATCCAGCAGAATTTTTCCGCCATCCGCACCCACCAGACCCACAATCATATAAAAGCAAGTCGTTTTACCCGCACCATTAGGCCCTAGTAAACCGACCACTTCAGCTTGCTTAACATACAGATTAACATCTTTAAGAATCTGGCGTTTTTTATAGCTTTTTTGTAAATGTTCGGCGCTCAGTACACTCATTAACGTGCTTTATTGCTGGGATAGAAAATGGCTTTGACACGACCCGCAGGCTGCTGTGGCTGTCCTTTATTTTTATTGGCAATATTGCCTGCCTTTAATTCACCTGTTGCAATGGAATACTCAATACGGTTACTGGTAAAGGTATCACGATCTTGGATTAAACGTGCTTCACCGGCTAGTACCAAGCGTTTTTGCAAGACAAAATATTGCAATAAACGTGCATTACCTACGGCTTGGCGACCATTGTCCATTGTTTGTTGAAACTTGACGGGAACACCGGTGGCACGAATGGTTTGCATTTCATTATTAGGTGCAACAATTTCAATACGGCTAGCGGTAATTTTCAAAGTGCCTTGGGCAATCTCAACATTGCCCGCATAGGTAGCGCTACCCGTTTGTTTATTAAATACAACAGAATCTGACTCAATCGTAACGGGCTTTTCCACATCGTTACTTAATGCCCAAACAGGCGCAGAACCTAATAGCATCAATAAACCCAATAGCCAGTTTCTTTTAAGGTTTATCAATGGCTTGAGTTTGATAAATTGATTTAACATGGGAATTTAATCTCAAATAAGCCTCATCCAGTTTACTATTGAGTCCTTTGCCCTGTAAAACAAGACCTGGCGCGGTGATATGAACAGTTTCTTCACTACTTAACTGTTGCTCAGACAATTGATAAAGCAGGCTATCGGTCGTCATTTCAAAGTCAGCCTGATGCGTATCACTATTAGCTGCAATGCGTACTTGTCCAGTCAACTCAACTTGCTCCGCTGCATGATCCAACAAGGCTTCATTCGCTTGCAAAATAGCTGCATCACTTAGCTGATTTCCTAGCTGAGTTTCTGATGCCTTAACACTAACGCGCTTACTAACAATACGTGGCTCAATAATGTAACTGGACTGTTTTTCTTGCCAGTGTCCTAGGTAACGACCCTTAATTTCATGGCTGACCATACCCTCAGGATTGATGGCTTGTAAGCTAAAATCCGTTAAATAGTAATCGATAGACTCATAATCCTGACTAAAGGTTTCAGATGAGGATGTTTTCCAATAATCTTGCAAGTGATGCAAGACTAAAATCGCCAATAATCCAACTAAAATGGCCAAGAATCCTCTCATTGCAAATAACTATTTAATACGTCTTGCAAACAAGCTTTAGCGGCCAGTAATTGTTCACAGACTTCTCTAACTGCACCACGCCCCCCGGGTGCATCGGTGATCCACGCTGCATGCTGCAACACAAAAGGATGAGCGTCTGCCACAGCAATAGGCAAACCTACTTGCATCATAACAGGCAAATCTATTACATCATCACCCACATAGGCACATTGTTGAGCATTCAGTCCAGTTTTTTCCAGAATCGCTTGAAAAGCAGGGCGCTTGTCACGATAAGCTTGAAAAACTAATTCTTCTGCAATGCCTAAATTAGCCGCACGGTGTGACACTAAAGCTGATTGCCGACCCGTTAATAAAGCAACTTGTATACCTTGATCTTGCAACATGCGCAAACCATGTCCATCGCGCGAGTTGAATGCTTTGTATTCACTGCCATTATTATCATAAAACAAGCTACCATCTGTCAGTACACCATCGACATCCAGAATAAGTAATTCAATCTGTTCAGCGTGTTGGTTTTGCTGTAGATTCGTTGTTTTTTTCATTAACTGATTCCTGCGCGTAATAAGTCATGCATGTGGATAATACCCACAATCTGTCGTTCACGCATCACAGGTAAAACAGTAATCGATTTTTCCTGCATTAAATTCAGTGCTGCAACTGCCAAAGCATCTTCCGTAATAGAGTGAAATTGTCGCGTCATTAGATCAACTACCTGATGCTGGCCTAAATCAATCCCACTCTCAAACGAGCGGCGCAAATCACCATCCGTAAACACACCCAGCAACTGATTCTGCTCATCCAGTACTGCTGTCATGCCAAAACCTTGGCGAGTCATTTCCAGAATAGTTTCTTGTATATCCGCCTGTTGAGCTACGGTAGGAATACGCTCTTGCGTGTGCATAATATCCTTAACATGCACTAATAGGCGGCGACCTAATCGCCCACCTGGGTGAGAACGAGCAAAATCTTCAACGGTAAAACCGCGTGTGTCTAATAAAGCAATCGCCAAAGCATCTCCCATGACTAAAGCAGCGGTCGTGCTGGAAGTAGGCGCTAAGCCCAGCGGACAGGCTTCATGTTCAACCCCTGTATAGATATGATAGTCGGCTAAACGTGCCAATTCCGAGGCGGGATTACCTGTCATAGCAATTAGCTTTACGGCTAAACGTTTGACGATAGGCATAATAGCGAGTAGCTCGCCAGTACTTCCCGAATTCGACAAGGCAATAATGACATCACCCGGTACAATCATGCCTAAATCACCATGACTGGCTTCACCTGGATGAACAAAAAAGGCTGGTGTACCTGTACTGGCTAATGTTGCGGCAATCTTACTGCCAATATGCCCCGATTTGCCCATGCCGGTCACAATAACCCGCCCTTTGCAAGCCAAAATAGCCTCACAGGCAGCAACAAATTGTGAATCAATACGCTCTGGCAAGGCTTGCAAAGCACAGATTTCTGCTTCAATAACAGCGCGTGCCAATGCTTTCATGTCGGTTTCAGTATGCACCTTGGCTTTTCCCCTAAGACCTAATTCTGATAGTTGTACTGTTTTAACTAAGCTGTCTGACTATGATACAAAAGCCATTGATAAGCGATGAATGCTAACAACAGTAAGCCACCTTCCCAACGGCTAATGCTGTAACGTTGAGGGGGTGTAAACAAAAAAATGACCAGCAGGACATAAAGCCCCAACATAATAGGCATGTCTCTGCTTAATAGTTCAGTAGGCGTACTGAGGGGGTGTAATAAAACGGCTAAGCCAATGACAGCAAGGTTATTAAATAAGCAAGAGCCAATAATATTGCCTATGGCCATTTCAGCCTGTCCCTTACGCACACTGACCAAAGAGGCGGCTAGCTCGGGTAGACTGGTGCCAATAGCCACTATTGTTAGCCCAATCACTAAATCACTGACTCCAAGTAAACTCGCAATACCGCTACTGCCCCAGACCAATAAACGTGAGCCTACTATCAAGAATAGCAAGCCTGTCAGCGTCCAAAAGATGGCTACACTTTTACGCATATCCACAGGGGCATCTTCGGCGATGGCCAAATGCGTTGTGCTGGCAGCTTTGGCACAACGTAAAAACCAGAATAAAATAAAACACAAGGTCAATAGTAGTAAAAAACCGTCCAAGCGACTGCTAAAGCCATCCGCCATGAATAGCCACGATAAAATAGCCGCAAAAAATAGTGCGGGTATTTCCATACGTGTCAGCGTTACATTGACAGCTAAGCTAGCGAGTAGGGCGGTTGTACCTAAAATCAGAGCAATATTGGCGATATTCGAGCCAATAGCATTGCCTAAAGCCAAACCAGGAGAGCCATTGAGTGCCGCATTGGCAGAAACCAATAGCTCTGGTGCCGAAGTGCCAAAACCCATGACTACCATACCAATAACCAATGGTGAGAGGCCAGTAATTCTAGCCAAGTTAACTGAGCCGGAAACAAATTGTTCAGAACTCCAAGTTAGCAGTGCCAAACCTGCAATCAGTGCTAAAATAAACAACAACATGAAAATACCCCAATAAAAAAGCCCATCCCTAGGGACAGGCCTTTACCGCTATAAACAGTAAACAGTGAGATTAGGAGTATAATGCGGGTGCGTTTAATTGAGCATGAATTTCATTGCAAGTTTGGGGATCCAAATTGAACCCTTGAGCCAGTTGGTGCAAATAACGCGCTTCAGACTGTGTATCCAAATCGATAGCCATTAGCGACACAGTATAAACCTGTTGTTCCATACCGCGTGGCACACTGTGAATAAAGTCATCGACATCCAGAGGTGATTCCAACTCGGTGCGAATAAAGGCCAATTCAGTTTGGCTCAAACCATCCAAGCGTGACAGAATTTTCTCGCGTTCTGTATCATCAATTTGATTATCTGACTTAGCAGCATTAATCATGGCACGAATCAGTACCATAGCTTGCTGCTCAGCTTCCTGTGTATCGACTGCATTTGGCAAAACCTGATCATTGGTTAATTGTGCTCCTACTGCTTGACCTTGGCCATATTTTGCCAAAGCGCCACTCAACAAATCGCCCAGTGCTGCGCCATTAGAGCCAGTTTGACCACCGCCTAGCAGGTTACCTAATGCTCCCCCCAAGCTGTTGCCTGCTTGAGCCTGATGACCACTTTGTCCACCACCTAACAAGCCGCCAAGAATATCAGCCATACCACCACCTTGAGGAGCAGGCTGCTGTTGACCACCACCGCCTAGCAGGCCACCGAGCATACTGCCAAGACCACCGGCTGAGCCGCTACTTTGCCCACCACCGAGTAAACCTCCTAGGATGTCAGCAGCACCACCGCTACGACCGCCGCCCATAGCGGATGAAAGGGCTGACGTTAGCAATGTACCCAAAGCACTATTGCCCGAACCTTTGGATAAAACACCGCTACCTAAGAGGCTGCCAAGAATCTTGATTGCATCTACCATGAATACATCCTTTTTTTTTAAGTCATTAAATGAGTCAGTAGGAAAGAGGCGTTATACTAACATCGGATTTTGGTACGATAGTTGAAACAGCACTCTTCATGATTAGTTGTGCATTAGCCTCATCACGGTTCGAAGCTAATATGATCGAAAATTGATCATAAGCAATAATCGAACCTTCAAGCTTAATACCATTTACCAAAAAACAGAAAACAGGCGCTTGCGCTGAAATCAGCTTATTTAAAAAATTGTCTTGCATAAGCATTTGAGCCAGAATTTTGATTTAGCAAGCATTATACGCATGCGTTTGTTTTGATTTAAACCATTTGCAGCAAATAAGATGAAAAGTTTTTCGACAAATCATCTGAAAACGCTGTCAATCTCTTGTCATTAATTGACGAAAGCAGCACTTTTTGTCACTACTGTCAGTTAAGTATTTAAGCTTGATTTTTTATTTTATTTAATAATCAATGAGTTAAATTCTGGCACGCTTGCTGCAATAATGCTATCAGAAGCGAGTGTAAGAACGGTGAAAGCCCCCGCCACTACTAAACTAACCCCAGAGTAGTTGGCATGCCCCAAGGAACTGAACCTTGGGGCTTTTTCTCAAGTTTATACATCAAACGGATCTTGTAGAACAATCGTTTGTTCGCGGTCTGGCCCTGTGGAAATAATAGCAATCGGTGTGGTTGTCAATGCTTCCAAGCGTTGCAAATAAGCTTTAGCATTAGCGGGTAGGGCATCATAGCTGGTTAAGCCAAAGGTACTTTCTTCCCATCCCGGCATATCTTCATAAATGGGTATGCAACGAGCCAACTCTTCGGTCGTTACCGGAGGAATATCCAAACGCTGTCCATCTAGCTCATAAGCGGTACAAATCCTTACCGTTTTCAAGCCATCTAATACATCCAATTTAGTAATGCAGATACCACTGACGGTATTGATCTGCATGGCACGCCGTAATAGGGTGGCATCAAACCAGCCGCACCGTCTCGCTCGTCCAGTCGTTGCGCCAAACTCAACACCGCGCTTTGCCAGACGCTGGCCAACATCATCAAATAATTCTGTAGGGAAGGGTCCCGAACCTACTCGGGTAGTGTAGGCTTTGGTAATGCCCAAGATATAGTCTATATCCCGAGGCCCAACACCGGAGCCAGTACAAACGCCTCCCGCCGTTGTATTGGAAGAGGTTACATAGGGATAAGTACCATGATCAATGTCTAACAGCGTGCCTTGCGCGCCTTCCATCATAATATCTTTACCCGCCTGTTGTAGCTCTGCCAAACGACTAGGTATATCGGCTACCATGGGTTTTAGCACTTCAGCTTTTAACAAACAGTCTTCCAGAAGCGGCTGGCTATCCAATGTTTCAGCTTGATAATAATTTTTTAAGGTGAAATTATGATAGTCGAGAATGCTATTTAGTTTTTCAGCAAATGTCGCCTGCTGGAATAGATCCGCCACCCGTAAGCCGCGCCGAGAAATCTTGTCTTCATAAGCAGGCCCAATACCTCGACCCGTTGTACCAATAGCTTGGTGACCACGTGCTGTTTCGCGCGCCATATCGATGGCTATATGGTAAGGCAGAATCAATTGGCAGGCGGCTGATAGTTTTAAGCGTTCTCGTGCCGGTATACCTTTAGACTCCAGCATAGCCAATTCTTTTAATAAAGCATCCGGTGATAAGACCACGCCATTGCCAATCAAACACTCCACACCCGAGCGCAAAATACCAGAAGGAATCAAATGTAGAACCGTTTTTTCATTGCCGATGACCAAGGTGTGTCCGGCATTGTGTCCGCCTTGAAAACGTACAACAGCCGCAGCGTTTTCAGTGAGCAAATCTACAATTTTACCTTTGCCTTCATCACCCCACTGAGTACCCAATACAACTACAATTTTTCCCATGAGATTCAATTCCTGCGTTTCAATTCCCGTTTTCAGAATTCACTGTAACCTGTTGCCACTCTCCATCGATTAAATCCAGTCGTTGCTTGCAAGCGGCGGCATCTGGTGGTGATTGACTGGCATCATTATCTAATTGTCGGATCAAGCAATAACCTTGTCGACGCAGCTTGGCTACCTTAGTCGCTAGCTTGGGGTCTTGGTGATATGGCACCCAAATGCTTAAGGGTAGGGCAGGTGCATTGCGATAATAGCGGTTTAATAAGCGTAAATCTGTACTAAAACCGGTGGCAGGTCGGTCACGGCCAAATAATTTACCGACACCATCATAACGTCCACCCCGCGCTATTTCTTGACCACAGCCAGGCGTATAGGCCGCATAAATAACGCCCGTATGATAGTCATAACCTGATAGCTCAGTTAAGTCGACATGCAGATGACAGTTTGGAAAATCTTGCTGTAAGCGCGCTAACAAATCAGATAGATAATTCAAGCTTTCCCGAATCGCTTCACCAGCCTCAGCAAAGGCTGCTTTGGCTTTATCAATCACTTCGATTGAGCCGTACAGATAAGGCAGTTGTGCTAAATGATGTTTGGATTTGGCGGATAAATTGCTTTGTTGATTTAGCCAATAGCTAATATCTGGTAGAGCCTTACGCTCCAGCAGGTCATATAATTCACGCTCTTGGTTTGGACTGAAACCTGCCTCGCGTGACAGGCTTCTAAAAATATTAACGTGACCAATATCCAATGTAATATCAGGCACATTGCAATGGTTCAGTGTATTTAATAATAAGGAAATAACCTCCAAATCACTGCCTAAACCCGCGTGCCCAAATAGTTCTGCACCAACCTGCAAAGGTGCACGAGAACCATCTTGATTAAAAGCACGGGTTCGTAAAACTGTTCCGATATAGCACAAGCGATTAGGGTGTTCCGTTTTTAATTTGTGTGCATCAATCCGAGCAACTTGCGGCGTCATATCCGCACGAATCCCCATCATGCGCCCACTGAGTTGATCAGTCACCTTAAAAGTTTGCACGTCTAAATGAGAACCCAAGCCAGTGCTAAGAGACTGCATATACTCCACCAACGGCGGCATGACTTGGCGATAGCCCCAAGTTAAGTACAAATCCAGTAATTCACGGCGCAGATTTTCCAGTCGCCAAGCTTCATCGGGCAAAGCCTCGCTAATCCCGTCAGGGAGCGCCCAGTATTGGTCGGAAGTGGACATGACTGTAACTTTGATTCCGTCAGGTTAATAATAAGAGCAGCACACCTGCCAGCAAACTCGCTAAGCCACTGAGCCGGATACTTTTATCAGACATAATCAGGAGCTGAGCATAGATTTTCTTAAGAAGGGCGGGTTTGGTGAAAGGCAAAAGACCCTCGATAATGAGAACGAGGGCCAAAGCATGTAACAAATCAGTCCAGGCAAAACTCACTGTGTCGCCATACCTGTAGTATCACCCGTAGTACCGAATTGAGCCGGTTCAGCAGGTGTAGCCGGTGTCTGAAGAACATTAACATCGGGCGCAATCGTTGTTGTTGTAGCCGACTTTTTAGCGGCTGTTTGTTTAGCTGTAGGACTTTCTCCTGCGCCTAGGAAATAACGCAAAAACGCTGAATCTGGCTTCAATACCATGGTGGTATCTTGGCGTAATGTTTTACGATAAGCATCCAGACTACGGTAGAACGCAAAGAACTCAGAGTCAATTTGATAGGCATTTGCATAAATTTCAGCAGCTTGTGCATCACCTTCACCGCGAATTTGCTCAGCTTCTTTATAAGCTTCTGCCATAATGACCATCGCACTACGGTCAGCAGCCGCTTTGATCTTTTCGGCTTCTTCTTGCCCCCTAGAGCGAAAGTCTTGGGCAACCCGTTGCCGCTCAGAGCGCATACGTTCAAACACAGATTCACTAACTTGTTCAGGAAAATCAATACGGCTGACACGCACATCAATAATATCAATGCCTAACTGCTTAGCCGCTTCATTAGATTTTTGCTCTAAACCGCGCATAATAGCATCACGCTCTTCTGACAGAGCTTCTTCAATAGTACGGCGGCTAAATTCATTCCGTAAACCGTCTTTCATAATATCCTCAAGACGGCTTCCGGCTGCTTCAAGGCGACCACCACCAGTCGCACGATAAAATGTAGATACATCATCGATCCGCCATTTGACGAAAAAATCCACCAATACGTACTTCTTTTCACCTGTCAGAAAACGCTCAGAACGTGAGTTAAGAGTTTGTATCGTGGTAGGAAACTTCTTGACGGTTTCTATAAACGGTATTTTAAAGTGTAAACCGGAACCAATATCGGCTTTGAGGATTTCACCAAAGCGAAACTCAATCGCCTTTTCTCGCTGATCGACCGTGTATGAAGCTAAAAATAGTAGCACTAACAATAAACCAACCATAGCTAGGATAGGTTTTTTCATATCCATTATTGGCGACCCTCCCTGCCTGTAGATGATAGATTACGCTGTTGGCGCATCCCGCTTACATTCTGTGAGGGGCGCTGCGACGATTGTTGATTCAATAAAGGAGCAGCCATGGCAGCCATACCCGCCGGTGCAGGAATATTAGCTTTGCTGGGTGAATATGAGCTGCTACCGCCTAAAGGCAGATAGAACAAATTATTGTTGTCGCTATCAATTACGACTTTGCGCGTTCCTTGCATAACATTTTCGATTGTTTCTAAATAAAGGCGCTCACGTGTCACATCAGGAGCACGTTGATACTCAACAGCCAATTGCTGGAAGCGTGAAGCATCACCTTGCGCTCGGGCGACCAAGCGTTCGCGGTAAGCGCGGGCTTCTTCCAATAAACGAGCCGCTTGGCCACGGGCATCTGGCAAGACTTTATTGGTGTAGGTATCTGCTTCATTACGAAAACGATTGGCATCCTCACGGGCACGATTGGCATCATCAAAGGCATCTTTAACAGCTTCAGGCGCTTCCGCATAAGTTAAGTTTACCTTCAAGACTTCCAGACCCACTTTGTAACGATCCAAAATTTGTTGCATCAGCGATTTAATTTCCTGAGCTATCTGCTCACGTCCATCGCCTAGAATATAATCCATTGCATTACGTCCAATAATCTCACGGGTGGCACTACGCATGGATTGATACAAGGTTCCATCAATTG
Source organism: Pseudomonadota bacterium (assembly GCA_002747435.1). Classification (GTDB taxonomy): domain Bacteria; phylum Pseudomonadota; class Gammaproteobacteria; order Thiotrichales; family Thiotrichaceae; genus Thiolinea. Next base: position 19,086 of record PDPH01000017.1, read on the forward strand.
GATTGGCCGTGGTTTCAGCATCAGGGTTTCTAACATTGAACTTGTAGAATTCAGCATTATTGACACGGTATTGCACCGTCACCGCAATATCTACAATATTTTCATCTTTTGTCAGCATGGTACTGCGATCTTCTGAGCTACGGTTGCGCGTAACATCAACACGTTCCACACTCTCAATAGGTGCAGGAATATGCCAACGCAAGCCTGGACCTACTGTTTTGACATACTTACCAAAGCGTAATACCAATGCTTCTTCCCGAGCATCGACAGTGTAAAAGCCTGAAAATAACCAACCTGCGAAAGCAAGCAGCAACACCAAACCAATGACTTTTAAACTGGGGCCACTCATGCCGCCACCATCGTCACCCTTGCCGCCTCCAAATAAGCTGTTCAGTTTTTTGTTCAAATTATTGATAATTTCTTCAGCGTCGTGCTTACCTTTTGACTTATTTTTGCCAGTCCAAGGATCTTGCTGATTATTACCACCTGGTTCATTCCAGGGCATAGTGGACTCCTAAATAGATGAATGCTTTAGTAAGTGTGTCCGAACACGTCAAGAGCAACAGGTCGAAAAGGCGCATTGTATTCATCCCGCCCCGTAGCCGCAACCTTATAGCCTGAGCATGTCAGATTTCTAGAAGGGGAGCATAGCAAATTTTATGATTATGGATGGAACATACATGAGAAAATCAGGGTGTAAATCGCTGAGGTTGGACAATGGGTTTTGTCCAACCTTGTCAAGGGCGGGAATAGGGGAGTAGGGCTTAGGCAGCACTATCACCACTGTCAGCAGATGCGGGATCGCTTGCTTTTTTGGAAGCGACGGCGTCTTTGACAGCTTGTTGTAACTCACCGTTTTCATACATTTCTAGCGTAATGTCACAACCACCAATCAACTCGCCGTTAATATAAATTTGCGGGAAAGTAGGCCAATCTGCATAACGCGGTAAATTTTGAAAAATATCTGCATCCATTAAAACATTAACGTAGGCAAACTCTTCGCCACAAGCCATTAATGCCTGTGCCGCTCGACTAGAAAAGCCGCACTGTGGCATTTGCGGCGAACCTTTCATAAAAATGACAACGGGATTATTCTTGACCGCTTCGTCGATACGTTCCATCACATCCATACTTGAAAGCCTCTATAGTTCGTTTATTTGATTTGATTCGAGAGTGTAACTGATGTGCTTGGATTTGCCTCGCGTTAATTTAAGTTTTTAAGGTGTCTGGTGGGTCAGTGGATATATCTTAAATTTAACATAATCCAAATTAGGCGAAGTTTAGTTAACCCCCCCCTAATAGCTTTACCTGCCTTTTCAATTAGTCGATCTTTCCAAAATGCTTGTTTTTGCGGGTTTTTTTCTGTTGTTGCTTTAACTTCTGTAATTAGGTCACTGGGATCAAGTCCTAAAATATCGGCAATTTGAAAGCACATATATTCATCAAAAGTGCTGTCACCTTTGCGATATCTGGTTATAGATGCTTGTGTAACTCCCAGTTTTTTGGCGAAGGCATAATCACTTTCAAAACCCAGCTTTGCCTTTGCATCGTTAAGGTATCGTTCAACATCCACTTTTTTGCACCTCTTGATTTTTAAATTTTTTATGCTTACAGTGCGTTAAGTACTTAACGTAATGAAAGCACTCTTTTCTGAAAGTACTGTCTCTCCTTTGCCAAGCTAGCAACGAGTCAGGGAGAGAGCAACATAGAAACACCTCACAAGGTATCGGGCGGTAGTTTCTTACCGCCCTATTACTTAATGAGGTTTAACTAATCACATTACTGTAACTATTGTGAGGTGCGTAATGCAAAAAAAACAACAATTCCCGATTATTTCACTGACACCGGCAGATGCACGACAAACATGTTCTTATTCGAGGTTTCAAAATCGTGAGCTTACTTCCAAGGAATGCTCGTTACTCATTGAATACGCTGATCAAATCGAATTTATTGCGCGGGATATTTCGATTGCTGCGCGGTCTTTCCTATCGCAGATAGTCCACCAGAAGGTGTGGGAGCTGAACAGCTTAACGGCGCTGCTTCATAGGGACATTTATGTATTGCCTTGGCGTAGGGTGTAACCAATGAAATTGCCGGATTTTAGGAGGCCCCCCGTAAGTAATACGGGGGGAAACTCACAGACTCCCCCCAATCCATTGATTATGGATACTCTATCGGTTACGGGTAAGTTTGATGATTTTCCTCAATCCCCTCCGCTGCATATTACAGATGAAGATATAGTTAATAAGATTAATTTTACTCTTCAGAGAGAGTTGGGGCTTTCTTTGTCCTCCGACATTGGCGGAGGAATGAATGGTTACAAAACATCTCGCTCTTTTTGTTATAGCGATGGCAGACCATACAACAATCTAGGTTTTCTGGCTTGGGGTGGCAATGCTGGGACGTGGCAGATGTACTTTACATCTGAGTCTTGTGATTACATCCAGATGATTGGAAGCATGCCAAAGTTGCACGATATGCTGTCCTTATTCCGTGTTCGCATTAAGCGTCTGGACATTGCCTATGATGACCTAGAAGGTGCTAAAACTGTTTATGACGCCATTGATATGTATAAACGTGGTGATTTTAAGATCACCCGTAACCCTAAAATCCGTCAGATTGGTGATTGGGTAACACCTGATGCCGAAGAAAAAGACGGGCGCACGGTTTACATAGGAAACCGCAAAAACGGCAAAATGCTCCGTGTCTATGAAAAAGGAAAGCAACTAGGTGATGCCCTATCACACTGGGTACGCTGGGAACTAGAACTTAAAGCAGTTGACCGTGTTATCCCGCTGGATGCCATTCTGAAACTTCCCGATTTTTTTACTGGAGCTTATCCGGCTCTAAAAGAGTTCATACAAGGCTGTGCTAATGAAGTTATCCAGACTGTCAGAAAAATCGGAAAAATTCGGCTGGAATCCCTGATTAACTTCGCCAGCACATCATACGGCAAGCTAATTAGTGTTCTGGCAGAAATATATGAGCCAAACGAAATTGTGCAGCTCATACGGCGTGAGGGAGTACCTAAACGCCTAATATTGCCCATCCCTATTAAAAGCACTGTGGTCAGTACTGAAAAGGTCGTAGATACCACCGTTTATAGACAGGATGGTTTGTTATTCCTTAATTAGAGAAAGGTAAAATGAAATGCTTAAAATCGAATTTGTATCAGAAGAAATTGTTGAGAAAAGCGGCACAGCAAAAGGGAATGGGCGTCCTTATCACATACGAACCCAAAAAGGGTATGCGCATATCCCTGGTTCACGATACCCCGTTGAAATTGGGGTTAATCTCTCAGTCGATCAAGCGCCATTTCCAAAAGGATTCTACCAGCTTCAACCATCCTCTTTTTACGTCAATAAGTTTAAGCAATTAAGCCTGTCTTCTGAATTGGACTTGCAACCAGTTGCAGCTCAATCTTTTGACAAAAAAGTTGCTTAAATAGCGGGTGATTTGAATGCGATATTATGTCGGCAATGATAAGTGTTTAATTGAAGAGACGGGTGAATTATATCTTTTTCAAAAAAATACAGGATGTGCTGTTACACAAATCGATTTGAATGAAATTATTGCCGATACCTTATCTGAAGCCATCCCCGTTGATCCGAATGAACATGCTGAGTTTTTCGGGGTTGGTTTTAGTCTTGTGGCAGTCTCGTTTTTAATTGGAACTGTCCTTTCTTCAATACTACGTTTAATTAAAAGGTAATTAACTATGGATTACGCAACTATTACAGGCGCAGTTGATTTTGCCGGTGTATTAACCGCTGTTGGTACAGTAGCGGCAGCTTTAGCAGCTGTATATATCGGAATCAAGGGTTCCCGTATTCTTTTGGGCTTCTTGCGCTAAGTAAATGGGGTATAGTTTCCCCGTGTGGAGTGCTTTAGCGAGGCTCCGCACGGGGAACTATCCCCCATTTATAACCGTTATCCACCTTATTAAGGCTTTTAAAATGGAAGTTGCGTTTATTAAAGGGCTTTTTGATTTTGCATTTATGATAATGGGTATGTTATGCGCCTTTGGCATTTTTCGCTCGTTATAGTATTATGTACTTTTATATCGCCTGATCTATATGCAGGTTCTTTATGTCCTAGTTATGGTGATGATTATTATTCGGCTTGCGCTGCCTATAGAGATGAATCTAATGGATACACAACCCAATTAGAACAGGTAAATGGGTCTTATGTTTGTTTTGCTTGGAGAGAAAAATACACGCGTGAAAAAGCTTGGTTATCATTTAATGTGTATCTTTATGCTGATGACTGCTTAACTAATGGTTGTTTGGCGGGTACTACATTTAACCAAGAAACTCAAACTTGTGAATCTTTATGTTCTGATGGTCAGACATACCATGAAGAAACTGGTGAATGTATTGATTCATGCCCTGATGGTCAGGTAATAAATAGTCTAACAGATAAATGCGTCTGCCCTGATTTACCGTCTGAACAACAAACCGGCGTTTGTGCTTCATCCAATCCCTGTATTGATGGTTATGAAATAGATCAGCAGACGCAAGCTTGTAAACAAAAAGACTTTAATGCACCCTGTGAAGATAATTTTTATGAGTGTGCTGATCAATGCGCACCTTTTGGTGTGGGTAATTTTACTTGCTCCTCAACTGATGGCGTTATTGATAGTTCAGCTTGTCTTTGTGCCCATGACAATGAATATGGCTGTCAGAATGGTGACGTTCCTGCATTTGATGCTAATGGCTTTATGGGGATTTGTGTTCCTAGTGATATTAATGACGGTGGTTGTCCTGATCCTTCTTACACGTATGGAGAGTTTAACGGTAATGTGGGCTGTCATTACACCGATCGCGGGGATGGTGGCGGCCTCTGTGCAAATGAGCCTGAACGATGTATTGATCCAACCAATATAGATGATGGTAATACTTGCACATCAGCAGATTGTGGGGGTATTACAGATACGGCTACTGGAAATTCTACGCAAGGAACTGGCTCCGGTAGTGGCTCTATTGTCAACTGTGTTGACTCTAATGGTGATGGTTTTGATGATTCAACAAATATTGATATGGCAACTTGTCGAAGCAATTCAGGTCATACATCTTCCCCATCGGATGTAGATCTTTCTACTTTGGAACAGTTGCAACAACAAACTACCAATGCCGTAAATAAAGGTAATTCAAACCTGGATGCAATGAATACTAACCTCAGTCAAACAAATGATAAGTTGGACATTGCTAATCGAACTTTAAATGACATCAAAGAAGAGTTGGCTAAGGAAGAATTAGTTTTAAATCCTCATACAGCTAAGGCAGAAGGTAAGACATTTTCAAGTGTGATTGATGAACATTATGAACGCCTTAAAAACGCTCCTCTTATAGCACCATTATCTAATATTAGTTTTCCCAATGCTGACGGTGTATGTATTCCCCTGTCTTTTGATCTGGGAGCATGGGGTTCCCATAGTACGTCTATTCATTGTGAACTCTATCGACAAGTATCACCTGCTCTTGGCGTGGTAATGCTCTTTGTTTGGTCATTGCTGGGCATTCGTATTTTGTTTAGGTGATTATCATGAGTGATTTTTTAGATAAACTGGGTGAGTGGGCTTCTGATTTTATAATTTGGTTATTGGATAAACTATTATCCGCCGGTGTTTCGATATTAGAATCTATTCCTGCACCTGATTGGATGGCGAATATAAATAATTATAGTAATGCCATACCGCCAGAAGTTATATTTTGGGTAGCTCCACTAAATTTCCCTGAAGGTCTTGCTATTATCATGTCGGCCTATCTACTCAAGTTCTTAATAAAAAGAATACCATTTATAGGGGGATAATATGCCTATTACAGGCATAACAGGTTTACCGGGCCACGGTAAAAGTTATGGCACAGTCAAGCACATCATAAAACCGGCGCTGGAAGATGGGCGCATAGTTGTTACAAACATACCAATGACGGATAAGGCACATGATGCTTATCCTGACCAAATCCAACAACTCAACCTGACAGATTTTGATCCCACAACATATCCTCACGGTTCTGTCGTCGTGCTGGATGAATTTTGGCGGCTTTGTCCCTCTGGTACGCGAGCTAACAATATAGACCACAACTTTAAAGCCTTTTTTGCGGAACATCGTCACCACGTTGGAGAAGATGGTAAAACCACTGAAATAGTGCTAGTCATGCAGGATTTTAGCCAGATTTGCACATTCGTTAAAAGCCTTGTTGAAACTACGTATAGAGTGCGAAAACTTAAAATAGGCAGCAAGCAGATTTGTAAAACTGACATTTATGATGGTGTTGCGCAAGGTAATCCTCCACGTGGTAAGCCTATGAATACCTTGTCAGATTCTTATGAACGGGAGATTTTTGACCTTTACAAAACTCATATGTATTCAGACGGTTTGACAGGTGTAGAGCAGGACGTGGATAGTAGGCGCTCTATGTTCAATCATCCTATGATACGCTACGGCATACCGGGTTCTATACTGGCTATTATCGTGTTTAGCTATATGGGCTATAAGCAAATAGTTAATATTGGCAAGCCAGATAATGAAATCTTGCAACAAAAAACTGAACAATTACCAATTGAACAACAAGAAAATCCGCATCCTATAGAAAGACCAAAGGTCTTAAGATACGGCGTTGTAGAATCTGCTGAGGAAGTCCCTTACAGGATTGTTGGCTATTCTCAATGGGGTGGCCTATTTCCAGATACAGTGACCATTGTGAACCCTGAAAGCTATAAATTAACTTTGGAAATTAGTTTAAAAACAGATGTAAATGGTATTAAATTTATAATGTATGAGGGATATAAAGTTACTTATTACACGGGTCGGTTATCGTGGAATACAGTTGCACGCGAAGGTGTTAGAGTAACAAGCTTTGATTACAATGAACACTAAAGGGGCACTTTAGTACTGCACGGATGCTTGCAAAATGAAGGCTTACCGGTTACGCAAAAAAGTTAAAACGCCAAACCTACAGAAAAAAGTATTTAAAATCGTTAACCTGTCAACTATCGTTTGTCAGAAAAGCGCTTTTCTTTTCTGTCAAACGGTGGTTGTTGCCTTGGTATTTGTACACGACCAACGGGAGTGCAGCACAATCCCCTATACAGTGCACTCCATAAACAAGCTTGGCATGGGGGTCAGGGAAAGCTTTCCCTGACCCTCTGCCCTTCGGCGAGAAATCCCGCTGATAAGCGCCGCCGTAGGCGCAAACAACTTTTCTTATCAACTACCACGTGTGTAAATGTTCATTTGTCTGTTTTTCTTTCCCTTTTCTTTTTTATAAGTTACGCTATGAATAAGAATTATAAAAATGAGGCTTTTATTATGAATAACATTTTTTACCTTATTGTTTTTTTCATTCTATTAATATTTATTTCTTATTTATTAAAAAGAATTATCAACAATAATTCTAATGTTATTTCCTCTTATAAAATTAGATCGAAACTGTTAACATCTGCTGAACGCTCTTTCTATGGGGTTTTACTTAATTCTGTTTTAAACAACGCTATTGTCATGTCTAAAGTGCGAGTTGCGGATGTACTAATTCCTTCAGTTGATAAAAGTAAATATAAAAAACAATGGTGGTCTGCATTTAATAAAATAGCAAAAAAGCACTTTGATTTTGTGCTATGTAACCCTAAAGATATGTCTGTATTAGCTGTTATAGAGTTGGATGATAAAAGCCATAACAATTCAAGAACTACTAAAAGAGATGTTTTTTTAAACGATGCTTGTGAATCTGCTAATCTTAGGCTAATTAGATTTAAAGCTTCTAGCAGTTATAATATCAATGAAGTTCGAAATAAAATTTTTTCAGAGGGACACTAGAAAAAGTTATCAGGACTTAGCTTGAATACTTTCTCAGTTACTCCTTTTTCATCATCCCAGATGAAAGCAACCTTGGGGAGTGCTGTCATTCTGATACGCTCCTCAAGTTCGTTTTTCAACACTTTAATTTTTTCACACCTGCCAAGCACACCGTCGACTATTAGACCAGCTTCCCATGATAAAGATATGTCTCTCTGGGTGTATCTGTTCCCCGCTGGATCAAATATTGCACTTTCATAGAAAAACCACCCCTGCCAAAGTTCAATAGCTGGCTTGCTCATTTCTTCCTTGCTTGGGCGTTTCAGCCTCTGTTCCATCTTCGTCTTCCTGTTGAAGTTGAAAACAGAGCATTTTACCTTTCTCTTATAGGCAATTTCTATTCAACACTTATAAGCTTTTATTTCTTAACATAAGGATTTATTATAAGAAATAGTAACCCACAAAAACCGGCTACCAAAAGCAGCCGGAACATTAACGCTTTTCGTGTCGTATCAATCCATTGGCACAACGATCTTACTGTCAGGTGTTCTAACGTGAAAACGCCGCGAGCGTACAACAGTTTTATTATCCGATGATGTCAATGTAGCAACAGCGCGATAGCTGCCTGCTGGCAGTAAAACATGTGTGGAATGATTCTTAGCAGATTTTACCGCTGTATTGGTATCCGTTCTGTAGACCGTCCACTTGACATCCTCCATCGCAGGACCATTATCAATGGTAGCAATTAGATTGACCCGTAGATTATCCGCTGCATACGCCTGTTGCACACCGGGTAAAATGAATAAGGCTGATAACAAACATCCTGCAACTAGTTTAGTTTTAATCGACATAAACAGCCTCCATGCAGTATAAGCTAAACAAAACTTGAATGTCGGACATCAAACCGCAAAAGCTTAAGGCTTAATGTTCAGCTAAGGTTAAGTTTAGAACAAAATATAAACTTTGCCTATTTTTTTTACAAATAAGAGCCTGTAAAATAATAAAAATTCCACTGAAAAAATTTATCAAAAAATAAATTATTATTATTACTATAAAAAAGCCTGACTAACCTACCACCTCATGCAGCAAGTCATCAGGCTTCGTAGCACTAATTATCACACAATCTTTTTCATTGCCGTCATGTAACCACGCAACTCTTCACCCACAATTTCAACAGAATGATTTCGAATGATGGCATTGATAGCAACTAGTTGTTGATTATCAACACTATTATCTTTAAGCGCTAAGCCTTTACCAATCACATCGGCTTTAATGTTTGGCATAAAGTGTTCAGCCAATAATGGACGTGCAGCTTGATCAAACAAATAGCAACCGTATTCCGCTGTATCAGAAATAACCACATTCATCTCATAAAGCTTCTTACGCGCAATCGTGTTAGCAATCAGCGGGGTTTCATGCAGTGATTCATAGTAGGCAGACTCTTCAAGAATGCCAGCTTGTACCATCGTTTCATAAGCAAGCTCAACACCAGCACGCACCATTGCCACCATTAAAATACCTTTATCAAAGTACGCCTGTTCAGTAATTTCAATATCGCTAATGGCTTGCTTTTCAAAAGCTGTTTCGGCTGTAGCAGCACGCCAACGGTGCAAATCTTTATCATCATTCGCCCAATCTTGCATCATAGTCGCAGAGAATTTGCCAGACATAATGTCGTCTTGGTGCTTCTGGAACAAAGGACGCAGAATCTCTTTGAGCGCTTCAGACAGTTCAAAGGCACGTATTTTGGCAGGATTGCTAAGACGATCCATCATGTGGGTAATGCCGCCATGCTTGAGTGCTTCGGTCACCGTTTCCCAGCCATATTGAACAAACTTAGCCGCCCAAGCAGGATCAATCCCCTCTTCCACCATTTTATCAAAGCACAGCAAAGAACCGGTTTGCAACATGCCGCACAAAATGGTTTGCTCGCCCATCAAGTCGGATTTTACTTCCGCAATAGGCGAAGATTCCAGCACACCGGCACGATGAGCCCCTGTCCCAGCAGCCAAGGCTTTGGCAATTTCCATGCCGTCGCCATTGGGATCATTTTCACGGTGTACCGCAATCAAAGTAGGCACACCAAAGCCCCGTACATATTCGGCGCGCACTTCGGAACCTGGGCATTTCGGACACATTAAAACCACTGTCAAATCAGGGCGGATTTTCATGCCCTCTTCAACCAAATTGAAACCATGTGCATAATCCAAACAAGCCCCTTGCTTCATTAAAGGCATAATGGCACTGACCACGGCGGTATGCTGCTTATCAGGTGTCAGATTCATGACAACATCTGCACTAGGAATCAATGCTTCATAAGTATCGACCTTAAAACCATTATCAGTAGCGTTCTGCCAAGATTTGCGTTTCTCAGCAATCGCTTCTGGCCGTAGTGCATAGCTCACATCCAGACCGCTATCACGCAAACATAAGCCTTGATTTAAACCTTGTGCACCACAACCTACAATAACAATTTTCTTGCCACGCAAGTAATCGACACCTTCGGTAAACTCAGACTGATCCATAAAACGGCACTTGCCCAATTCTTCCAACTGCACACGTAATGGCAAGGTATTGAAATAATTCTGACCCATTGTTGACTCCATAACCAAGAAACTTGATGCCCTGAAGGGCTTGATAAAAACGCTCTACTTTAATCCAGCACACACATTGCGTAAACTGAAAGATTAACGGTAAGCACTGGGAAGCACAATGCGTCTGGATTTTGCGCTAATCCTTAGCACACTCATCGCCGTATCACATGTCTTGGGCTTTATTTCATCCTTACATGCCATCAATAAAAGCCGTACTCCGCAAGGTGCAATGGCGTGGGTGTTGTCACTGAATATTATACCTTGGCTCACTTTGCCCTTTTATTGGGTATTTGGACGCAATCGCTTTCATGGTTATATTGAAGCCTTGCGTCAACAGCAACCCGAAAAAGCCCCACCCGGTCAGGCCACTGAATTACACCGTCAATTAGCACCTTTTGCAGCTCACTTACCCCCAACAATAGACACTGAGTTCGCCGTACTGGAAAAACTCAGCCGCACACCTTTTACTACGGGCAATCATATTGAACTATTGATTGATGGTGAAAATACTTTTTCGGCCATCTTTGCAGCGATTGATAGTGCGAAAGTTTATGTTTTAGTACAATTTTTTATTATTAAACATGATCAACTGGGTAAAAAACTACGTCATCATCTGATTGCCAAAGTCAAAAGTGGTGTACCTGTTTGTCTGCTCTATGACGAAATTGGTAGTCACGCATTGCCTTTTAGATACCTTTCTCCCTTGGTAAAAGCAGGTGTCTCCGTTTCAGCTTTCAATAGCACACGTGGTCCCAGCAATCACTTTCAACTTAATTTCCGTAATCATCGCAAAATTGTCGTGATAGATGGCCAAGTGGGTTTTTTAGGTGGCTTAAATGTAGGCGATGAATACATGGGCAAAGGCCGCTTAGGTCACTGGCGCGATACGCACCTACGCTTACAAGGGCCGGTGGTACAGTCCCTGCAAAAAGTCTTTTCTTCGGATTGGTATTGGGCGACACGGCAATTACTCAAGCTGAATTGGGACGCCTGTTGCGCCGGCAAACAAACCGCCATGATCTACCCTAGTGGTCCCGCCGATGAATTAGAAACCTGTTCCATGCTGTTTCACCAAGCAATTGTTGCCTCACAACACCGACTATGGATAGCTAGCCCCTACTTTGTCCCTAGCCTGCCAGTTATGGATATGCTGCAATTAGCCGCTTTACGCGGTGTGGATGTGCGTATTTTATTGCCTTCCAAGCCTGATCATAAACTGGTCTACTTGTCTTCTTTTTCTTTTTTAGAAGCAGCCGACCTAGCCGGTATTAAAATTTACCGTTACCAAAAAGGTTTTCTGCATCAAAAGGTGATCTTAGTTGACGACGACTTTACTGCGATTGGCACAGCCAATCTAGACAACCGCTCATTACGGCTTAATTTTGAAGTCATGGCAGTCACTGTAGACAAAGCTTTCGCACAATCCGTTGCTAATATGTTAGAACAGGACTTTGCTTGTAGCCGCCAAACCTCATACAAAGATTTAAGCTCACGTAGCTGCTTATTTCAGTGGGCGGTGCGAGCAGCAAGGCTATTTGACCCAATACTTTGATTTTACTGTGCTTTTTTAAATTTTTTAACCTGGATGCTTTTGTAAAGAGGCAATGCGGTCTTCCAAAGGTGGATGAGTGGTAAATAATTTTTGTAAACCATCCGCCATGCCCGGAATAATCCCAAAGGCTTGCATTTCAGACGGCATACGGCTAACTGCATGGGTTTGTTGCAGGCGTTGCAAAGCTGCAATCATTTTTTCACGTCCAGCCAAACGTGCGCCCGCCTCATCAGCGCGGAATTCACGGTAACGTGAGAACCACATTACAATAGCCGTGGCCACAAAGCCCAAAAGTACCTCAGCAATCATGGAACCAATATAATAGCCAATACCGACTCCGCCACGATCGTCGCCGCGCCGCAATAAATTATCAACTGCCATACCGATCACCCGGGCAAATACAATTACAAAGGTATTGACAACACCTTGCAACAAAGTTTGCGTCACCATATCGCCATTAGTGACATGGCCAATTTCATGCCCTAAAACAGCCTCGACTTCATCAGCCGTCATGTTTTGTAATAAGCCCGTGCTCACTGCAACCAGTGCATTATTACGATTCGCTCCGGTCGCAAAGGCATTCGGGGAAGGAGAACGGAAAATACCCACTTCAGGCATGCCAATATCTGCTTTTTCGGCTTGTTGACGTACCGTTTCAAGCAGCCAGCGTTCTTGTGCATTGTGCGGATGCTCAATAATCTGCACGCCCATTGAGCGCTTTGCCATCCACTTGGACATAAACAGACTGATAAATGCACCCCCAAAACCAAATACCAGTGCCATAACAGCAATGCCCGTAAAATTACGACCTAGCTGTACGCCAAAAAAAAGCTGTAACAGATTCCAGGTAATAAACAATACGGCCAGTACACCAAGGTTCGTCAAAGCTAACAAGAGTATGCGTTTCATATTAAGGTCTACCTAATTCAGAAAATTTAACTATAAATTTAACTTTCAAGTATCCACCATTACATTACTGCCAGACTTCCAGTCCGCTGACATGCTGATACCCCCGAGCTAACATTTTACCGCGACGGCCACGTTCACCCAGATACGTTTCCAACTCAGCGGCTTTCATATTTTTATGCTTGCCACCTGCACGTATGATCAAACCAGCACCTTGTGGAATGACCGCAGCAAATAACAAGGTTTCATCTTCCAGACCCGGCATGCTGCTTTTTTTCAAGGCAAGCAGTTTATTGCCCTTACCTTTACTCAATTGCGGTAAATCCTGTAATTTTATCACCAGCAAATTGCCAGACGATGACACCAGTGCCAAGCGATCACTGGCTACTTGCTCAATGCGCAAAGGCGGCATCACCTCACCTTCCCCCACATTCAATACCAGCTTGCCTGCTTTAACCCGACTCTGCATATCGCCTAGCGTACAAATAAAGCCGTAAGCTTGTGAGCCATACAGGAGATAGTGGTCAGTATCCCTGCCCATCAGAACAGACAGAAATTTTGCTCCGGCAGGCGGTGACAATTTGCCAGTCAGTGGCTCACCCTGGCCGCGTGCTGAAGGCAAATTATGTGCAGGCAGAGAATAAGCCCGTCCGGTACTATCCAACAAAACAACTGGCTGGTTGGAGCGTCCACGCGCAGCATCCTGAAAACCATCACCTTGTTTATAGTTTAGGCTCTCTGCCAAAATATCATGGCCTTTGGCTGCACGAATCCAGCCCATTTTGGATAAAACCACTGTGACAGGTTCTGCCGGTATCATCGCAGCCTCATCCAAGGCTTGTGCTGCCGCGCGTGCTTTTAAGGGCGAGCGGCGCTGATCGCCGTAGAACTTAGCATCCTCTTTTAATTCCTTACGGATTAAGCTGGTCAGTTTTTTATCTGAACCCAATAAAGCTAATAATTGCTCTCTTTCTTGCTGCAAATCATCTTGCTCACCGCGAATTTTCATTTCTTCCAAGCGGGCTAACTGGCGTAACTTGGTATCTAGTATATAGTCGGCCTGCACGTCGGTCAGTTTAAAGCGCTGCATTAATACGGCTTTAGGCGCGTCTTCTGTACGAATAATATGAATCACTTCGTCCAGATTCAAAAAAGCAATCAATAAACCTGCCAGCAAGTGCAGACGCTTTTCCACTTTATCCAAACGCCACTGCAAACGCCGCCTGACAACATCACGCCGGAAAGCTAACCACTCCGTCAAAATCTGGCGCAAATCTTTAACTTGTGGGCGACCATTCAGGCCAATCATATTCAGATTAAGCCGATAACTGCGCTCCAAATCGGTACTGGCAAACAAATGGGACATTAACATAGCCACATCCACCCGATTGGAACGCGGCACAATCACTAGGCGTACAGGCTGTTCATGGTCAGACTCATCCCGTAAATCTTCAACCAAAGGTAATTTCTTAGCCTGCATTTGCTGGGCAATTTGCTCCAGTAATTTAGAACCTGATACCTGATAAGGCAGAGCCGTAATAACAATATCGCTACCTTCCACTTCATAGCGGGCGCGCATCTTGAATACGCCGCTCCCTTTTTCATACAAACTGACAAAATCAGCGGCAGGCGTAATGATTTCAGCTTCGGTAGGAAAATCAGGCGCAGGCATAAACTGGCATAGCTCAGCTAAGCTCGCCTGAGGGTGATCCAATAAGTGAATACAAGCATTGACAACTTCGCGCAAATTATGCGGTGGAATATCGGTTGCCATCCCCACCGCAATACCTGTGCCACCATTCAACAATACATTGGGCAAACGTGCTGGCAAAGTCACCGGCTCATCTAAAGAACCATCGAAATTCGCTTGCCACTCTACAGTCCCCTGCCCTAACTCCTGTAATAATACCCTAGCATAAGGGGTAAGACGGGATTCCGTATAACGCATGGCAGCAAACGATTTGGGATCATCTTGTGAGCCCCAATTGCCTTGCCCATCCACCAGCGGATAGCGATAGGAAAAAGGCTGCGCCATCAGTACCATCGCCTCATAACAAGCAGAATCGCCATGCGGATGGTATTTACCCAAGACATCCCCCACTGTACGAGCAGATTTTTTATGCTTGGAAGCTGCTGACAAACCCAGCTCCGACATAGCATATACAATCCGGCGTTGTACCGGCTTCAGGCCATCACCAATATGCGGCAAGGCTCGATCCAAAATGACGTACATGGAATAATCCAAATACGCCTTTTCGGTATACGTTTGTAAAGGCAGTGTTTCTACACCCTCGTAATTCATGACTATCCTTTTTATTTCACCGCAACAGGATAAGATCCCAATACCCGCACCAAATCGACATCCGCCCGCAATAACTCCAAGGCACGCTGCACGGGTTCATCTTGCTCATGTCCAATGACATCCAGAAAGAAAACATAATCCCAATTCGTATTACGTGATGGGCGCGATTCAATCCTAGTCATATCCACACCATTCTCAGCCAATGGTTTAAGCAGGCGAAACAACGAACCTGGCCGGTTAGGTGCAGAAACCAACAAGGTTGTTTTGTCTTTGCCGCTGGGCTCTACGGTAGGTTCACCAATAACCAAAAAGCGTGTTGTATTAGTTGCATGATCCTCTATATTGGTTTGCACAATTTGCAGATCATAAATATTGGCCGCCTGTTGGCTTCCAATCGCTACCGAATCACGATCATCCGCTGCCAAACGGGCTGCTTCTGCATTGCTGCTGACCGGAATACGCTCAGCTTGTGGCAGGTGCTTATCCAACCAATAACGGCATTGTGCTAAGGACTGTTGGTGAGAATAGACTGTTTTCACCTGTTCCCAATGCGGATGCTTGCACATTAAAGTCTGATTGATGCGCAGTAAAATTTCCCCACAAATTCGTAAGTGCGATTGCATAAACATATCCAAAGTATGCGTCACCATGCCCTCTGTGGAGTTTTCAATAGGTACCACGCCATACCGCACTCGCTGGGCTTCTACCTCGCGGAAGACTTGCCCGATGGAATCCACCGGCCATGTAGAAATGCCTTTACCAAAATGCTTAAAGCTTGCTTCCTGCGTAAAAGTTCCCGCCGGTCCCAAATAGGCAATGCGCATGGACTCTTCCAGAGCTAGACACGCTGAAATAATTTCACGGTATAAATGCGATACTTGATCCTTGCGCAAGGGACCAGTGTTTTCAGTTTGCATACGGCGTAAAATTTGTGCTTCACGTTCAGGTCGATAAAACACGGCAGCGGGATCTTCAGCCAACTTAGCACTAGCAACCGCCTCCGCACAGCTAGCCCGTTCATTCAGTAGCGCCAATAATTGCGTATCCAGTGCATCAATACGTTCTCTAAGCTGCTGTAAATCTACATTATCTGCATTACCCACCATTGCTTTAGTTTCCTCCTACCCTACCCGATTGATTACCCGATGATTCATTCGCTGCTCAAAGTCCTGCATAAAGTCAATCAGCGCATCTACCCCCGCTTCCGACATGGCATTATAAATACTGGCGCGCATACCACCGACCAAGCGATGTCCTTTCAAGCCTAACAAACCCGCTGCCGCCGTTTCAGCCAGAAACAGCTTGTCCAATGCAGGGTCAGGCGAGGTAAACGGTACATTCATCCAAGAGCGACAGCTCGGATCAACCGGATTATGATAAAAATCAGACGCATCAATCGCAGCATATAACTTATTGGCTTTGCGTTGATTTTTTTGTGCTATGGCGGCTAATCCACCTTGCTCCAATAGCCACTGAAAGACCAAACCTGCTAAATACCAAGCATAAGTAGGCGGCGTGTTATACATAGAATCATAATCAGCATAAAGCTGGTAATTCAGCATGCTAGGCGTTGCTGCACTAGCCTTGCCTATTAGATCATCGCGTACAATAACGAGTGTCAGACCGGCAGGACCGATGTTCTTCTGTGCCCCCGCATAAATCAAACCAAAGCGGCTAATGTCTAGCGGGCGAGACAAAATATCCGAAGACATATCAGCCACCAATGGCACATCTCCAGATTCTGGCAAGTAGTTAAACTCGACACCACGAATAGTTTCATTGGTGGTGTAGTGCAAATACGCTGCATCGGGGTCAAATCGCCATTGTTCAATGGCAGGAATCGTGGTGTAGCAGCTATCCTTACTAGACGTTACTACATTCACTTTAGCCAATTTACGTGCCTCATTTATGGCTTTGAGTGACCAATCGCCAGTATCCACATAATCAACAGCCTGTCCTCCCGCTGCTAGATTCAGCGGGATCATGGCGAACTGAGTATGAGCTCCCCCTTGTAAAAACAAGACTTTATAATTATCAGGAATCTGCATTAAACGGCGCAAATCGGCTTCGGCTTGCTCAGCAATACTGATAAATTCTTTGCCACGGTGGCTCATTTCCATCACCGACATACCCGAGCCATGCCAATTCAGCAACTCAGCTTGGGCACGCTCCAAGACAGGTCGGGGCAATACCGCAGGACCGGCACTAAAGTTATAAACAGTATTCATGGCAGGGATTATTTCCTTCTCAGGTTCAGGCACGCAAAAAGCTCATAATAATCCCATAAGGCTTGCAAGAGTAGCAAATGCTTTGGGTGAGGCTATAAAGACTGAGACTGTATGTAAGTTACGGCCATAGGGGGCGTTTAATAATCGCTTTAAATAGATTATTTTCTCGATCATCAATAAATTCAATAGTGGGGTAAGCCGCCAGTGCCCGCATAATACCGCTACCTAAACCACGATAAGGCAGGATACGGCTAGCGAACGATACTAAAATCGGGTTGCGAATATTGGAATTACCAAATTTGATCTTTTCCACCGTCAGATTATTAGGTAAGTGACCGGGGCTGATGATTTCAATCCGGTCTTTGAAAATCAATAAACGAATAGTAGCAGAAACAAAATAATCACGATGAATAAGTGCGTTTGCAATCAACTCTTCAAATACGACTAGTGGGACTTCCAGCTCACCTAGTGAATTCACACTTTGCCCCGCCTGCAAATGGTGCAAGTTACGCGTGACAAAACTCAGTGAGTCTCTAAATACGCTAAGCATTTTACCGCTCATATCTTGACTGTCGAGATAGGTTTGCGTGTTGGTGTCAGTACCGGGAAATGCCACCGCTTTGACGACGAATAGTGGTAAATTGAAACTAGGATTGTGGGTAAACAGCAATGCACCTGCTACATTGAACACCCCATCACGCATCAGATTCATGTTTTCCAGCAATGTTTCAAGCGGAATATCCAGATCGACCAGTGAGGTATTGAAATGTTTTTGTAAGAAGGTATCAAAGTAGTCCTTATCTAAACTACTAACCCCCAAACCCTTAGCTGGAATTTCATCACCATGCAATAGACCTGCTGCCTGATACATACGCTGAATTTCTTCTCGAGCGGTAACTTTACGTTTATCTGCGCCGCTTTTAACCCAAATCAGGCCATTATTATCCATATAAGGTTTGCTGATTCCCTTCGGAACTTCTACCACCATAACCAACCCATTTTCAGTTACAATATTCTGGGTTTGCGGGTTAACGGCTGGATGCACTGACTGCGAAGCTGCATTGGAAACCAGTTGATTCAGTCGACTCATATCATCACGCGTTAAGCCTGCAAATACGCCATTATCCTTTACACCAATCAGCATGATGCCGCCGGCACTGTTGCTAAAGGCAACCATTTCAGCAGCCAAGGCATTCACATTGGTGACATCTGCTTTGAACTGATGTAAGCCATCCTCTCCTCGATCGACAATGGCTTGCAGTTCCTGAATATTCATGGCTGATCCTCTTCTTTAATCGTTATAAACCCACTATCCCCGCAAAACCCGCAAAACCGGCGCTGTATCTGGGCGAACACCTCGCCACAAAGCAAAAGACTCCGCAGCCTGTTCTACCAGCATACCCAAGCCGTCCAAGGCTTTGGCTGCACCTTGGGCTTGTGCCCAACGTACAAATGCAGTCGGTTCAGCCGCGTACATCATGTCATAACAGCTAGCGCCTTCCGCTAAACAATGTTCTGGCAAAGGTGGTAAGTCACCCTGCAAACTGGCTGCGGTACCATTGATAATCAGATCAAATGACCCTTGAATCGCCTGAAAGCCACCCGCTGCTAATGAAGAATCTTGAGCAATCGGTGTAAAATGCTCCACCAAAGTTTCAGCCGTGGCAACCGTGCGATTAGCTATAAAAATTTCAGCGGGCTTAGCTTCCAGTAAGGGTTGGAGTACACCACGTACCGCGCCACCTGCTCCTAAAAGTAAGATACGCTTAGCTTTGAGGTTTAGGTGATGATTCAGTTGCAAATCCCGCAGCAGCCCCAAACCATCGGTATTATGCCCATATAAACGCCCATCTGGACGCGGCATTAGCGTATTAACCGCACCGGCCAGCTTAGCTTGTACACTAAGCTCATCGGCTAAAGACCAAGCTTCTTGCTTAAAAGGCACAGTCACATTACAAGCTTTACCGCCCGCTGCAAAAAAAGTCTGAATAGTTTCTGCAAAAGCATTTAGCGGTGCTAGCAAAGTGCTGTAATGCAAATTTTGACCTGTTGCTTGAGCAAATAAAGTGTGAATACGGGGCGATTTACTGTGAGCGACAGGATGCCCGACCACAACATACTGGTCAGAAAAATTAGACATAAAACTCCCTAAAAAACCCTTACTAGCAAAAAGCTCAATCACCCATCGACACCCACTGGAGCAGCTTTTAGTCCATGGATAGAATAATTTCCTCCTGCTGATTGGATTTGAGCTGAAAATTACGGCTTCTTCGCTTGTTGTTCAAGATAGCAACCGCCTTGTAATTACCCGGCTTGAGCGTCAAGGTAGCCGTATGGCGTGGAATCACTTCCACCGACTGGTAAATACCGTTCATACGATATACTTTCCAGACCACATTGGTAAAGGCAGGATTGTCCTCCAAGGTCGCTACCAGACGAATAATGCCTTCTTGCTCGATGATTCCTGAGTCAGCATAGCTGGCACAAGTACAGGCTAACAGTAATGTTCCCAAGGCTGATTTAGTCCAAGAACAACAGACTTTTTTTGAGTGTATCCCTTCTCTATTCATAGCTTTATCTCCACAACCAACACGCTATAAGGTTTTTATTACTGTTATAACCTTGTTGTATATTTAAGCAAATTCCTCCTTGAAACGCCTAGTCTATTTTCTACTATCCCCCCCTAGCAGTACCCCTTGGTTTTGATGTTGGTTTTGACGAAGTTGAAAAAATATCGAATAAAAAATTCTATAGCAGTAGACAATCGCAGGCTGTCGGAAAGCTGCCAAATCAAGGGGATTACAGCTTATACTGTAGGCAATCCTAGAAATTTTACGTGAATAAAATATAATCAAATGCTAACCAAACACCCAGCACCAAGCCTGAAACAACGCCATTTCCTGTTCGGTCAGCGTGAATTTATTTTACAGGGAAAGAAACTATTGATTGTGCGTGAACAATCGCTATTTCAGCGTAGTGAAACGGTAATACCGCTGATTTTACTACATCCGACCCCCTCGCAAGCTTCCTCTTTTTCAGTCGTATGGCTATTTAACAGCCTATTTTTTATGGCTTTTGGATTACTTTCATTATGGTGGGGAGGACAATGGGGCGTACTTTACTTAGTGGCAGTATTATTATTTTTATGTGCAGGTGCTATGTTTTATCGTTTTCTTCTCTACACCACGCACCTGACTATTTTTCACCATGCTCAAACTTTGGAAAACTTTTTATATTTATGGCGCAATAAACCTAATCACGCTCACTTTGAGCAATTTATTGCCCAACTGATTGAGCATATCGAAACTTTACACCCTCATCCTTCTATAAGCCCATCGCCCGTCGTGCCACCTGAGCCTTGATCGGATCAAGGCGATCAAATACAGACAGACCTGTATTACGTAGTCCTTGCCATAGCGGCAGTGTATTACCAAACAATAAACGAAATGCTTCCATTGCCTTTTGTGTCGCCAGATTATCCCCACGACGTGAACGTTCATAAGCACGCAATGAGCGTAAATGCCCTAAATCAGTTGCTTTTCCCAGTACATCCGCTAAAGCAGCAGCATCCTTAAAGCCCAGATTGACACCTTGCCCAGCCAACGGGTGAATAGTATGTGCAGCATCACCTATCAAGGCCAAGCGTTCTTGTACATAGTCATGTGCATGACGACCTTTTAGTGGAAAAGCGGCTCGCTCACTCACCTGTACTAGCTCACCCAAACGATAATCCAGTGCTTGGGCTAATTCACGCTTGAACCGTGTTTCATCCCAACTAAGCGCCATATCGGCTCGATCAGACGGCAAAGTCCAAACAATGGCACAATGGTGCTCATCCAACAAAGGTAGAAAAGCCAGTGGGCCAGTCGGCATAAAGCGTTGCCAAGCGGTTCGCTGATGTGGCAGTGCAGTCTGTACAACAGCCACGACACCTTTTTGGGCATAATCATCCACCTGCCAAGTAATGCCTGCTAATTCGCGCACTTGGGAATGGGCACCATCAGCGCCTACCAATAAAGCCGCCTGCAATTCCGTCCCATTGTCCAGAGTGACTGTCACCTGCTGAGCTGTTTTTTCAAAAGCTTGTAGACGAGCTGGACAAAATAGCGTGACACTAGGCCAATCCTCTAGTGTTTGTAGCAAAGCCTGTTGGATGACGCGATTTTCAATAATATGCCCCAAATCAGGCTCACCCAAATCCGCTGCATCAAAGCCAATACTGCCATTGCCCGTTGCGTCCCATACTTTCATCGCTTCATATCGAGCAGCACGCATAGCAATAATACGCTCCCACGCGCCTACACGTTCCAGCAAAGCTTGTGAGGCGCGACTAATCGCTGAAACACGCAAGTCGTAGTTACTATCTTTAGCAAAGACAGTCGGCCAAGCCGTCTCCAATACAGCGACTTGCCGCCCGGCTTTACCCAGCAAAGCAGCCAAGGCCGCACCGACCATACCACCACCTGCGATAATTACATCGTATTGCATATTGCTTCCTGTCTAAACTTATATCGTCAGATACTATTACTATACCCCAATAAAGCAATGCCCCCTACTCTACACAAGTCATGAAACTGTTAGATATAATGGTCGCCAACTTTCCATTTTCCATTAATTCAAAGGCACAACTATCCATGTCTCACAGCCCTGCGGAAACCGCTCATATTCTGATGGAGGCCTTGCCTTATATTCAGCGCTATGCCGGAAAAACCATTGTCATTAAGTACGGTGGTCATGCCATGACTGATGAAAACCTTAAACGCAGCTTTGCGCAAGATGTTGTCTTGCTTAAACAAATTGGCATTAATCCTGTCGTCGTACACGGTGGCGGCCCACAAATCGGCAATCTACTCAAACAAATTGGCAAAGAAAGTCGTTTTGTAGAAGGCATGCGCATTACTGATGCTGAAACCATGGAAGTGGTACAGATGGTCTTAGGCGGTCTGGTGAATCAGCAAATTGTGAATATGATTAATCAGGCCGGGGGGCGCGCTATTGGACTGACGGGTAAGGACGGCAACTTGATTATTGCACGCAAATTAGCCATGACCCGTAAGGATAGCGAGGATCAAACTGCTGAGCCGGTTGATTTAGGACACGTTGGCGAGGTAGAACAAATTAACCCGCGAGCCGTACGTCTGTTGGAAGAAGATCGCTTTATTCCCATCATTGCCCCCATTGGTGTCGGTAAAGAGGGTACGGTCTATAATATCAATGCTGATTTAGTGGCCGGCAAAATGGCAGAAGTGCTGCATGCAGAGCGCTTATTGCTATTAACCAATACCCCGGGCGTATTGAATAAAGCAGGCACATTGTTGGAAGAACTAGATGCTGCTCAGATCCAGGCTTTGATTGCCGATGGTACGATTCAGGGGGGCATGTTACCCAAGCTGGCTTGTGCGTTAGATGCTGTCCGTGGTGGTGCAGGCAGTGCCTCCGTGCTTGATGGACGTGTCGAACATGCTGTTTTATTGGAGCTATTAACCGATCAAGGCGTCGGTACTATGGTTCGTATCTAATTTTTGTACCTGATCACCGCAGAATAAAATCAAAAATCACTGTCTGCCAAAACAGAGTTTCTTATCAGTAAAAACAAATACAAAATTATTTTTATTATGAATTTATTGCGTATTCAACTGCTGCCTGAGCATGAATTGCAGTTGTGTCAATCAGTTTTACCTCTGTATCTGATTGTTTTACTAACATTCCTATTTCTGTGCAACCCAATATAACAGCTTCAGCACCATCTGAAGACAGCTCTTTTATAATACGTAAATATTCATCTTTAGAATTTTTGTTGATGTTGCCTAAGCATAATTCCTGATAAATAACATTGTGAACAATTTTTCGGTCTTCTTCTTTAGGAACTAAAACATTAAGGTTATATTTTTCAGCAAGCCTTCCTTTATAGAAATTTTGTTCCATTGTAAAGGCAGTACCTAAGAGTCCAACTGTTTTCAT
>PDPH01000018.1 GCA_002747435.1 Pseudomonadota bacterium
CGGAAAACTATTGGCTTTTCAAAATCAGAGGAAATCCATGATAAGGTCATCGGAGAGTTCATTAATCGAGAGTTCTTTCAACGCATCTGAATCACTACCGAGGAATTTATATAAAGTAAAGTAAGCAGCAAAAATTTCTTCTTCGCCACTTACAAATTCACCCCAATCAGTTTAAAAACGCTTCCACCTGCCGTCAACATCGTTCGGGCGAGCAAAAACAACCCCTGCCTTAATACCACCAATACCTTACATTAAGTGGGTCTATAATTACAAAAGCTGCTAAACTCCAGCACCATGAAAATTGGCTCATATACACTCAATAATAAACTCATAGTAGCGCCTATGGCCGGGGTGACAGATCGTCCTTTTCGCACATTATGCAAGCATTTTGGTGCAGGTCATGCGATCAGCGAAATGATAAGCGCCGATACCACTTTATATGCCCAGAAAAAATCATTATACCGTAGCAATTTTGATGGTGAGCTAGCACCTATTACTGCACAAATCGCCGGTTCAGAACCTCAATCACTAGCAAAAGCAGCACGTTATCAAGTCGCTCATGGTGCACAAATAATCGATATTAATATGGGTTGTCCTGCCAAAAAAGTGTGCCGCAAACTTGCAGGATCAGCACTGCTTCAAGATGAAGAACTAGTAGCTCGCATACTCGATACCGTGGTAGCCGCCGTCGACGTGCCGGTCACCTTAAAAACTCGCTTAGGCTTCGCTAATGGGCAGGAAAATATTTTGCGCGTGGCACAACGAGCTGAACAAGCAGGTATTGCAGCCTTGGCAATTCAT
This sequence comes from Pseudomonadota bacterium, assembly GCA_002747435.1. Lineage (GTDB taxonomy): Bacteria > Pseudomonadota > Gammaproteobacteria > Thiotrichales > Thiotrichaceae > Thiolinea. Next base: position 802 of record PDPH01000018.1, read on the forward strand.
GGACGTACCCGAGAGCAAATGTACACGGGCGAAGCACGTTACGAACTTATTGCTGAAGTTAAACGTAGCATCCACATTCCCGTAATTGCTAATGGTGACATCGACACCCCCATAAAAGCCAAACAAGTGCTAGAACAAACTGGCGCAGATGCCCTTATGATCGGTCGTGCTGCCCAAGGTCGCCCGTGGATTTTTCGAGAAATAAATCATTATTTGCAAACCGGCGAGCAACTTCCTCCACCCAGCATTGCTGAAATGCGTGACGTATTGCTGACACATTTACAAGCTTTATATAGCTTCTATGGTGAATATTCTGCTTGTCGCATTGCCCGCAAACATATTGCTTGGTATACGTATGGTTTACACAACAGCCATACTTTTCGCCAAAGCATGTACGCTGAAGACTCCACCGCAGGACAAGCCAAACGCGTACAAACTTATTTTCAAACTTTATTGACTGAAGTAAAGGATAGAAAGTCCACTAATCTGAACGGTTAAACGCTACATCCTGTTAACCGCCACCTATTCCCCCCCAAAACCAAACGACTACGTTACACTTCATTTTTTCAGTGCTTGTAACAATCCTTAATTAATATGCCTAATAGCACACAATTAATAAAAACTTGGCGTAGTATTTTTTCCCACTGGCGCGCCACTTGGGTATTATTCAGTTATGGCACTTGTGTTATTCAAACCGATAGCCGCACTGAACCACGTCAGTACGCTATTCAATTATTGCAACAATGGGGCAAATTTCAAAACAAAACAGATATTAACGCTGCCCAGCGGGTTAAACCTTATGAACAGTTAGGCTGGATTGTGACTTCACAGCATGAAAATATTTTCACGTTTATTGGCAAAGAGGAAGTTGCCGCCGATACCAAAGAAAGAACCATGGTAATCGAATTAATCGGACGTTATCGCTGCGCACAAGATGCCGCAGAGTTGCGTATCATACACTTGGAGCAATACAGTTCAGGATGAAACATAATGCAATGCGTCATCCCTATACTGCGACTCAGCACAAGCTATCGCTAAATCACTAGCGATAGCTCTTAGAGACTTTAAGGCGCTAAGGTGCTTGCACTACAACCTTAGCCGAAGCCGAACGTCCGAAGGTTTCCGGCTGATACATTTCCTCGGCCTTCGCTGGCGGTACAACAAACTCACCCGGCGTAGTAGCACGCGCAATATAACGGTAGGTATATACACCACCTCGCAACAATGAAGTAAACGCTTCTGCTCGTTCATCACGCAGGTTCTGATGCTCATACCATGATCCCCACCACCATGCAAACTGTGGATCATTGTCCAATTCAGAATCAGCATTGACCACCAAAGCAGGATTAATCGCTTCCAAACCAGCAGGCAGCGGATCAACCAAAGCAACATGGTAACGGTTAGCAGGCGCGAATAGTTGCAGCTCAACTTCAACCCGAGCACCCGCTTTAATCACCCATACGCCATCCTCACGCTGTTGCACATCAGACGCATCATCCAGTGCTTTATAAGTACGCTTGACCTCAAAGCCATAATTCGCCGCAGCCAGCTCCAGATCTTCGGGGGCATAGCGTAAACCAATGCGATAATACAAACGTCCAGCGCCATCCTTATCCAGAATCAGATCACTACGCTCGCCTTGCTGAAGTAACCAATCCATCGGCACTTCGACCTTATGCGTTTCAGTGCTGTATCCTTTAAACGCATGTTGGCCGACAAATTCCTGCCCCAGCCAGCTACGTGCCACAAAATCTGGCGTTTGGTTTTCAAAGGTTTGAAAATACTGATCCAAGGCCAATAAAATAAAGGCATTTTCTTGCGTATTGCTCCAACGACCTTTGCGACTATGCGCCTGTAAGCCTTTGACCAGTTTGGGAATCAGATCGGATTTAGGTTGATCCTTAATCAAAGCTTCCAAAATAACGCCATCCGCCCGACGTTTTGCGTGCATTACCAAATAATCACCATCACTGATAGAGCTGGCAAAATGTGCGGTAGAAGCTGTTTCAATCACTCGATTATTGAGGAACTGCCGCAATGTTACCACTTGTGGCTCATATTGCGCATCGCCACTTAATACCATCAGCAACCAACCCACGGCTTCCAGCGGTAATTTATCGGGGTCACCAGCAGCTTGTAGTAACTTGCTGGCACGCGACCGATCAAAGTCATTGCTCAGACTGCGAACATACAGACTATAAGCAATAATGAACTGCCGGATCGCTGGGGGATAATTCGCTGGAATGTGTTGCTCAATCGTACGGATGTATTTCAAGCTACCTTGCAGCATGTCTTGATTGACTTTGTAACCCTTGTAACTGGCACGAATCAAAGCATGCGCCACATGCACGCTGACATACGGCCAGACTTCTTGCCTTTGAGCCCACAGTGCAAAACCGCCACTTGCCTTTTGGCGCGCTGCCAAGCGCTTGAAATCATTTTGCATGGATGCGGTAAGTGTCTGTTCATCAGGCAAACCTTCTGCCGCAAAAGCTTGCAATACATCGCGCAAGGCAGCCGTTGTCATAACACGCGAGGCGATCTGTTCACTGCATTCGAACGGATATTCACGCAAATAGATAAAAGCATCGGTCAATGACTGCACCGCCGTAGAACTCGTATCAATCGCCAAAGCACCAAACTGTGGCCAAACTGCTTTCGGGCTGGCAATCGGCTGACGAATCGCACCTTGATCAATAACGCCATAAGTGGCAAAAGTTTCCGTCGTAGCCGGTGTCCATACCGGCAACTCCCCTTGCGCGGCATCTGCATAAGTCGCACTGCGGGCAACCACTTGATAATGGGCTTTACCTGCATTGAGCGTATTTGCCGGGAAGCGCACTTCTACCCGCTCATTTGCCGGCACTTGTACCGCAAAACCGCGCTGTGCCAAGCCCAGATTATTGGCGCGCATGGCCACTTGTACTTCCAGTGACTCATCTGTTTGATTTTGCAAGACAACAGGAAATTCAAAGCGGTCACCAAAGTTAAGGAAACGGGGCGCACTAGGACGCACCATTAAGGGTAAACGTGCAATCAAGCTAGACTCACCCGTACCAAAACGCTTAGCATCCTCCACTGCTACGACCATAATGCGATAGCGAGTCAGATTATCCGGCAATTGGATACTGGCCTTGGCTAAACCATTAGCATCCGTCATTAAAGAAGGCACAAAAGCTGCTAGCGGATTAAAGTCACTGCGCAGGCTAATCGCTGCGCCTGCTGCCTCATTGATCGCGCCATAAGCAGCACTGGATTCATCAGCCATCACCCTAGGCATAGGACGAAATGCCATATCTACTGCCGCTGCTTTAACAGCAAACCGCCTTAGCATATCTTTCTGCTTTAGAGCATTAGTGTTCAATACCATACCTAGACGTGAATGGTTTGTGCCAATATCGGCGGAACGCTCTGGATAAAACACCACCAAAGGATCAGGTAATTGGTAATCACTCAAGGCCAAAATAGCTTCATCCACGACAATCAAGGCCAGTTCTGCATCCGCAACGCCTCGCCCGGCAACGTCTGTAACGTGAATACTCACTTCGGTTTCATCGCCCGGTGATAGCTTGGCAACTTGTGGTTCAACCACTAAGCTCAGGCTACGTTCCGCGAGCGAAATAGGCAGATTAAAGCGACCTACTGCAATCGCAGGGCGGGGTTCAACATGGGTTTCATGGGCTTGTACCTCACTCCGAGGTGCTTGCCCCAACAAAGTCACTTGCACTTGAACATTAGGTAACCATTCGCTTTTGACCGGAATCGACAAAGTATGGCTGCTACCCTGCATACGGAAACGCTGCTGCTCTACAAAGCCATTCCGCCCTAAAATCAATAAGCCTTCCGCATCCGCAAAAGGTGCTTGCAGTAAAAGTTGTGCGGTATCGCCCGGAGCGTACTTATCCTGATCAGGAATGATCTGTACGGTTTGTAAGCTCACTTCCTCTTGAGTAGGCAGACTATCGCCACCGCCACCACTCACCCAGCGTGTAATACGACTGGCATTGCGCCGCCCTTCCGCATCCATTGTGGTGGCAGTAATGCGGTATTGCCCACCTTTGTCGGTCTTAAAGCGGCATTGCGCCAAGCCTTGGGCATCAGTTTGTACTTGGCAGCGTTGCACATCGCTAAGTGTCTCATCCTCGCCGGGCTTAAATTGTACCCGTCCTGCTTCAACAATTAGCGGACGACCACCCAGCGCTTTACCCTCTAAATCAACCGTTAACAAGTCCACCGGCAAAAGCTCACCCTGCTCAACAAAGTAACGTGCTGTTTTCATGCCCACATAGACATCAGCAGGGTGTAATAGCCAACGGGTGCTCGCACTCCAAGTCTGACGATTAACATCACTCACACTGGCTTGAGCCGTAAATGATAAAGGACGTGCAAACTCACTACCTTTGGTACTCACAGCCAAATGATGCTGTCCTTCAGCATTGGTTTTACTGCTAAAAGAAGCATTAACCGCATCATGGCCAGTGAATGGACGCCAGTAACTAAACCACTCTGGAAGGCCAAAACCAAAACTCCAATCAGACTGATTAGGTGGTGTATAGGTACTTGTTTCAGCGCTGACTTGCCATTCCACTGGCGCACCGGGCAAAGCGCCTCCCGCATAATAATTGGCAGCCACACTGGCATTAACGACCTGATCACCCACAAAGGGGCCAGCCGCCACACTAGCTTTCACTTCAAATTCAGGAGTACGGAATTCTTGAATTTGGAAGTGGTGAACATAATTAGCGTAATCATTGTCCGCATCCACACTACTTGCAGCCTGTTTGGCTTTTAAAACAAGCTGCGCTGTTCCCAAATTCGGCGTATCGGGCAGCTTAAAGTGAAGATCAAAACCGCCCAACTGACCTAGTGCCTGCTCGCCTTCTGCTAATTTATTGTTCTGTGCATCCAGCAGCTCATAAGTCAGTGTACTATTCGCGGGCGGCTGCGCTAAATCCCCGCTGGGAATCAGTTCTTGCTTACGCACCCAACCTTTAATATGTACCTCTTCATTAGGGCGATACATCTGGCGATCATCAACGACATACCACAAGAAGTTTTCCGATGCTCCGCGTGCTGACCAAGTCGAACCATAACTATAAATGCTATCCAGCAGAATAGCGCTATCCTTGCCTTGAGTCGCCTCTAACCAAGTCAAACTAGGCGACTTATCCAGTAATGCCAGTTTAGCCAAACCATTGGCATCCGTAGTTTGTATGGCACTACTGTTGCCTTCATTGTCTTCCATCACACGGTTCAGTTTGATAGCCACACCTGCTAAAGGTGCACCATCTTTTAGACGTGAACTCCAAGCCAGTAAGTGCTGATTATCCACATAAGCATCCAAACCGATTTGGGTTGCTTGCACCCACGTGACATAGCGTCGCGGATAGTCATAGCTGTTTTGGCTATCTGATGTTTCAACACCGGGCAAGTAATCACCTGCCTCCAACATGACTAATAAATGTCCGCGATTTTCATCCAGCCAAGGACTCAGATTAATGCGCGTTTCTGCCCATTTATCTAGCTCGGCTTGCACCACTAGCCGTTGTTGCTGCACCACTGGTTCGCCGGGTAAAGGTTTAAGCGCATTACCCCGACGGATATGGCTATTACTAGCCTCCAACCAGTCAAGGTATTGGGGTAAGCCTTTACTAATATCATCCGTCATACGATGGACGGTCAGCTTAAAACTACCGTAGTTATTAGTAAAAACAGATAGCTGCGGCTGACCGAAAGGATCTAAAGTTGTAAACTGATCATTAAAACCGTTGGCATTCGAGAAGATAAAAGCAGGTTCTTGGCTACCTACCTTAAATTCGACCTGAGTATTACCGGTCAACTGCTGCCCGAAGCGGTCTTTCAGTTCAGGCGACAAAGTCACTGTATAATCAGTGCGTGCCTGCTTTAGTCCCTTGATGATAATGGTATTACCACTGTGCTCCACCTCCATGTCTGGCAAGGCGGGTGAAACACTCAAAAACTGTGCTACATCAATAGTTTCAGGGATGACATTACTCATTCCCACCGTAAAGTTACTAGCAGGACGACACTCATTTCCCCAGCCACAATGAGTACGCTCAATCACTAAGGGTCCATAAGTGCTAAACTCGTAAGTTTGGGTAGCTTCCGTCAGGCGCTCTCCTTCCGCAGAAGGCGCTTTGGGGAGAACAGCGACTTTTATGGATGTATTGACAGGCAGGGCTTGTTCAGGGCGCAAGGCTAACCAATAAGCTGCTTTTGCTTCCTGAGTACGCGCCAACAATGTCTTATTTGCGGCTAATTCTTCTTGACTGGCCAGACGCAGCCCCACTGTTTGCTTACCAGCCTGCAATTGAATGAATGGCAATAGCTTTTCTGGATCAATACGCTGATTAAAAATCATTAGCAGTACCGGCTGCAAGTCAACGCCTGTACCGGCAGGATAGCTTTGCAGTAATTGCACGGGTGGTGTATTGAACTGCCACACGACCGACGCTGACAGTGCCTTGCCCGCCGCTGATTTTACTCCCGCTGGCACATCTACCGTAAACTGGGTAGCCATCGGTAAACGCTCAGCCGCTGGTTCAAAGATCAGTGTACGCGTACCTAACCACCGCCACTGCCCGGGAATATCAGGGCTAATACGAGCCGGTACTGACTCAGCAATAGCCCCTTCTTGTGTATTCACCGCAACCATAGGTTGATTAAACGTAATACTGATTTGACCACTGATAGGCACTTCACCTTCAGGAGCATAACGCAATACTTGTAAAGCTGTTTCCTTAAGATCAGGTGGCGTGGGAGCAGTTAATTCAGCCGCCGCTGGAAAGCTATCTTGCACAACACTACCCGTTTGTGGCGGTGGTGTACTGCTAGCACGCAGGACAAAACCCTCAGCCTGACTCTCAGTAGGCAAAGGCTCTAAACCTTGTAATAAAGCATCACTGGCTGCTTCACTCAACGGAGTAGCGGCAGCCAGCGGCGGACGCTCATAGACATCGTCAGCTTGCCCCCCTTCGCTGAGCTGGCCAGGAAATGCTTCCAATATTGGTAATTGGCTGATGGCTTCAAATGTTTTTAAGTTCATGGCAGTACCCCCCTTGTTAGCGACTGCCTGCGCGTGTAACGGTGCACTAAAGCCGAGTATCACGCCCAGTAATAAGCTGAATAAACTTGCTCGGATGGTTTGGGTCATAGAACACGTCCAGTTTTGGTTTAAAGAAATCCCTCGCTCTTTAAGCATAGCTCAACAAAAAGTGCTGTTCACAAAAAAACTACATTCCAGAAGGTGTCATCATCGCTGAATAAGGATAGCGTTTCGGGCAAGTAGCAAGGGTCGGTGAAAATTGATATAACGGTACACGATCAATCTGTGCCACAGACATCGTGGATAAAGTGCGGTATTCTGACTGATCATTTCATATGATAGAAGTCTGTTACTGGTCATATGCTATCAGGTTCAGTTAAACTTGCCCTAAATCACTCAACCCAAGCAAGTATAAAGCAGCAATCACTGTCTACCTATAAAACAACCATGACTGATATACCACCACGTAAGACGCTGACATTAAAACGCAAACCTGTAACAGAAGAGAGCACTTCTGAAGCATCACAAGAATTGGAAGAAAAAAAATCCAGAGCGATGAAACTGACTGGCAAACGCATTGTTCGCCGAGAAAACACTTCCGAAACTTCGTCACGACGTCCTTCACGCCCGAACCATAAACATAAAAACCAAAGTAACAAGAAAAAAGGGCATGCTGGCGGAGCACATAAACCGCCTAATACCCTCAGAAAAAACAGTGAGGATCAAGCACCACCCCCCTCTGAATTACAAGCCAAATCTTTCGATAAATTGCTACATGAGCTCTATCCAATCTGGCGTGATTATCGCCCACTCATTCTGGGCATTGAGGAAGAACTGTATGGCATTATGCAAAAAAAACACCCACCAGCCTCTAGGCGAGTATTGCAACGCTTGTTACGTATGCACTGCCGTCATGGCAAATACCTGCAAGCTTTACTAGGGGGACAGGAGCGCTATACCTTAAGCGGTGAGGCACAAGGGGAAATTACCACTAACGAACGGGAGTATGCTCAGCGCACTTTGGAGAGCTACGAAAAGCGTTGATAACTATACCAGCTTAACTGAGCTAATCTGTATTAATTCAACAACCTAACTACCCCGAAAATAACCATGAGACGCATCCCGCGTAAATACGCTTATTCACCTGATATGTAGGCTGTAGCAATTGAAACCCGTAAAAAAAGCGGCTAGTAATAAGCCGCTTTTCTTTCCTTAGAAAGTGTCAACGCTTCAAGAGCGACGTATTTTGCCAATCCGGTGTAGCATTTCCATCTGTGCTTTCGCAGCTTCTAGCTCAGCCTGAAGTACTTCATAGTCAAAGTCTTCTGGGTCTTTGCCTTGCAGTGCATCTTCAGCTTGTTTAATCGCTTCATGAGCACTGGCTTCGTCTAAATCATCCGCACGAATGGCAGTATCCGCCAAGACAGTAACCACATGCGGTTGCACTTCCACGATACCACCGGAAACAAACAAAGAGGCAGTTTCACCGTTGACCGTTTTGTAGCGTAACTCACCAGGACTGAGCTGTGAAATCAATTGGGCGTGACGAGGCAGGATGCCCATTGCTCCCAGCACACCGGGAACAGTCACGTCCTGGATCGTACCAGAAAACATTCTTGCTTCTGCACTAACGACATCAAGATGCATGGTCATAGCCATAAGAATGTCCTCCTGTTAAAGCTTTTCAGCTCTCTCAACCGCCTCATCAATGCCACCGACCATGTAAAATGCCTGCTCAGGCAAATGGTCATACTCACCACTCAGGATCGCTTTAAAGCCACTGATAGTATCTTTTAAAGATACATACTTACCTGGTGAACCTGTAAACACTTCCGCTACGTGGAAAGGCTGAGACAAGAAGCGTTGGATGCGCCGCGCGCGGCCTACAACTTTCTTGTCTTCTTCAGACAATTCGTCCATACCCAAAATAGCAATAATATCTTGCAGTTCTTTATAACGCTGCAAGACACCTTGCACGCCACGCGCTACGCTATAGTGCTCCTCACCGATAATTTGCGGATCAAGCTGACGTGAAGTCGAATCCAGCGGGTCAACCGCAGGATAAATACCCAATTCGGCAATATTACGTGATAATACCAATGTCGCATCCAAGTGCGCAAAGGTGGTCGCAGGAGATGGGTCAGTCAAATCATCCGCAGGTACATAAACGGCTTGGAAGGACGTGATCGAACCTGTTTTGGTAGAGGTGATACGCTCTTGCAACACACCCATTTCTTCAGCCAAGGTTGGCTGATAACCTACCGCAGAAGGCATACGGCCTAACAGCGCCGATACTTCTGTTCCCGCCAAGGTATAACGATAGATATTGTCGATAAACATCAAAACGTCACGACCCTCATCACGGAAATACTCCGCCATCGTCAAACCAGTCAAAGCAACACGCAGACGATTGCCGGGTGGCTCATTCATCTGACCATAAACCAAGGCTACTTTGTCAAGAACATTAGAGTCCTTCATTTCGTGGTAAAAGTCATTACCTTCACGGGTACGCTCACCTACACCGGCAAATACAGACAAACCTGAGTGTGCTTTAGCAATATTATTAATTAACTCCATCAGGGTAACGGTCTTACCTACACCCGCACCACCGAACAGACCAATTTTACCGCCTTTAGCGATAGGCATGATTAAGTCAACCACCTTGATACCTGTTTCCAGAATATCAACGGTCGATGCTTGCTCCTCATAAGAAGGTGCAGCACGGTGAATCGGCCAATACTCGGCGCTATCAACATCACCTTTCATGTCAATAGGCTCACCCAGGATATTCATAATACGTCCCAGAGTGCCTTGGCCTACCGGCACCGAAATCGGTGCGCCGCTATTTTCTACATTCATGCCACGCTTTAGACCATCGGATGCACCCATCGCAATGGTACGTACAATGCCATCACCCAATTGTGACTGAACTTCCAGCGTCAGGCCGTCCTGATCAGCCACCGAGAGGGCATCGTAGATGCCAGGTACTGCATCACGTGGAAACTCCACATCAACAACAGCACCGATTACTTCAACGATGTTTCCAGTACTCATTTCAGAATAGTACCTCTATAAAATTAAGTTCCAAACAGCCCGTTGCCGCTTAAACAGCAGCAGCCCCAGCTACGATCTCGGAAATTTCCTGAGTAATCGCCGCCTGACGCGCCTTGTTGTAAATCAGTTGCAGCTCGTCAATGAGCTTACCGGCATTATCCGAGGCACTCTTCATCGCAACCATCCGTGCAGCCATTTCGCAGGCTACATTCTCTACCACACCTTGGTAAACCAAGGATTCGATGTAACGTTGCATTAAAGCATCCAGAATTTCTTCCGCATTGGGTTCATAGATATAATCCCAATGGTACTTGATTTCCTTTTCCTTGGAGGGTATGACCGGAATCAACTGAGTGACTTGTGGCTTTTGCGTCATGCTGTTGATGAATTCATTTTCGACCATATAGAGACGGTCAATACGCCCTTCATCATAAGCATCCAGCATTACCTTGATCACACCGACCATATCCGTTAGTTGTGGCGTGTCACCCATCTGCACTTTCTGGGCTACCAAACCATAACGGCGAAACGCTGCTACTGCTTTACCACCAAATGCAGCAATTTCGACTTCAACACCTTGTTGCTTCCAGTCTGCAATACTTTGCAAAGCTGTTTTAAACAAGTTCACGTTCAGACCACCGGCCAGACCGCGATCAGTTGAAATAATGACATAGCCGACCCGCTTTATTTCGGGGCGTTCGAGTGTGTAAGGATGCTGATACTCAAGATGACCCTGAGCGATATGGCCAACCACCTGACGCATTTTCTCCGCATAAGGCCGACTGGCATTCATCCGATCCTGCGCTTTACGCATTTTCGAAGCAGCCACCATTTCCATCGCCTTGGTGATCTTGCGCGTATTCTTTACGCTCCTGATCTGCGACTTGATTTCCTTAGCACCTGCCATGGGGCTTCACCTCCCCTTACCAAGTGTTTTTGGCTTTAAATTCATCAAGGGCTTTGCTCATCTGATCAGCGATTTCATCGTCAAATTGACCGCTATCATTCATATTGCCCAACAATTCAGACTGGCTGGAACGCAGATAGCTCAGCAAAGCAGCTTGGAAATCCACCACTTTATTCACGTCTATATCATCCAGGTAGCCTTTGTTTGCCGCGAACAGAGCAAACGCAATCTCAGCGGTAGACATCGGTGAATACTGTGGCTGTTTCATCAGCTCAGTAACACGTTGCCCACGCTCCAATTGCTTACGAGTAGATTCGTCAAGATCCGAGGCAAACTGCGAGAATGCAGCCAATTCACGGTATTGTGCTAAATCAAGACGCACACCGCCGCCTAATTTCTTAATAACCTTGGTTTGAGCCGAACCACCTACCCGCGATACAGACAAACCAGCGTTGATCGCTGGGCGAATGCCTGAGTTGAACAGGTCGGTTTCCAAGAAGATCTGACCGTCTGTAATCGAAATAACATTGGTAGGTACGAAGGCAGAAACGTCACCTTCCTGCGTCTCAATAATCGGTAGCGCCGTTAATGAGCCTGTTTTACCTACTACCGCACCATTGGTCACACGTTCTACATACTCAGCACTAACACGAGAAGCCCGTTCCAGCAAACGTGAGTGTAGATAGAAAACGTCACCAGGATAGGCTTCACGACCGGGCGGACGACGCAATAACAAAGATACTTGACGATAAGCCCAAGCCTGCTTGGTCAAGTCGTCATAAACAATCAGAGCATCTTCACCACGATCACGGAAGTGCTCGCCCATTGCACAACCTGCATAAGGGGCAAGGTATTGCATGGATGCCGGGTCAGACGCATTCGCAGCAACCACAATGGTGTAATCCATTGCACCGTATTCTTCCAACTTGCGTACCACACCCGCGACAGAAGAAGATTTCTGGCCGACCGCAACATAAATACATTTAACATCCTTACCCTTTTGGTTCAGGATGGTATCAATAGCAATGGCTGTTTTACCGGTTTGGCGGTCACCGATAATCAACTCACGCTGACCACGACCAATAGGTACCATAGAATCCAATGCCTTGACACCTGTTTCCAGCGGCTGGTCAACCGATTTACGATCGATAACACCCGGAGCAATTTGCTCTACAGGTGAAAAACCATCACTGTCCAGCGCACCCTTACCGTCAATCGGATTACCCAGAGCGTCAACAACACGCCCTAGCAAACCACGACCAACAGGCACTTCCAAAATACGGCCTGTACATTTAACAATATCGCCCTCGGTAATACCTTTATAATCACCTAGGACAACCGCGCCGACAGAATCACGCTCCAAATTCAGAGCCAGACCAAATGTACCGTTGGAAAATTCAATCATCTCCCCAGACATGACATCGTCAATGCCGTGGATACGAACAATACCATCCATAACGGAAACAACGGTCCCTTCTGTGCGTGCTTCAGCGCCAAACTCGAAGCTACCAATGCGCTTCTTAATCAGTTCACTGATTTCAGTTGGGTTAAGTTGCATGTGCTATTCCTCAATTATCGGCATAAGTTATCGACTTAATGCCGCCTTCATATCTTTCAGCCTGCTTTGGATTGAACTGTCAATCACCCAGTCACCGATGTGCACAATCGCGCCTCCCATCAGGGATTCATCGACACGACTGACCAGTTTGACTTCACGTCCAAAGCGTTTCTGGATTGCCGCAGTAAGGTTGCTTTGCTGCTCATTCGTTAATTCACGCGCAGTCACTACTTCCGCTTCTACGACCCCTTCAGCGTCTGCTTTGAGTTCATCAAACAAGACAGCCATTTCGGGTAATAAAGCGAAACGATCGTTTTCAGCCAACACCATTAACAGATTGCGACCCTGCTCATTGATAGCGCCTTCAACGGCATCAACGAATAAAGCAACTTTCTGCTGGCGTGTAGCACGCGGGTGATTTAACAGCTCTTGTGAGCCAGCCGTATTTACGACCGCTGCCATGGCCTTCAACTGCTCTGACCACACTTGTAAGTTGCCAGAGGATTGCGCCATTTCAAAAACAGCTTTCGCATAAGGACGAGCAGCCGTTGTCAATTCAGACATAGATTACCCCCTTAGATCTGCGCAGCCAATTCATCCAATGCTTTTGCATGCGCAGCGGCATCAACTTCACGGCCAAGAATTTTCTCTGCACCAGCAACGGCCAAACCGGCCACCTGTGCGCGTAAGTCTTCACGCGCGCGAGAAACTTCTTGTTCGATTTCAGCTTGAGCCGCAGCTTGAGCACGGCTAGCTTCATCCATTGCAGAAGATTTAGCTTCTTCGACAATTTCAGTCGCACGGCGCTGAGCTTGAGCAATAATTTCGGCGGCTTCAGACTTGGCTTTCTTCAGTTCTTCCAGTGCTTTCTGGCGAGCCAGCTCTTCTTCGTGCTTGCCTTTCTCGGCAGCGGCCAGACCGTCAGCAATACGCTTTTTACGGTCGTCCAGCACTTTCAGCATCGGCTCCCACAGAACGCCCTTAATGAACCAGACCAGCACTGCAAAAACAATGACTTGGCCGATCAGCGTTAGTGTTACGTTCATGATAACCTCCGATTAGTAACAACGTTTAAGCTTTAACGTGTAACAATCGGTCGGTTAGCCTGCGCCTACTGCTGACTGGAATGCACCGACGAAGGGATTAGCGAAGATAAACCACATGGAAATACCCAAGACGATCATCGGGAAAGCTTCCATCAAACCGCCAGTAAACAGCATTTGACCTGTCAATTGTGCACGCATTTCAGGTTGACGAGTAATGCCTTCCAAGAATTTGGAACAGATCAGCCCCCAGCCTAGTGCAGAACCTAGAGCCGCTGCGGACAGGATGATACCGACAACAATCGCTGTATTGGCATAGATAGAGGCAATGTGAGCTTCCATTATTTATGTCTCCAGAGAAAAAGTTAAAAATCAAAAATTAAATCAAACAGTTATTCAGTATATCTTGAACCATCAATGTTCATGTGTCTGTGTCGCTAGACTCAGGTAAACAATGGTCAGCAACATGAAAATGAAGGCTTGCAGGCTGACTACCAGAATGTGGAATATTGCCCAGATAGAACCCAGCGCCACTTGCGCAGGTAAGGCAAAAATAGAGAAGCCTAATAGTGCAATCAACATGAACAGTAATTCACCGGCGAACATATTTCCGAAAAGACGCAGACCGAGACTAACGGGTTTTGCCAGCTCTTCAATGATGGTCATGAATAAATTGATCGGCGCTAAAATGACTTTGGCAATGAGGTTATGCGCTTCAAAAGGATGCAGGAAGAAAGACATCAGATAACCTCCCAAGCCTTTGGTTTTGATGTTGTAGTAAATAATCAAACCCAACACCGAGAGCGACAAACCAAAGGTTGCATCCAGATTAGTCGTTGGTACAACTTTCAAATAAGAATGATGCAGATCGCCACCCAAAACACCGACAATACCCGCTTTCAAAGCAGGCAATAAATCGACTGGAATCAAGTCCATAGTATTCATCAAGAATACCCAGGTAAAAATAGTCAGCGCAATTGGACCTACTAATTTATCAGCACCGGGAAAAATATCTTGAATTTGCTGATTAACAAATTCAACAATAGATTCCACCAAATTTTGTAAGCCGGAAGGCTTATCAGGATCAAGGTTGGAGCCTACTTTCCAAGCAACAAAGGCAAGAAGACCTGCGAGCAACACGCTAAACAGGAAGACATCGACGTGGAACACGCTGAAGTCAACAATATTGACTTGCTCACCATGCTCAACACCCAAACTCCAGTTGGTTAAATGGTGTTGTATGTACTCGACAGGATTTGAGATTGCAGGCTCATTCAAATTGGCCACAATTCACCCCATATATTTAAAATTAAAAAATCCTTGATGCTGGCATCACCCTGCCTGGCGGGTTCCCTTCAGCATATAAGCCAGTTGCGCCACAATGAATGCACCCAAAAGAGGTGTAGGGGATAACTTTAAAAACCCCAATCCAAAACCTAAGCCAACCAGCACAAAAACAAATCTTTCCAAAACGCCAAGATAAAGCGGCATCACACTAGTACGTGGACTTGTTTTCGCAATTTCTTCTGTTTGAGCAACGCGACGTGACAACAATAAGGTGTTTGCAACAGCAATTGCACCACCATAAAGTGCAGGTAACATTGCTGAATCGCCTTGGTATATGCGTGATACAATAACAACAACAATCACCAAAACGGCTTGAATAATCAGTATGCTTCGCATGCCATTCCCGAGTCACCCGACCCGAGCCTTAACCAAAATGCAGATGGAGTATAGAGACAGACTAATATAGGGTCAACCTAGAAAAAGGTAATATGGACACAGTTGATGCCTACATCAGACAAGCTACTGCTTTACCCAGAATCACTCTTCTCCCCATCAAAAAAGTAGCTCAGCCACTTGAAACTATCACAATAGCCGACAAGCATAACAGCTACATTGAAGTAGAGGAAACTGATTTTAAAATGAATGAGCAATATTTTTAAACGGCATCAGCATTCTTAGCCACTTTACCGCTAAGCACTGCTCAAAGACACGGAAACACAGGACAGCCACCGTAAAGAAGCTGTCCCGAAAATGAAAAGAGACGCTTAACTAACGTCCACGCACAAAACGACGCACTTCAGCCAAATGACGTCGACTTACTTCCAATTGATCCCGCACTTTATCCAAAGTGATTTGCGTGCGTCCCACTTCGGACTTGGTCAAGCCAGTAATACGGCTTTTGGCTACCAATGCGTTACGGTGAATACGAATAAAGCGATCAGACAAGTCATTTTCTAAGGACTTGAGCGATTCTTCGATAATCACCTCACCGCCGTTATGACGCACGGTGACATATTTTTGATCAGCTTGGAAATAAACCACATCTTCGATGGGGATCAACTCCAGATTACCACGCATACGAGCACAAATATGTTTACGCGTTGAACGTTGGCCATTACGCTGCTCCAACATTTCAAGACGTTGAGCACGGTTAAGAGAGCGGGCCTGTTCCAGACTTTGTAATAATTGTTCTTGTCTTATCGGTTTCATAAGATACCCTGTTGCTTTTGTTGAAAAGGCTTCGAGAGCATATTCACCATAGGCTGTGGTAAATATGACGGCGGGTGGGTTGTCCAACTTCGACAAATGTCTAGCTGACTCCAGACCATCCATACCAGGCATGGTAATGTCCATCAGTACAATGTCAGGTTGGAAACGCTCCACCATAGTAATGGCCTCGGCCCCGTTTTCGGCTTCAGCACAAACCATATAATCAGCGCTACGCTCAATTAATCCTTTGATACGTTCGCGGGCATATTCTTCGTCATCTACGACCAAAATTTTTACAGGCATTGATTATTTACTCCTTGGGGATGGAAAAGGAGACGCGATACTGCTGGGGTGTTTTTTGTATTTGCAGATTTGCGCGCTCTCCATATGCTAGATGAAGACGGTTTTTCATATTTTCTTGGGCTATATGATTACCCTTTTGATGGGCGCTCGCACTGGCTGGAGGAAGCGGATTGGTCACAGAAACGACCAAGTGATCACCAGCATCGTACAAACTAATTCCCAGTGTGCCGCCATCCTTTCTCGGCTGTATACCATGATAGATGGCATTCTCTACTAAAGGCTGCAAGATGAGCGGTAGCACTTCCATGTCAAATGGAAGCGTATTGCGATCCATATCCCAAACGACCGTGAGGCGGCGTTTACCTAGGCGTAAAATCTCCATCCGTAAATAACGCATGGTTACGTCTAGTTCTTCCTGAAGACTAATACGCGTGCGACGATCTAAGGTAGTACGCATAATATCCGCCAAATCCAGTAGAGCGTCCTCAGCTTGTTGGGGGTCTTTATGAACCAGGTGAGCAATCGTATTTAAGCTATTAAACAAGAAATGAGGGCGCATACGGGACTGCAAGGCCTCGTATTTCGCACTGGAATCTGCTTCGACGGAAACCTCCCATTGCCCTTGCACATAAAAATAACGCAGTGTCACTAAGCTAATCACCAAGCTAATCACTGCATTTTTTAAAAAAAACAGGATGCTTGCAGCCATACTGTCCTGCCCTTCCCCACCAACCCCCATGAGCAACATGCCCATAAAAGAAGCAATCAGCGTAAAACTCAAGACCACCGTGATCACAATCACCGTTGCAATATGAGTAGAAGGAGCACGATAAAAACGGTTGATCAAACAAATAACTAAAACAGAAGATAAGGCTACCCAAAGCACAAATAAGGAATGAAAACCCAACCTGACCAAAAAATCCATTAGGTCATGAGCAACGGCTAAGGCCAAGACTACTGCCAATAATTCTGCACTCACCATGCTACGTATAAAGGAACGTGGCTGACAGAGATTAGGCAAATAGCCAAGTGTTTTTACCGAAAAAGAGGGCATGCTTTTATTATTCGCTCTAGTGCCAGACGCTCCAACACACCGTTCGGCCATTGACCATTGTTATGCCAGATGGAGTCGCCCAGTTATTATTTTTATATTCAAACCTGTTCTTAGTGACCAGACCACACTGATGGTTATAGTATAGACGGCCTGCTTACTAGTTGCTGAAGGCTTTTATCCATTGTGAAAGAATGTGATAAATTTACGCGACTTTTTCTGCCAAACTATTGAATCAACACTACAATGACCGCTAATACATCCAAATCCAACTCTGAATCCGCTCCCAGTAAACTTTGGGGAGGGCGTTTTAGTGAATCCACTGATGCTTTTGTAGAAACATTTACAGCGTCTATCAGCTTTGATCAACGCCTTTACAAACACGACATAGCAGGCTCGCGTGCTCATGCGCGCATGTTGGGTAAAGCAGGTCTATTAACTGCTGAGGATGTTGCTAACATTTTGGATGGGCTTGATAGTATTGAAGCAGATATTGAAAACGGTCAGCTACCCTGGAGTGTTTCCTTAGAAGATATTCACATGAATATTGAGGCTCGCCTGACGGATCGCATTGGTCTAGCAGGTAAACGCCTACACACGGGACGCTCACGCAATGATCAAATTGCGACCGATATTCGTCTGTGGCTGCGAGAGCAAATTGATATTATTAGCGAGGAACTGCGCCGCTTACAACTTGGCTTGCTTGACGTGGCTGAGCGCGAAGCAAAAACTATTATGCCAGGTTTTACTCACCTGCAAGTTGCTCAGCCAATTACCTTTGGGCATCACGTGCTAGCTTGGTTTGAAATGTTGCAGCGCGATTACGAGCGCTTACAAGACTGTCGTAAGCGCACCAATATTATGCCATTAGGCGCGGCCGCCTTAGCGGGTACCAGCTATCCGATTGAACGCGAATACACCGCAGAACTGCTTGGTTTTGAACGTCCAGCACGCAATTCTTTAGATGCAGTCAGTGATAGAGATTTTGCCATTGAATTCAGCAGTGCAGCAGCTCTCGTTATGATGCACCTATCACGCTTTGCGGAAGAGCTCATCATTTGGACGTCGGCACAATTTGATTTTATAAAGCTGCCAGATCGTTTTTGTACAGGCTCTTCCATTATGCCGCAAAAGAAAAACCCCGACGTTCCAGAGCTGATTCGCGGCAAAACTGGGCGGGTTTATGGTCATTTATTTGCCTTACTCAGCCTCATGAAAAGCCAGCCACTTGCTTACAACAAGGATAATCAAGAAGATAAAGAGCCGCTGTTTGATACAGTTGACACTTTATTAGGAAGCCTGCGTGCTTTCGCCGACATGATGCCGCATGTACAAGCCAAACAAGCTAAAATGCGCCGTGCTGCTATGCAAGGCTTTGCGACCGCCACTGATTTAGCTGACTACTTAGTCCGCAAAGGCTTAGCCTTCCGTGATGCGCATGAAGTTGTTGGTAAAGCAGTAGCCCTAGGTGTAGAGACAGAACGTGACCTCAGTCAAATGAGTTTGGTCGAGTTACAGCAGTTTTCCAATAGGATTGAAGCGGATGTATTCGAAGTCTTGAGCTTAGAAGGCTCGGTCGCAGCACGCAATCACCTAGGTGGGACAGCACCGCAGCAAGTTTTGCAACAAGTGCAAAATGCTCGACAACTACTCAACGCCTCCCGTTCCATTGATCGCTGATCGCTTAAACAAAAGTTTGCCATGCCGTATAAGGACTACTACAACATACTCGGGGTGAAGCGTACTGCCACCCCAGATGAAATCCGCCAAGGCTATCGACGCATGGCGCACAAATATCATCCTGATGTTAGCCAAGAGCCGAATGCTGAAGAGCGGTTTAAGCTTGTTCAAGAAGCCTACGAAGTGCTCGGCACAGCTGACAAGCGTAAAAAATATGATGAAGTACGCCCGAACGACTCACAACACACGCATACTAAGCATACAAACCACTCTAATCCTAGAAGAAAAGGTGGTGTAGATGTCTCTTTTTTCGAGGAAATCAGCCGCCAAGAATTCGAAAAGGAAAAAGGATTTAGTGATTTCTTCGACAGCCTGTTTGGCAAAAAAAAGAAATATGCTAAAGCAGCAGAAACGCCAAGCGACCATAACACCCCATTCGCTACTGAATTAAGCCTAGAGGTTGAGGAGCTGTTTCAAGACACGATCAAAACCATTCAAATACAAGATGGTCAAAAACTACAGGTCCGTATTCCTCGCGGTGCAAGCGACGGGAAAAAAGTACGTTTACCGGGCAAGGGGTTAAACGGCCAAGATATTCTGCTCACTATTAAGGTTCGTGAGCATCCTTGGTACTCTATCCAAGGGAACGACCTATATTACGAGCTCCCTATTACGCCCTGGGAAGCAGCATTAGGCACTCAAATTACGCTCAACACGCCCAAAGGTTCTGTCAATTTACGTATTCCGCCTGAGACAGTAACCGGGAAAAAGATGCGCTTACCCGGGCGGGGCTTAGGTACTAATCATGAAAACGGTGATTTTTATGTGGTTTTATTAATTCAAACCCCACCCGCTCACTCACCCGAGCAAAAAGCCTTTTATATCCAAATGCAGCGCTTATTCCCTTGGACGCCGCGCCCTCACCTTAAATCCTGAAAATAATCGGAAATATCTACACACTCGGCCAGTTAGTATTGTTTTTTTGGAACATTTTTGTAATCAGTGGTATTTTCAATACACCCATAAAGTTTGCGTCATAAACGCGACAATAAAACACAAGTGTTCTAAAATGAAACAGCGACCCCGATGTCATCAATTGAGATAAATAATACCCATGATATCCGTATTTCTAAAAAATGCCACTACAGTGATGGCGTTGGTGCTTAGTCTGCAAGGCTGTGTAACAGCCGGCGTTTTTCCTGAAAGCGTTAACGGGCAAGCGCTACCCTCCTTGTCCCCTATGCTAGAAACGGTCACGCCGACTGTTGTTAATATCAGAACAGAGGGCAAACAAAAGTTAGATGAATCGCTTATGCGTGACCCATTTTTTAAACGTTTTTTTGGGGACATGGGTGAGCGTCGCATTGATGGCACAGGTTCCGGGGTGATTGTACATGCCCAACTCGGACACATTCTAACCAATTACCATGTATTAGAAGGTGCAGAGCGTATTACTGTAACCCTGCATGACGGACGAGAACTTAATGCTGCCATTGTAGGCGCTGACCCTAAAATTGATCTGGCCATTATTAAAATTGAAGCCCCCGACCTAAACGCTATTCGCTTTGGTAACTCCGAGGATTTGCGCGTTGGCGACTTTGTGGTAGCTATTGGCAACCCCTACGGCATCGGCCAATCAGTCACTTCCGGCATTATTAGCGCCCTCCACCGTAACCCGGGTATAGGTGAATATGAGAATTTTATTCAAACCGACGCGTCTATTAATTTGGGCAACTCGGGCGGAGCTTTAGTCAACTTACGTGGTGAGCTCATTGGTATTAATACAGCTATTTTAGGCGGACAAAGCGGCGGCAATATAGGTATTGGCTTCGCCATTCCCATCAATACCGCAGCGAGCATCGTTGATCAGATTAGTCGTTACGGCGAAGTTGAGCGTGGTTTATTGGGCGTGGAAATTATTGATGTTGATCCACGCACTGCGACCCATTCCGGCTTACCTGCTAATACAGGCGCACTCATTGAGCGTGTCTTCAATGGATCTTCAGCCGAGGCAGCCGGTCTAGAAGCCGGTGATGTGATTTTGCGTCTAAATCAATCATTGATTCGGGGGGCTAGCGATGTAAAAAGCATGCTAGGCTCTTTGCGGGTGGGTACGCCTGTAGAAATCATCTACATACGCTCAGGAACCACTTATCGCACCCAAACTAATATTGGCTCTACAGACTCCATCAGAGAAAGCAAGCAAAAACCTTTTTGGGAGGATAATTAATACGAATGCAGCTAGACCACTATTTTACGCTTCATCCACTTTTACATAATGAAAAAAAATGCTATAAATATGGCATCTGATACAGCTTACATTCATTTTTGATCCTTTTGATCCTGTTAGTTGTAAGCTGTGAAGAATTTTGCTACAAGTGTTAGGTAGTTTTGGCAATTTGTAGCGAATGTCTCCGCGAAGCATAGGAGCACAATACTGAAAGCGCTAAAGCCCGGCGCTGTTGTGTTTCTTTTGCGGATACAGGTTTGGCATCCCCAATCCAGACCTGTTTATTAAACCCCGGCTTTTAGACCCCCTGTTTGGCCGGGGTTCTTTTTCGTTGGCCTTATAGTAGCGCCTTGAAAATGAACAACTACTGAACTTCTGTATCAAGCTTTTGATGGATGCAAAGCTAACCAATCTGACAAAACCTCATAAAGCTCGTCCAAACCTTGCCCTGTTTCCGCAGAGAAAATCTGAGCGCTTGCTGTAAATGACTCATTTTTTAGCTGTTTACATACCTCAAACAGCGTCGCATTCGCAGGGCCACGTTTCAACTTATCTGCTTTATTGAGCAAGATATGCACCGCCCAAGTTTGAAACTCCGCCCAAGCCAATAGTTTTTTATCAAATTCTGCCATTGGATGGCGTATATCCATGACTAATATTAACCCTTTGAGATTTTTTCGCGTGGTAAGATAGGTTTCTATGAATTTTTGCCATTGCAGTTTGATATTTTCAGGAACTTTGGCATAGCCATACCCAGGCAAATCTACTAGGTGATTTTCATCAGGCAAGCCAAAAAAGTTAATAAGCTGGGTACGTCCAGGCGTTTTACTAGTACGAGCCAAGCCCTTTTGGGAACACAAGCGATTGATTGTGCTGGACTTACCGGAGTTTGAACGTCCTGCGAAGGCTGCCTCAAGTCCTATCTCCGCTGGAAGGGAGCTGGGGCTGGCGGCGCTTTGAGTGAAATTGGCTTGCTGAAAATAATGCTGCATGGCTTCAGGTTCTCTATGAGTAGATTGGGTAGATTTTTTGCGGTTTGACGGCCTGATATGATATACAATTCCGTCACTTTTGGAGCTAATCGGGCGGATATCCTCTCGGTCAATCAAATATGTAGCTTTAATTTAGATGTTTTTGGGAGCACCTTAGATGAAAAAAACACTCATCATAGCACTGGCAGCCTGCGCTGTTGGCACCTCTTCTGCTTGGGCAACAGATGCACAAGCACCCTTAAAAGGCGACGCAGCGGCAGGTAAGTCTAAATCTATGACTTGCGCTGCTTGTCATGGCGCGGATGGTAACAGCAGTAACCCCGAGTGGCCATCACTAGCAGGCCAACATGAGTCTTACTTGTTTAAACAACTTCAGGATTTTAAAGCAGAACGTCGTGTTAACGCTTCCATGGCTCCAATGGTTGCGCCCTTGACCGAGCAAGACATGGCCGACCTCGCAGCTTATTTTTCCAGCCAGCCGCGCAAAGCGGGCGAAGCTGATCAGACACAAGTTACCTTAGGTGAGCAAATTTTCAAAGGCGGTAATAATGCCTCTGGCGTAGCGGCCTGTGCTGCTTGTCATAGCCCTACTGGTAATGGCAACCCAGCCGCTAATTTTCCACTGCTAGCGAGCACTCACCCTACTTACACTAGTATTCAATTAAACGCTTTCCGCAAAGGTGAGCGTGCCAATGATGCAGGTCAAATGATGCGCAATGTTGCCACCAAAATGACTGATGCTGAAATTAAAGCAGTGTCTGAATACATCGCAGGTTTACAACCATAATTTGCAGTATCGGAATATTCTGATGTATATACGGGGTGGCTTATGCCACCCTTTGTTTTTTAAGCTTACAGTATTGCCACCCTTCACCCAGAGTTCCTGCATGAATACCTCTCGCTCCGCTACAGCCCGTTTAGTCGACTTCCTCGGTTCTATGTATCTAGCTATCACGCTGCTGATTATTTTGGCACTGGCATCCGTGATAGGCACAGCACTGCAACAAAACCAGCCCTACCCTGACTATGAGATCAAACTAGGCAAATTCTGGTTTGAATTGTTCCGTACACTGGGTCTATACGATCTCTATTCAACGCCTTGGTTCTTGCTCATTTTAGGTTTCTTACTCGTTTCCACTACAACCTGTGTAGCACGTAATACCCCTAGTATGCTACAAGAATTACGTCACTTCAGGGAAAATGCGCAGAAAAAATCCTTACAAGCGATGGCTCACACAGCCACTTTTACGACCCAACAATCTCAAGAAACCGTAAAAGAGCTCGCCCAACAAGTCTATAAAGCTGAAAACTTTCGCTACCGCGAAAACCAAAACAATACGGCTGTTGTTTTGGCTGCGATGAAAGGCGGAACGAATAAATGGGGCTACTGGCTAACCCATATTGGTATTATTGTTATCTGTATTGGTGGCTTGATGGACAGCCGTTTACCTTTGATGATTAGTGAGTGGAAAGGTGATCTAAAACCAGAAACTCGTAATATACCCGCTTCCCAAGTACCGCCAGAAAGTCGTTTAGACAGCAATACCTTTTCTTTCCGTGGCTCAGTCGATATTCCAGAAGGACGACGTGCCAATATTATTTTCTTACCCATGCGTGATGGTTACTTAGTACAACGCTTGCCATTTGAGGTTGAGGTTAAAGACTTTCGGGTTGAACATTACTCAACCGGTCAGCCCAAGTCATTTGAGAGCGACTTGCTGATTTATGACGCTGATCTGGAAGAGCCTATAGAACGAACCATTGCAGTTAATCATCCTCTGATTTACAAAGGTAACGCGATTTATCAAGCCAATTTTGGTGATGGCGGCTCGGAAATTCAGATGCGCTTACACCCTTTCAACAGTGAATATGCAGCCCAAGATTTAAGCGGCAAGGTGTTTGAATCCTACAAACTCAGCCGTGCTAAAGAAAGTTTTCAGCTAGAACTGAGTGAATTCAAACTATTCAATATCAATCCGGTCACTAATAGTGAGGGCAAAGAAGAACAAAAAAATATCGGTCCCAGCTTTACCTTCCGCTTGCGTAATGCTGCGGGCGAGGCTATCGAATACACCAATTACATGAATCCCATTGCCATAGAAGGCCGCCTCTATCTAGTCAGCGGTGTCCGCAAAAGCCCAACAGAACCGCAACGCTTTTTACATATACCAGCCGATGACAAAGGCAGCAGTGAGCTATTTTTCAAGTTTATGAAAGCCTTGCAAGATGAAACATATATTCGCGCAGCAGCATTAACGACCACACAACAAACCATGCAGAATGCTCAGATCAATAACTCCGAAATTGAAACGCAAATCGTAGATTCTATGGTGCATCTTACCATTACGTTTGCGCGGGAAGGTTTTGAGGGTATTTTTAATGACATTGATCAGCGATTCCCAGAAGAACAGCGAGATGCGGTACGCGAAGCCTTTATGAAAGTCTTACAGGCTGCGTTACGCACAGTTTACAGCAATCTGCTAGAAAATGAGCAGGGTAGACAAAACCTAAGCGAGGCAGACTGGCTTTTTTTTGATGATAGCCTGAATGCAATAGCTAATCAGCCCTTTTATGGTTCGCCGTGGTTTATTCAGATGACCGGATTCAAACATATTGAAGCGTCTGGCTTGCAAATTACCCGAGCCCCTGGGCAGCCTGTCGTCTATATAGGTTGTATTATGCTGGTCATTGGGGTTTTTCTGATGTTTTACATTGCACAGCGTAGAATATGGGTCAGAATAGAACCTCTGGATAACGGGCAAACTGAAGTAATATTAGCAGGTAGCTCTAATCGCCATAAACAGGACTTTGAAACCTACTTCCAACGCTTGCAAAAAGCATTTCAGCAAGCACTTGCAACATGAGGCAAACAAATGTCAGTTCCACAAGAAGCAATGCAGGAATTTCTTAACAAGCCCAGCTTGTTGCAGAAACTAAAACCATTGGATTTAATCTGGGCCGTGCTGCTTATCATTGGCACAGTCTATGCCTTTATTCATTACTCGTCCTACATGGACATTTTTGAGCAATCCTTCTTAATCTTGTCAGCAGCATCCTTGATTGCACTAGGCTGGTTTTGGCGCTCGATAGAACCTTATACTGCGATAGTGACTTTATTTAGCTTATTGAGCATTGGGTTATACAGTGGTGTTTATGCAAATGGCGAGCTCGTATTTGGCTTAAAATACTTGTTCTCCAGCCAATCGGCAATTATGTGGATGAGCGCTCTGTTTATCTTAGCTACTGCATTTTACCTTGGTGGATTAATTGCTAAAAATGACTTTTTGGAAAAAACAGGTTCAGGTTTAACTTGGACAGCAGCGGTTATGGGTTTTACTGGATTGATGGTACGTTGGTATGAGTCCTACTTAGTTGATCCCGAGTTTGGCCATATTCCAGTCAGTAACCTATACGAAGTCTTTATTCTCTTTTGCGTCATTACCGCTTTAATCTACTTGTACTATGAGCAACGCTACAGCAATCGCAAAATGGGCTTCTTTGTATCATTAGTCATTAGTGCTGCTGTCGGCTTTTTACTGTGGTATAGCTTTGATCGTGGTGCCCATGAGATTCGTCCTTTAGTGCCTGCACTGAAAAGCTACTGGATGAAAATACATGTACCTGCGAATTTTATTGGGTACGGTGCTTTTGCCTTGGCAGCGATGACGAGTGTAGCTTACCTCATCAAACATTATGCGCACCAAAAGGCTCCTGATAGGTATGTAGACAGTCGTTTACCTTCACTGACACTTATTGATGACATCACTTATAAAGCTATAGCACTGGGCTTTGCTTTCTTTACGATTGCCACTGTTTTGGGTGCAATGTGGGCCGCAGAAGCTTGGGGAAGTTATTGGTCTTGGGATCCCAAAGAGACATGGGCCTTAATTGTGTGGTTAAATTATGCAGCTTGGCTTCATTTGAGATTTACCAAAGGCTGGCGTGGAGTTCCTATGGCATGGTGGGCCATTATAGGCTTACTGATTACACTGATCGCATTTTTGGGCGTAAACATGTTCCTGTCGGGACTACACGCTTACGGTGAACTTTAAAAAAAGCCTTTTGTCTCAGGCAAAAGGCAGTCACCTCAATAGATTGACGACAGATTGACAAATGCTGTCGCTTGTGAAAAAAATGACGATCACACCATCATGGAGAAAACAATGAAAGTTGCACTAAAATCTCTGTTACCTGCTCTGGCAGGTTTATTACTGGCACTGTCAGGTTGCATGACAGACTTGCAAGCAGAAAGTGCCAGCAACCCTTCCACACCAACCACGACCAGTACAGCCAATTATGTGGAAGGCAAACAATACTCCGTTATTGCCACGCCGATTCCGACACAAGCACCAGAAGGTCAGACCGAGGTAACAGAAATTTTTTGGTATGGCTGCCCACATTGCTACCATCTTGAGTCAACCATGCAGGCTTACATTGAGCAAAAACCTGAAAATGTTTTCTTCAACCGTGTTCCTGCTACATTGAGCTCGCTTTGGGCTTTCCATGCCAAAATGTTCTATGTAGGCGCTTTGCTTGACCCCAAGAACAGCAAACACGTCCATACTAAATTATTTGATGCTTTCAACAAGCAAAACCGCCGTATTACTAATGATGGTGCAGCACGTCGCTACTTTGAATCTTTGGGCTTTAAAACAGAAGACATCAACAGCGCCATGAAGTCACCTGAGCTACAGGCTTATATGAACCATGCGACTAAAGTAAGTAAGAAATCAGGCATTGATTCTGTCCCTTCTATTATTGTAAATGGTAAATATTTGACAGGTCCTGCTTTCATGTCACCGAGCGACAATTTGATTGATGTAATTAACTATCTAACCTCTTTAAAGTAAACTGCTCAACTTAAGTCTAACTCAATAGGTATGCCATGCGTAAATTAAACTTGCTTGACAAAGTATTAGATGAAATTGCTCATTCCTTGCAAACAACGCATGGCACACCGACTACTACCGAACGCACTAACCCTGCTCAGGGGCTACAAGAACGTGCGCCTCTCAATGATGCAGAACGTAAATTATCAGGCCGTTTGATGCGCATTAATCATGCGGGTGAAGTTGCTGCACAAGGTTTATACCGAGGTCAAGCGATGACCGCTCGCCTAGCTGATGTCAGAGAAAAAATGGAGCGCGCGGCTCTGGAAGAGAATGATCATTTAGATTGGTGTCGACAACGTCTTCAAGCGCTAGATACCCATGCCAGCTACTTAAATCCGGTGTGGTACTGGGGCTCATTTACAATAGGAGCCAGCGCTGGATTACTTGGTGATAAATGGAGCTTAGGTTTTGTGAAGGAAACGGAAGACCAGGTAGAACAACATTTAAATCAGCATTTGACCCGCTTACCGCCTAATGATCTGCCCAGCACCGTTATTCTACAACAAATGAAAGAAGATGAAATACGGCACGGCAACGCTGCGGTACAAGCCGGAGGCGTGAAACTACCTTGGCCTGTACGTAAAATTATGATGCCCATCATGTCGAAAATCATGACTGCCACCACTTATCGTATCTAATACCTTATCTAACTAACTTGCCATTCAATTTGGTCATAGCCTAATTGTTTAGCAAGATAAGCACATAGATCGCCCGTCAACTCTAGCGCATTGTCCGGCATGCCCCAATCGCAACATTGCGTTACTTGTAAGCCCGGATAACCACAGGGATTAATGCGTTGAAATGGCTCTGTATCCATACACACATTCAAACCTAAACCGTGATACGTACAGCCTTTGCTCACTCGCAAACCTAAAGCAGCCACTTTACGGTTATCAATATACACCCCAGGCGCCTTTCTATTACCCAATCCACTCACTTGATAGTGTGCGAGTAAATCAATAATCGCTTGCTCAATCCGCACGACTAATTCGCGCACACCCAAGCCTTTGCGCCTAATATCCAGCAACAAGTAAACGATTAACTGCCCGGGGCCGTGATAAGTCACTTGTCCCCCTCGATCCACTTGAATCACTGGAATATCGCCCGCCGCTAAAACATGTTCGTGTTTAGCATTACGTCCTAAAGTAAAGACGGGGCGATGTTCTAATAACCACAATTCATCCTGTGTGTCTGCGGTGCGCTCGCATGTGAATGTTTGCATTTGTTGCCAGACCCCATGATAGTCTAGCCCTGTCCCCAAATAACGGGCAACTATATTGCCCACAGTACTAACTCACAATCACGCAAATCGCGGTAAATCGCATCCAACTGTTCCCGACTCGTTGCTGTAATCGCCAAAGTAAAACTATGGTATTTGCCTGTTCGGCTTTCATTGCGACGCACATTAACATCAAACACAAACTCAGGGTCATGGCGCTGTGCGATTTCCAAAATACGCTCCGTCAAAGCGTTCCCTGCCTGCCCTACTACCTTGATTGGAAAAGCACAGGGAAAATCCATAACAAGCTCTGAGCGGGAAAATTCATCCATGTCGGACTCCTTGAGAATACACACTCAATAAAATTCCCTTTAATAACTCAATCAGCGAAGAACTTCTGCACACTGTCTGAAACGCGTCGCCACAAACCACCTTCGGCAATATCCTCCAAAGCTAACAAAGGCGCTTCTTTTAAGATCGTTTCTTGATCAGACAACACAATGCGCCCCAAAATATCACCACGACGAATGGGCGCAGTAATGGATTTGTCAAATTGAATCACGCCTTTCAATTGATCATAACGACCTTTAGGTAAGCTAACATAAAAATCAGCAATCACGCCCGCTGCGACAGCGGGTTTTTCACCTTGCCAAATACGCACTTCAGATAAAGCATCACCTGCTTTATAAAGTTTATGCGTCTCAAAGGTACGGAAACCGAATTCCAATAGACGCTGACTAGTCTCAGAGCGGCTATTTTCATCCTTAGCGCCCAAAATGACAGAAATCAAGCGCATATTATCGCGCTTTGCTGAGGCTACTAAACAATAACCGGCTGATTCTGTATGGCCTGTTTTAACACCATCGACACTCGAATCACGCCATAACAGCTTATTGCGGTTATATTGCCTAATATTGTTATAAGTAAATTCTTTTTCTGAATACAGTTTATAACGCTCGGGAAACTCACTAATGAGAGCACGAGTTAAAGTCACAATATCGCGGGCTGTCGTATAGTGACGCTCACCAGGCCATCCAGAAACATTCTCATAATGCGTGCCTGTCATACCCAGTTCCTGAGCTGTCTCATTCATACGTTGCACAAACGCACTTTCCGTACCTGCGACATGCTCAGCCAAAGCAACCGCTGCGTCATTACCTGACTGTACAATCAAACCACGCAGCATTTTTTCCATAGGGACTTTTTTGCCAGGCTCAACGAACATACGCGAACCTTTCATCTCCCAAGCTTTCTGGCTAATCAACACCTCGTCATCTATGCTGATCGCGCCTTTACTCAAATCACGGTAAATCAAATAAGCCGTCATAAGCTTAGTAATACTAGCAGGCTCTACGGTTTTATTTGGATTAAACGCCACCAACTCCTCACCGCTTTGAAAATCAACCAGTAAGAAACTATTCGCATCCACATCAGGCGCACCCGCAGCCAGTGAGACTACCTGATTATCAGAAGCAGGCGTACTCTGCTGAGCCGGTACTCCTGTTATTAAGCCAAATAAAAGCAAAGCTACTAAAACGATTTTTCCAAACATCCTGTCATACCAGATCATTGTTCCACCTCAACAACCCTGAAGGTTGCCAACCCGTTACTTTCAAGCGTGTCCTTAACATTATCAATTTGATCTTGCACATATAATGGACCAATGCGCACTTGATGCAAAGTTCGCCCTTTCAATACTGCTGTAGCCATTTCTGTCTTGCTTAAACCTACAGAGGTCAAACGTACAAACATATCCAAGGCATCTTCCTGGGTTTCATAATTATCGATAACCACATAAAAGCTTGTACCACTTTGCTTAGCCCGTTCAATTTCACGCGCTTGAGCAGGTGTTAATCTCTTCTTGCGTTTAGGTGGCAGAGTAGCTTGGGGTGATGTCGCAACAGCGACAGGAGGACGAGCCACTGAAAGACTGGACTGCCCCTGCTCATCCAAACCCTCTATACGCACTTTAGCGACACCACCTTTGCCACCCGTCATACCTAAAGCATTTGCTGCTGCAAATGACAGTTGAATTAAGCCTTTATTGTCAAATGGGCCACGATCATTGACTCGTACAATAACAGAGCGACCGTTCCCCAAATGTGTAACCCTGACAAAACTGGGCAATGGCAAAGTACGATGTGCCGCTGAAAACGCATTCATATCAAAACGCTCACAACCTGCGGTTTCCGTCCCTTGGTACTCAGCGCCATACCATGTCGCTAGACCTTCTTCCACATAAGTGCTTGCTGTTGACAAAACCTGATAAGTTTTACCGTTCAGAGAATAACTAGGCTCATTTCCACAGGTTTTGCGGCTATCCACTTGCAAGGGTGGAACAGAAACAGCGCTTAAATCATCCTGATCGTTTTGTTGTGGCAACCAACTACAGCCAGTCAGCAAGCCAAAGACAGCAAGCCCTACTGCCCGAATTATTTGTTGTTTTCCAATCATCGTTATTATCATGTTTAATCCATTCAACAATCGCCCCGCCTTGAGTCTAACACAGACCCTAGCCGAAAAAACCCCAAACGCTAGCTTTCCGCTTGATAAATACGTTTACGCTTTTTCATACCCATAATGATACCAAATGCACTCATCAGCGTAACAATAGAAGTCCCGCCATAACTTACCAGAGGCAAAGGCACGCCTACGACGGGCAATACGCCACTGACCATCCCAGTATTGACCAAAAGGTAAATAAAAAAGGTTAAGCTCAAACTACCTGCTAATAAACGTGCGAAGGTATCCTCCCCCTTAGAGGCCAAATACAAACCACGAAAAATAATAAAAGTATACAAACCCATCAGTAATAAATTACCAACGAAACCAAACTCTTCCCCAAAAACCGCAAAAATAAAGTCAGTATGCCGCTCAGGTAAGAAGTCTAAATGCGATTGGTCTCCATGCAACCAACCTTTACCCTCAAGACCGCCAGAACCAATTGCTATTTTGGATTGATGAATATGATAACCAGTCCCTTGCAAATCAGCTTCCTGATTAAGCAGTGTTAAGACTCTTTGTTGTTGATAATCACGCAATACATAAAAGAACATTAAGGGAGCCGCCACTGCAACCATCACCATAGCCCCCCCCATCAACCACCAAGAAATACCCGCTAAATAAATAACAAACAAACCGGACACCGCAATCAACAAAGCTGTACCCAAATCAGGTTGTTTCATAATAAAAACCGCTGGCAACATCACAATCACGAGTGCCAGTAAAATATCGGTAAATTTAGGAGGCAAGGAACGATCTGAAAAGAAATAAGCCACCATCATAGGCACAGCCAACTTCATCACTTCAGAGGGTTGGAAATCAATGCCGACATACAACCAACGTTGAGCACCTTTTTTGGTAACCCCAACCAACAACACCAAAATCAGCAGAAAAACACCTGCACCATATATCCATACGGCAAACTGCCTCAAGGTCTTGCTACGAACTTGGGAGAATATCAACATGGCCAGCACACCCACTGCAAAGTTAATACCTTGGCGGAATAATAAGGAATTACTCTCATCCCCAGCACTATAAAGTGTGACGCCCCCCCAAAAAATCAGCAAAGACAAAGCAGCCAATAATACAGGATCAATACGCTGCACCATGCGTACTACAGAAGGTGGCAGCAAACCACTAATCACCGATCAATCCCCCCACTACGCCGCGTAGCGCCAGCTTCTGCCTCAGACTCTTCGTCATTATATTTTTCCAGTAAATAAGCATCCATGATTTTACGAGCCAATGGCGCGGCAGTTGAACTACCACCACCACCATTTTCAACAATGACTGCAACTGCAATTCGCGGTGCTTCAGCAGGTGCAAAACCAACAAATAAAGCATGATCATGCAACCGCTTGTCTAGTTTAGAAGCATCATAACGAGCGTTTTGCGCCAAACCAAACACCTGTGCGGTTCCCGTTTTACCGGCTATTTTGTAAGGTGCTTTCTTACCAACACGACGCGCTGTACCATAAGTAGAGTGCATGACATTGATCATGCCATTTACGACTGAATTCCAATGTGCCTTATCCTCCATAGACACATCCGCCAGAACTTCCGGCTTCAACGTAATCAAAGGAGCATCTTTCGACGCACTATAGCCACGCAACAAACGTGGACGAATGCGTTTTCCACGCATGGCAATGATTGAAGTGGCATGCGCCAACTGTAAGGGCGTTGCCAACCAATAACCCTGCCCGATACCAATATTAACCGTATCACCCGGATACCAATTTTGGCTGTGGCGGCGCTGTTTCCAAGCCGGCGTAGGCATTAAACCGCCTGACTCAGAAGGCAAGTCAACCCCCGTCGGCTCACCAAAACCAAAACGCTTCATATAAGCAGAGAATCTATCGATACCCATACGATAAGCAAGGTCATAAAAATAAGTATCACAGGACTCCGCAATGGCGTGATTCAGATCAACCATACCATGTCCTGAGCGTTTCCAATCGCGGTAGCGGTGACGGTGGCCTGGTATTTGGAAAAAGCCAGGGTCATAAATCGTTTTACCCGCCCATACCACCTTTTCATGCAGACCAGCCATTGCAACCATTGGCTTAATCGTTGAACCTGGTGGATAAGCACCTTGCAAAGCACGGTTATACAAAGGACGATCAGGATCATCACGCAATTTAGAGTAATTTTTATGCGAGATACCATCAACGAATAAGTTGGGATCAAAAGTTGGCACACTGGCTAAAGCCAAAATTTCTCCCGTCTGCGGCTCAATCGCAACAATCGCACCACGTTCCCCTTTTAATAAAGACTCCGCTTTAAGCTGCAAACGAATATCCAAACCCAAGGTCAGATTTTCACCAGCAATTGGGTTCTTTTTATCCAATATATCCTGATGCTGGCCGTGAGCGTCTACCCGTACTAAGGTATAACCTGTAACACCGTGTAAACGCTCCTCATGCGCTGCCTCAATACCGATCTTGCCAATATGGGTACTGCCGGCATACTCATCAGCGTCCACCCGTGTTAAATCACGTTCGTCAATACGTCCAACATAACCAACGACATGGCTAGCAATTTCCAGCAGGGGATAATAACGCTGCATACGCCGCACAAGGTAAACACCTGAAAAACGAGGCTGATTGACCGCAAACATAGACACTTCATCATCACTCATGTTTTCTTTTAAAGGCGTGGATTGATAGCGACTGAGATTGCCGACCTTCTGCTTAAAAATACGAATTTCTTTTTCACTTAATGGAACAATGCGGTTGAGCCGTTCCAATAAAATATCCAGATCAGCCATACTTTTACGGCCATCACCATTCTGATCTTCAATATTGTCGCGCACGACTTCCAATACGTATTGCGCCTTATTATCCGCAAGCAGCACACCATTGCGGTCATAAATCTGCCCGCGTGTCGGTGGAATAGGAATATGTTTTTGATAGTTTTTCTCAGATAAAGCCGTATAGTGTTGGTGATCTTTTACTTGAAGAAAGTAAAGGCGCAGCACAATAGCCAGCAATGCACACAGCACAATAACAGCCGCCACAATAGCGCGCGAATTAAACAAAATCTGCTCGTCGCGCTCGGTTTTAATGGAAAGACGCTCGCCCATGCTACTGCCAAAAATTGATTTTGAAGAAAATGGCTTAATATACAGATTTAATTTTAAGAACTAATGTCAGTAAGAATTAAATATAAGCGTTTAGAGCAACTGTAGCCCTTGCTGGGCATCTGTGTGCTTAATCACCAGAAACCCAGCAAATATTTTGACCTTAGGCAATCTTAAGTGCCATGCCAATCAGGCTTGTTCTTCATAGCGACGAATACTATCCAAAATCTCTTGTTTAGCCGCCTCTGCATCCGCCCAACCATCGACTTTGACCCATTTGCCAGGCTCTAGTTCTTTATAGCGCTCGAAGAAGTGCTGGATTTGTTGAATTAATAATTCTGGCAATTGCGTATAAGAAGTAATGTTCTTGTACTCAGGTGACAATTTGCCCGCAGGCACAGCGACTATTTTTGCATCTTGACCCGCCTCATCCGACATATTTAAAACACCAACCGGGCGCGCCGGGATGACACAAGCGTGAACCAGCGGTACAGGTGTTACCACTAACACATCCACAGGATCGCCATCATCTGACAAAGTATGGGGTACAAAACCATAGTTAGCAGGGTAAAACATCGGCGCAGACATAAAACGATCAACCAATAAAGCTCCACTTTCTTTGTCTACTTCGTATTTTACGGGTGAAGACTGCGCTGGAATCTCAATAATAACATTGACTGACTCGGGTACATCTTTACCTACTGCAATTTTGTCCATATTCATGTCTGATCTACCTTTGGTTAAAATAAGGCTATTATAGCGGCTGTTGAATCCAACTTGCACTGCAACATTTAATTAGAGTATAAGGAAACAACTTTAGATTGGAGCAGATAAGGAGTCTACAAACATGCGGATCGTCTTATTGGGCGCCCCGGGTTCTGGTAAAGGAACTCAGGCACAGCGTCTTACTAAAATTTATCATATCCCGCAAATTTCTACGGGAGACTTATTGCGTGCAGCAGTTAGTGCGGGCACTGAACTTGGCTTAAAAGCCAAACAAGCCATGGATGCTGGCGAACTCGTATCAGACGACATTGTACTTGGCATGATTCGTGAGCGCCTGCAAGAAACCGATGCAGCCGATGGCTTTGTACTAGATGGCTTTCCACGCAATCTAAGCCAAGCCGAAAGCTTGGATGCCTTACTGGAAGAAATAGGCCAACCCTTACAAGCAGGCTTATTAATTGATGTTGATTTTGACGTTTTACTAAAACGTTTAACAGGTCGCCTATCTTGCAAGGACTGTGGCGCTGTTTACAATACCTATTACTCACCACCGACACAGGAAGGCGTCTGTAATGCGTGTGGCAGTAATCATCTTTATCATCGCGCGGATGACAATGAAGAGACGATTGGCAACCGCCTGAAAGTTTATGAAGTTAATACCGCCCCGCTCATTCATTACTATGATGAAAAAGGTTTACTTAAACGTGTTAATGGTATAGGTGAAATGAAAGCTATTAGTAATGCTATTAAAGCTGAACTCGATACACTCTGATCAAAGCTAATCCATAAAATGTCAAACTCGCTCAGTGAACAGTTGCTCAAAGCCGGCCTGATTAGCCAGGAACAAATTTCCCAAGCCGAGCAAGAAAAGCAGCAACAAAAGGAAAAAGCACGCGCCAAAGCCACTCAAGCTCGCTCATCCAATGCCCGCCCCGGCAAATCAACGATGAGTAAGGGTGAACGTCGCCCCCAGAAGATGCCGCAAAATGCTAACAAAACCGTTAAGCAAGCAGCCCCGGCAACGGACAAATCACGTCCATCGCGTCCGCCTTCTGATCTGGCGCAATTTTACCGTAAGCGCGACCAAGTGGAGCGTCAAGAGCGCGAAGCAGAGGAAAAGCGTCGCCGCGAACAAGCTGAACGGAAACGCCAGACCCGTCAGGCTATTCGTGAACTGATTGCTAATCATCAGCAAAATATTGCAGATGCGTCTATTCGCTACAATTTTGTGGTGGGAGAAACGGTCAAATATGTGTTTGTAACCGCAGCCCAACAAACGGAACTAGCAGCAGGTAATCTAGCGATTACGTTTATGGACGGCAAACGCTGTCTGATCCCTTTGGAAACAGCTACACAAATCAAAGCACTTGATCCAGATAAACTGGTGGTCATCAATGATCCTTCACAGGCAACTGAGCCTGACGAACTAGAACAGCTATTAGCAGTGGCTCATCAAGCTGAGTCAGCGTCAGACTTGGACGAACCACCTGCTGAGTCTAAAGCTGATAAAGACATGGCCTGACGATAGAGATGATTCTTGGGCAGTCCGGTTAACCGGGCTGCAATACGGGCAAGTTGCTTGATCGGTAAGCCCTCTTCTAACAAAACCTTCAATAAGGTTTCGTGCTCCAAGCTTACGGAAGTGGCGGTTGACCGAGCTTCTGCGCCGGCCAGCATCACCACAAACTCACCTTTTTGCATATAAGTATCATTAAGCATTTGCTCACGTAAAGCAGCACAACTGCCACGATACACTTGCTCATAAAGCTTTGTTAGCTCACGCGCCAAACTGATTTCACGCTCACCACCCAAAACCATAAGCACATCATCCAATAAAGCAGCAATGCGATGGCTAGACTCATAAAATATCAAGGTACGTTGTTCTTGCTTCAAATTTTCTAAAGCAACACGTCTCGCCGCCGGTTTGGCGGGCAAAAATCCTTCAAAAACAAAGCGATCACTTGGTAAGCCTGCCACCGATAAAGCTGCAATCAAAGCACTTGCACCAGGTATAGGAGCAACTCGATAACCGGCAGCGCTCACTGCTTTGACCAAACGGTAGCCAGGATCACTAATCAAGGGCGTGCCTGCATCACTGATTAAAGCCACATCCAGACCCTGCTCCAGCTCAGCCAGAATCTTGTCAATGCGTGCTGACTCATTATGCTCATGCAAACTGCTTAACGCGCTTTTTATGCCAAAATGCGTCAATAACCCCTGACTATTGCGTGTATCTTCAGCGTAGATTCTCTCTACAGAACTTAGAATCTGGATAGCACGGGCAGTCATATCGCCCAGATTACCAATGGGTGTGGCAACAATATAAAGGGTAGAAGTCATAAAATTACTCTAAATGACGCTTGTGTGAACTACTCAAAAGCAGGGACATTACTTATAATGATAAACCTTTTAAAAAAACCGGCCAGCCTGACATAAAACTTAATAACTAATCAGGATAAAATCAGACTTCATCCTTATTCAGGGCTAAAGCCTTACCTTTAAATTTCGTTGAATTGCGGGACATTACAACATGAGAAGCAGCGGCTTGCGTCAACTCTATCCACTCATCATTCTTACATTACTGGGCTTATTACATGCTTGCACTCCCTCAGCTCCTGTTATTCCAAAAGCGGCGGTAGGCAATAACCTCCCGCTGGACGCAATACCCATCGAAACAGAAGCTCAAGCTGCAAGACCAACTTGGAATTTTGGCCAACACCCTTCAGGCCGTCGTGCCCCTTTTAAGCAACATACCGCTCAACACCAAACTCGCACACAAGCTGCTAGATTACCACGGCCAACTAAACGTACCCAAACACCCGCAAACTCCACCTCATCTATTCCACGATTAACACCAGCAGTACCTTCCAAAACAGTCGTCAAGCCTAGCATAGAATTAGGCAATCAACTGCTGGCGCAAGGCAAAAAACAAGCAGCCGCTGATGTTTATTATCGCTCAGCCTTTTCCTATGCGTCACCACAACGTGAACGCATCATTCTTCAAGCTGCTGAACTAGCAGCCTCTTTAGGCGAAAACCATTTAACTAACAGTTATTTACAACGCATCCCACCTGCGAGTTTACAAGGCGAAAATTTTGCTCGCTATCAATACATTCAAGCCTTACTCGCCTTACAAAATAAACAAGCTAATCAAGCCTTAGGCTTGCTACCACGTGGATTAGCACCCTTATCACCCGGCTTACGTGATAAGGTTTTATTAGTGCGCAACCGCGCTATACAGCTAGGCGGCACTGCCATTCCTAATTATAGCGGACAACAACAATACACCAGCTCAGCTTATCCATCCGCCCCCCTTGCTGCTATCCAAACTCCACCTATGGCTGCTACAACAATCGCCTTACCACAAGCCAGTGATAAAATGGCCGTACTGCTCACACAATCAGGCCCTTTAGCCGCAGTTAGCGCAGAAATTTATCAAGGCATTCAAGAGGTTCAAGCCAGTCAAGGTGGTCACACCAAACTTTATAGTGTGAGTGCCAATAATGCTTTACAACAATACCAACAAGCGGTCGCGGATGGTGCTAATATTGTTGTAGGCCCTTTGGACAAAGAAGCTTTAGCCGTATTGCTACGTAACCCACA
This sequence comes from Pseudomonadota bacterium, assembly GCA_002747435.1. Lineage (GTDB taxonomy): Bacteria > Pseudomonadota > Gammaproteobacteria > Thiotrichales > Thiotrichaceae > Thiolinea. The sequence continues at coordinate 39,203 of PDPH01000018.1, forward strand.
GGCTTTAAGCGTGCCTATTTTAACCCTTAACTACAATACCGAAGTCGCCTCACCGCCTACATTATTCCAGTTTGGCTTATCACCCGAAGATGAGGCTCAACAAATAGCAGAATTAACCACAGCGCGAGGCCAACGACAGGCTATTGTCATGGTACCGGATTCGGCTTGGGGTAAACGACTAGCTGACAGCTTCATCAGAGTTTATCAATCACACGGTGGTCAAGTGATTAGTTTGGTTAATTATCCCAATCGTGATGCGGGCACTTATCTACAACACGTACAAACCGCATTAGCCAATGGCCGAGGAGCAAACATGGTATTTCTGGGTGCATCACCCACTCAAGCACGTCTTTTGCGCCCTTTATTGCAAGCACAAGCAGGCATGCTGCCCGTATATGCGACTTCTCATATTTTCTCGGGTCGTTCCGAACCTAATAAAGATGTCGACCTTGATGGCACTATTTATACCGAAATCCCCCTAGTACTAGAGGGCATTAAGAACGGCAGTCTCAATCTGCTCAAATTTCCTCGTTTGTATGCGATGGGTGCTGATGCAGCCATGATTGCAGCCCAATTACCCGCACTAGCCCAACGACAACAGTTGCGTGGTAAAACGGGTGATATACGTTTGGGCCCTAATCACAGCATTCAGCGTCGCCTGAATCTGGCAACCTTTATTAATGGCGTGCCTACACCCTTGGAATAAGCGTAAAAGTGACAACAACTCGCCTGCGCGGACAACAAGCGGAAGACCAAGCCTGTGAATTTTTACAGGCTCAAGGTTTGCTTATCCTACAACGTAATTATCAATTACGCAGCGGTGAGATTGACATTATCTGCAAAGACCAGACGCACTTGATTTTTGTGGAAGTACGCTACCGCCGCCATCAACAATTTGGTGGCGCATTGGGTAGTATAGACTGGCGTAAACAACAGCGTATAATCCGTACCGCACAACATTATCTGCTGTGCCACCCCATTGATCTTCCCGCACGCTTTGATGTCATTACGCTGGACACGAATACAGAACCTCAATGGATACAAAATGCCTTCACGGCTGATTAAACCCTAAACCAACAACCCTATGCCAGAATCAAAGCCCAGCCCCCCAGTCAGTCAGCGGGATATACCTGCTGGTAACAGCGTTGATTTTTTTCGTGAGGCCAGTCCGTATATTCGCCAACACCGTGAGCGCGTGTTTGTTATTGCCATGCCGGGTGAAGTGCTGGAACAAGCTAATTTTCGCCGTATTCTGCAAGATATAGCCATTATTGTGACTTTGGGCGTGCGCGTTATTTTGGTACACGGCACACGCCCTCAGATTGATAATCGCTTGCAAACATTACAACATCCGATTCACTATCATCATGATTTACGCATTACCGACTCAGTCGCATTACAAGCGGCGAAAGAAGCTTGTGGCTTTGTACGTATTCAAATAGAAAACACCCTTGCTTATGCGCTTAGCCAACGCATGAATACAGTGGCTGGGCAGCATATTATTTCTGGTAATTTTGTGACTGCACGCCCGGTAGGCATTTTAGATGGCATAGACTATGGCTACACCGGCCAGATTCGCCGGATTAATCATCAAGCCATTCGCCTGCAATTAGAAAATCGCAATGTAGTATTATTATCTCCCTTGGGTTACTCCCCTAGTGGAGAAGCTTACAATTTACGCTATGAACAGCTAACCGTAGAAACTGCACAAGCTTTACAAGCTGACAAAGTTTTATTCTTATCTCATACTCCTTTGAATTTACCCACAGAGCTTACGCTGGAAGAAGCTCGACAATACCCAAATGCACATGCACTACTTCCCATGATGATCGACGCTTTGCAACATAAGGTAGAACGAGTGCATTTATTAGAGGCTCATCTTGAGGGTGCTTTATTACTGGAGTTATACACCCGTGACGGCGTAGGCTGCATGATCTCAGCCAATCCATTTGAAAGCATCCGCCAAGCGACTGTAGAGGACATTAGCGGCATTCTTGAAATCATTCGCCCATTAGAACACAGTGGCACATTGGTTAAACGCTCGCGGGAACAGCTAGAGCTGGAAATCAGCAATTTCCAAGTAGTGGAGCGCGATCAACAAATCATTGCTTGTGCTGCCTTGTATGCCACAGATGATCCACAGATTAGTGAATTGGCTTGTCTGGCTGTTCATGCTCATTACCGCACGGCTCATCGTGGCGAACAACTACTCAATGCCATAGCCAAATTAGCTAAAGCGCAAGGCAAGACCATACTCATGGTGCTCACCACCCAAACGACAGACTGGTTCCGTGAGCGCGGCTTTGTGGAGACAGGTATCGATAATTTGCCCGCCAATAAGAGACAATTATATAACTACAAGCGTAACTCTAAAGTTTTATTCAAAACATTAGCGCAATAGCAATAATAACTAGCATAAGCCTGATGAGATTAATCAGACGAGGGAGTATTCACAAACTGGAAATATGGGCTTTGGAATGGGACGGGAAAATATGCGGTAGCAGCGGTTAACTCTTGAAAAAAGATATTCACGAAACCTTTTGTTAAAACAGCATATTACTGGTCAAAATCACCATATTAACGGTACAATCGGCTAAAACATCACCCAAACAGGAGGAACCCCGTGCCACCAGACTCTCCTAAGGTTTTCATTAGTTATAGCCATGATTCCGAGCAACATAAAGCATCCATACTCGCGTTGGCTAACCGC
>PDPH01000031.1 GCA_002747435.1 Pseudomonadota bacterium
TTCTGCGGCAAAACAGCGGGTTAGCAGCACCAGCAGAAAAACTAATGTGATTCCTTTATACATTGTATCGTCCTTATCGCAGCTCCAGCTTCCTGACTACAAGCATAGTCCTCCAATCACAACCCCTGCAATTTTTTCTTCGTTCAAATTAAAAGTAACCGACCAACATTTTAATGTCAGCCGTGACACCATCAGAAAGTGGCGTCAGCGTGATCAGTTTGAAGACCGCTCACATCGTCCACATCACATGAATACTTCACTGAATCACATTCAGGAAGCAATCGTGTTGATGTTGCGTCGTTCACTCTTACTGGCGTTGGATGATCTGTTAGTCGTTAGCCGTGAGTTTATCTGCCCGATGTTAACGCGCTCTTCCTTGACGCGTTTATTGAAGCGTCATGGGGTGAATTCCCTGAAGGCCTTATCTGCTGAGTGATCAGAGGAAGCGCCAGCAGAGACAAAACCAAAGACTTTTAAGGACTATGAACCGGGCTATGTGCATGTTGACATTAAATACTTGCCCAATAGGCCTGATGATGCTCAGAAGCGTTATCTGTTAGTGGTTATTGACCGGGCGACCCGCTGGGTTTATCTGGAGGTCGTTACCGACAAGACAGCAAAAACAGCAGCGGCCTTTATCAAGCGCTGCTATGAAAAATGCTCAGTGGTTGTTAAAACCATCCTCACCGACAAGGGTAAAGAATTTACCGATCGCTTTATCGCTAACGGTGAACGTCAGCCTACCGATAAACACGCCTTCGACAAAACCTATCTTGAGCTGAGCATTGAGCACCGCCTGATTCCACCTAAGCACCCGCAAACCCATGGCAGGGTGGAGCGATTCAATGGTCGTATATCACAAATGGTGAAGTCAACCTACTTTCGTTCCGCTGAAGCCATGATAACGACTCTGGAGCATTATAATTAGGTGTATAATCACCCAATTGTTCAGCGGAATCTGGGGCACTTGACTCCTGTGAAAGCGATGAAACGATGGTACAGGGAAAAGCCAGAAATTTTCAAAAAGAGAGTTTATGATCAGGCGGATCTTGAGATTTAAACGAAACTCAAGTAGTAAACAAGTGAAGTAGTAAAGTATTGTCATTGTCGTATAACATATAATAACCATAAGATAATGGGGATGAGTAAAAATCGTTGGCTTTGAACTTTTTAGGTTTCACCAGATAATAGTCTTCATTGTAAGACTCAAGTTCGCTGATTAACTGTTCGGGAAACCACTCTAGTTTTGGAATTATTCTTATTTCATTCAAGATTTCTCTTTTCATTTCTCCGACTTTTTCTTTGTTTATGCTGATTAGAGCTACTAATGACCAATCGTTTGGACTATTTTCTATAACAGTCCATTTTGCTTCTAGAGCATATTCAGGCAAGCTTATGTATTGGCTTAACTTTTCAAGACTAGTCTCCATAGGAAAATCTCCTGTAGTATTTTTTGTGCAAGATGCTAATAAAAAAAATAATAAAATCGATAGCATCTTCATAGTCTATTTCTAATCCTTCTATTATCTGATGATTGCCTTGTCCTTCGAGTAGGTTGATTTTTTACTGTAACTTTTGTTCCAGCCGAGAGGCCTTCCCATGAAAAAGCTTTTGAAATTTGAGAGTAATTTAGATATTGTCGGGCTAACCCAGAAGTTGCTAAACGACCATTTTCTGAATCGGGTATGCCTGTAGCAATATCTTTCTGGCTCGGGTTGAAGTTGTACATGTCTTCAATATTGGTAGTCATGACTGTTTCAAAAGATATTTTACCAGTTCTAGTTTTTTCAGCATGAATATCTGCGCTAATCCAAAATATATGTGCCCCAATTGCTTTTTGCCAATTTTCCGTTTTTGGATATGAAAAAGTGGGGCTGGCTGAACTGGCAGATAGTGCTGTTCCAGAAATCATGTAGTCTATAGGTAAAGCTTTACTAGAAAAATTTGCTTTGTATGTGGATATTGTTGCTTGTTGAGCTTCAAGTATCATATTTTTTAGTGTTATTCTACCACTTGGGTCATTTGACACGTATCGTTCATATGAAAACCATCGTTTCTCCCCAGTACGTTCTAAGAAGTGTCTGTAAGCAGCAAGAGCATCGGGTATGTATCAAGATTCGCCAGATCATAGATGCTTCGGTTCTGATAAACTCAACCGTGTCCGTCAATGGATGAATTGACTGATTGCGAGTCAAACTACCTATGAACATCCATAGTGAAGCCCGGACAATACTTAAAATACATGAAGAGATCCATGCAAGCCAAGGTCATATGACCTTGGCACAAGTCGCTCAGCATTTTAATGTCAGCCGTGACACCATCAGAAAATGGCATCAGCATGATCAGTTCACATGAAGACTTCACTGAATCACATTCAGGAAGCAATCGTGGTGATGTTGCGCCTGCGCCGTTCACTCTTGCTGACGCTGGATGATCTGTTAGTCATCAGCCGTGAGTTTATCTGCCCGACTTTAACGCGCTCTTCCTTGACGCGTTTATTGAAGCGTCATGGGGTGAATTCCCTGAAGGCCTTATCTGCTGAGTGATCAGAGGAAGTGCCAGCAAAGACAAAGACCTTTAAGGACTATGAGCCGGGCTATGTGCATGTTGACATTAAATACCTGCCCAATAGGCCTGATGACGCTCAGAAACATTACCTGTTGGTGGCTATTGACCGGGCGGCTCGCTGGGTTTATCTGGAGGTCGTTGCTGTTATGAAAAATGTCCTGTCGTGATTAAAACCATCCTCACTCAACAAGACCTGTCTTGACATCTTGTTGCGCCCAACGGATGGCCGCTTTTCCAACAGCAACGGCTGCGTCACATAATAGTTTGCCTTCCATAAAATTTATGGTATTACGGGCGTTTTTATTTTTCCGATAAATGGTTTGTCAAGTTGGGCGATGTTTAATGCTAATAGGTATTTACCATTCGTCGCCCATTGTCCAGCGCTTATTTCAAAGTTCGTCACCAGTTTAATACATCTGGTAGGTTTTTTATAATTATGTATTTTTAAGTCGTTGTTTTTATTTGTAAATATTTTTTGGCTTATTATTATTTTAATGCGGCTATTAAATAATTTTTCTTAATAGTGAATAATATAAATATTTTCCGCTTAGCGTGTTCTTAACGCCATCACTCCTGAAATCACAATCTATTTTGTATCCATTTTTCTAGGATTTGATAAGTCTTCTTTATTAATCTTGGAGATTGGATTTATGCGCTTTTCAGTATTTTTGGGTATTAGCTTACTATTATTAAGTCCTTTACAAGTCTGGTCTTTTGAATCTCCTTGGCAAGATAAAGCACTTTCAGAACAAGGTTTTGCGGCGCGTTCTCTGGAACTTGAAACAACAGAACAGTTGTCTGCTTACCGCGCTTTGTACTTGGATGAATTGGCTTTGCGTCAGCAACTAGAACAGGCCGCCCTACAAGCGACTGCAACATTGCAAGCTAAAAGTCAGCAGATATCCGTAGTTCCGCTTCAAGCGGTACAATTACCCTTGCCAAATGGTGATTTTGCTAGTGTTTCCATTATACCTAGGCAAACTTTAGCACCACAATTGGCGGCGCGATACCCAACTATTGCTACTTGGACGATTCATGCTTTAGATAATAAGCTATTAGGCGGTGTGATTGATTTCACGACTGCTGGTTTTCACGCTATGCTGGAATTACCTAATGGTGACACGGTGTTTATTGATCCACAAACCGTAATGGGAGAGCGTATTTATGCCAGCTTTAGTCAACGCAGTAATGCCCGCTTTTTCCGTGATGACTATCGTTGTGATACGCATCAAGCTGATACCTCAATACGTACTGCACTGAAAAATCTTGCACGTCGCAGTAAAGCAGCAGGGGAGTACTTATATACCTATCGTATTGCCATTGCGGCTACGGCTGAATATACCGCTAAACATGGTGGCACAGCGATGGGTGGTTTTAGCGGTATTGTGACAAGTTTGAATCGTATCAACTACTTATATGAGCGGGATCTTGCCATCCGTTTGCAATTAGTCAGCGATGAAAGTTTGGTATACACCGATACAGCCACTGACCCTTATACCAATAATAATATTGGTATGATGATTTTGGAAAACCAAACGCATCTTAAGGCTAGCTTAGACGATCAGGCCTATGACATTGGGCATGTGTTTGGTACATCGGGTGGTGGACGCTCTTATGTTGGCGTAGTGTGTATGAATAATTATAAAGCACGCGGCGCAACAGGTTTGTCTTCGCCTTTGGGAGATACATTTGATATTAGCTATGTCGCTCATGAAATTGCCCATCAGTTTGGGGCGAATCATACCTTTAATGGTTTAAAAAATAGTTGTCGCGGCAATAATCGTGACGCTGCAAGTGCTTATGAGCCGGGCAGTGGTAGCACGGTAATGTCTTATGCGGGTATTTGTGGTCAGGACAATCTACAAACAAGTGCTGACAGCATGTTTCATGCCGCTTCTATTGCGGAAATTCATCATTATATTGAAAATGGCATTGGCGCAAGCTGTGCACAAATCAGCGCTTTGAATAATCAAAAGCCTTCTATCGAGGCTGGACGCAATTATACAATTCCTGCCAATACGCCTTTTCTACTACAAGGCTCAGCGAGCGATGCGGATGGTGACAGTCTAACTTACGCTTGGGAACAAATGGATGCAGGGACTGCTAGTTATGTTGACCAAGACAGCGGCGACAATGCCATTATCCGCTCTTATTTACCCAGTAAAAACCCTATTCGCACTATACCGCGCATGGCTGATTTACTGGGCAATAGCCAAACCAAAGGAGAAATATTACCTAGCCGTACCCGCACACTCAATTTTCGTCTCACGGTACGCGATGGTAAGAGCGTTGCGTTTGATGACATGTTATTACGGGTGATTAAAACCGGCAGCCGCTTTGCCGTAATAGCACCCAATGGCAAAACTTTGCGCGCAGGCAGCACAGAAACCATTCAGTGGAATGTGGCAGGTACTGATCAAGCCCCCATTGCTTGTCAATATGTTGACATTGACCTGAGTCAAGATCAGGGGGAACATTTCAGCTTATTAGCTGCTCGGCAAGCCAATAACGGTGAAGCCGTAGTGCAACTGCCTTTACAGTTGGGCAAACAGAATTATTTTCGAGTGAAGTGTAGTGATAATGTGTTTTTTGCGATGTCTGCTGCCAATGACAATGATGGTTTTGTTGCCAGTACGTCTGATCCATCGCTTGAAGTAACTGAGCCAGAAGCAGCAGCACCTAATAACGCTAATCTACTGGATAGCGAGTTGAGTTTTTCCGTCGCTAAAAGCAGTGGGGGTGGCAGTTTGGCATGCTGGTTTTGTTTGAGCTTGGTAGGATTGGTTTACTTGCGTTGTCGTTTGCCTTGTAACAATAGGGGTATCACTCCAACTGCATCAATCCATCCAAAGCATTAATTAATGCTTCGGGCGGTTGGTGAAAGAAAATACCATTTTGGGCTTCAGCCGCTGTTTCAGCTTGTCCCATACCGCGCAAAAACAGGTAAAACACGCCACCAACCTGTTTTTGCCATTGGTAGGCTTTACCCAAGCGTTTTTCTAGGTAACGATGTAAGGCGAGGCTATAAATCAGGTATTGAAGGTAATAATGAGCCTCTGCCATAGTCTGATGCAACACTGTGGTGGTGTAGTCGTGGGCTTGTGCACCTAAGTAATTGGATTTGTAATCAACGATGTAAAATCGTCCTTCATGAAGGAAAACAAGGTCAATATAACCTTTCATAAAACCTTTTAGGTCTGTAAAGCTCAGTTGATCAATTGCATGGTGGATGGCTTGCCAGTTTTCGGGTAGATAGTAGTGCAGTACTTTTTGTAGCCGTTCTAACTTTAAATTTTCTACAGGGAAATAAAACTCTAGTTCGTCTAAGCGTGCTTCGCAGGGTATATCTGCAAGGCAAAAAGGCTTATCTGGACGTAAGGGTGTATTCAGTGTTTGTATTAGTAGTTGTTCGGCAGTGGTTGCCCAAGCTGCCTCGAAACCTTGCATTTGCAAGGCACTTAAAATAACTGATTCACGCTGTGCCTCCAACGGTTTACAAAAATCGAGTTCCTCTAGCATTTTATGCAAGCAAACGCCTGCACGGCGTCCGCTTGGAAAAGTTTGCAGATTAGGTACTAATGAATTGGCTGAGTGATATAATTCAATGACCTGATCATAATCTGGACGCTCGTCATGTTTACCGATGGTAAGGCTACTAAAACTGCCTATGCGTACTGGGGCAGGCAAGCGATGCTGAAACTGACGTGCCTGTAAGTTATGTTCATGTTGTTCTGAGTGATAAACAATAGGGTTTGTTGTGTAAGGTAAAGGCTCGCAAGCAATGCAATTATTGGAGCTTATCACCAAATTATCCAGTGCTTGCTGCATTATTTGCTGGCGTTCTGTAGCGGACAGTTTACTTGCTGTTTTAGTGGCGAGTAGCTGTTTACTGTTTTCAAGATGACCAAATAAAAGCCAGCTTAGAGAGGAAGCATAATTAAAGCCTTTGATTTCGCCCGTGGCTATAACGACGGTGCAATGGTATTGCGCCCGTGTTAATGCAACGTATAAAAGGCGCAAATTTTCACTGAGGGTTTCTTCCAATTGTCGTGCTTTGGCTTGCTCCAAGCCTGCTTTAGAGGCTTGTAAACAGCTAAGGTTTTGTGTGTCATCATGCCAAGTAAACCAAGCCTTGCCATCATGCTGAATTTTTTCTGCCCATAAAAAAGGGCAGTAAACAATAGGGTATTGTAAGCCTTTGCTTTTGTGGATGGTGACGATCTTGACTAGGTTTTCATCGCTTTCTAGGCGAAGTTGTTGTTCTTCATTTATGTCCACATTGGCACAGCGACGCAGCCAGCGCAGTGTGGCTTGCATGCTTGGCCAGCATTTGCGTGTTTCACGATGAATCAATTCACCCAAATGCAATAAGTTGGTCAAACGTCGTTCGCCATCCACATAAGTCAATAGGCGCTTGCGTACCTCACGCTGACTGAGCCAAGCGCGAAACATGCGCATAAAGCCTTGTGTACGCCATAATTGATGCCAGTGATAAAAAGCTTCTAACTCAAGATCAAATGCTACGGTTTCCAGTTCCAAATGTAATAAGTTTTGCGCTGTGTAACCCAATAATTCCGTACTTAACGCACGCCGTATTTTATTGGTATCGCTCGGTTCGGCCACGGCGGCTAAAATGTATTGTAATTCTTCGGCTTCATGTGTTTGGAATATACCTTCTGTTGATTGTTGCACACTGGCAATGCCACGTTCCTGTAAGGCTTGTTTAATAATACGGCCTTGGCGGTGACTGCGTACCAAAATGGCAAAATCGCCGCTATGAATAGGTTGACCTTGAATACTGGCTGTGTGTTGCTGACCATTTAGTAGGCGCTGCGCAATATCGTCGGCAACGGCTGCTGCAATTTGTTGAATAACATTTTGCTTTGTGCTGGATTCAGTTTGATTGTTTTGGCTGCCGTCCCAGTTCCAGATACGCAAGGGCGCAGCCAAACCATCCGGTAAGACCAGTTCATCACGTATTAGTCCCCCCGCAGTGACTGCCTCATAATCAATTTGGCATTGATTGCGAAAAGGGTCAGGGGAATAAAGGTATAATTGGTTAAAAGCTTCCAGTAAACGCGCTTGGGAGCGAAAGTTTTTATCCAGTGTATAACGGCGTTTGCCTTCAATAGATGCAGCCGCTTGTAAATAAGTATGTATATCCGCACCGCGAAAGCCATAAATCGCCTGTTTAGGATCACCAACATAATACAATTGATCTTCATCGCCTTGATAAATGGTTTCAAAGACTTTGTACTGTACGGGGTCGGTGTCTTGAAACTCATCAATCAGCGCGACTGGATATTGCTGACGTAATTGCTCAGCTAATAGGGGGCGTTCGAGCAAAGCATTTTGTAAGCTAATGAGCAAATCATCAAAAGCTAATAAACCTGCTTGTCGTTTACGCTCGGGTAGTTGAGTACGCAGCCAGTGTAGTAAGTCATACCGTAATTGATCCAGTGCATTTTCGCGCATCTCACATAAGGCATCATAAGCAGGAAGTAAGGCATCCATTTGTTTAAAAAAAGGATGTTCAGGTGTCTGTTGACCTTTATTCGTTTTAGTTTTGAGTTGTTGTTCACTCAGCTTTGCTAATGCTTTACGTATTTCGTTGCTTTCATAGCCTTTGAAAAAGTCCTGAGCATATAGCAACATTTTGTTGATTTGTTCAGGTTTGTAATTTTGTTTATTGAGTGCTCCTGAATGAAGTAATTGAGCTATTTGCTGTTTCTGCGTGTGCCATAGTTTAACGAGGGGTTCCAGTCTTTGTGTGAACTGTTTTTTAGCTTGTACATAATCAGCCTCGCTAATCACTGCTGAACGGATAACATGCAAATAAGGCTTGCCAATAAACTTGCTGATGTCCGCCAATAGTTTGTCTGGGCTGAGTGTATGCTGACGTAGCAGGTCTGCGTCTAATGTATTCGGCTTAACCAAGCGTTGTTGCCAGAATTGATCAGTTAGACTTAATTGCAGTTCGTATTCATTATCAATTAATTCACTTTCAAACGGCAGACCAACCTCAAAAGCATGCTGTTGCAATACTCTTTGACAGAAGCCGTGAATGGTAAAAATGGCTGCTTCATCAAAACCTAACAAGGCTCGCTGCAAAAACCAAATGCGTTCGGCATTGGGTGGGTATTGTTGCGATAACTGCAAGTATTCGGCGGCATGTTCCTGTTGGGGTGATTGATAAGCACGCAAGGCATCTTTCAATCGAGCACGAATACGGCCACGTAATTCTTCAGTTGCTGCGCGGGTATAGGTCACGACCAGTATTTGTTCAACTGTGAGTTGTTTTTCCACAATCAGGCGGACATAAAGCAATGAAATCGTCCAAGTTTTTCCTGTACCTGCGCTGGCTTGGATGAGATTTTTTCCAGAGAGTGATATTTCCAGAGGTTTTAAGGGCTGCATACCATTTAATTTTGACTAAAAAAGAACTAAGTTGGCTTATGCTGTTTTGGCACACAGCCAGCGACGGCGCAGTAATAATGCTTGTGCTGGACTCAAGTTATCAGCTAAAAAAATAGCTCGAAAACGTTTGCCTTGTCGGGTATGAAGATTTAATACAGTTAGCCAGCGATGACAAAAACTATTCTCTGTCAATATAACGGCATGATGTGTACGGTTGATTGTGGTAATTTCCCAACCGCCAAATTCACGCCAACGCACGGTATGTACTGCCCAAGGTAAGTAGCCTGCGGCGTATAAATACTCATACAAACCCTTCAGCAACAAAGCGATTAAGCCGCTTATTTGCCAATACCAAGCCAAAGGCAAACTAATCATAATCAGGCAGGCAGCCAAGTGTATCAGCACTATAAAGCTTAGCAGGTAAAGCGAAGGCTGATAAGTTACCAGCCATTCAGCCGT
>PDPH01000019.1 GCA_002747435.1 Pseudomonadota bacterium
CAGTCTTTTTCGATATGGACTCGACTACCTGGCTGATCAGCTTTACCGCCAGGTTGAAGAGGCTAAACATGTATTAAAGGTGGTTATATTGCTTTTATTCCCTCTTAACATACTGAATGAAAGTGGGAGTGATGAAGTGTTGGGGTGTTAAAATGTCGTGTACAGAGGCAGTGAATACGATCTGACAATTGCTGCCTGATACTGTCTGTCAGATTAAGTTCTGTTTTTTTACATCTAACGATTAAATGAGACCAAGATGCTTTTAAAGCGTCTTGGCCTCGGTCTTGTCAGTAGACTCAATAGAATGGATTTATAACTGATTTCGACGTAAAAGTTTAGGCTTAATCCAGTCTTTCAATAATGGTGCTGATTCCCATGCCCATACCAATACACATGGTCGCCAACCCTAGTTCACCGTCGTGCGTTTCCATGACATTTATGAGCGAGGTAATAATACGTGCACCTGAGCAGCCTAGTGGATGACCCAATGCAATAGCACCACCGTGTAGATTGACCTTCTCATCCATCTGATCCAGCAGCTTTAAGCCTTTTAAGACGGATAAAGCTTGTGCTGCAAAAGCTTCATTCAATTCAATTCTGTCAATATCAGCTATGCTCAATCCAGCGCGCTTTAAAGCCTTTTGTGTTGCGGGAACTGGGCCATAACCCATAATCGCTGGATCACAACCTGCAACAGCCATGCTTTTAATGCGTGCGCGCGGCTTTAGTCCTAATTCTTTGGCTTTGGCAGCCGACATGACCAATAAACCTGCTGCCCCGTCCGACAATGCCGAAGAAGTGCCAGCAGTTACCGTGCCAACTTTAGGAATGAATACGGGTTTGAGCTCAGATAAAGTTTCTACAGTGGTTTCTGGTCGAATCACTTCATCAGTGTCTACCCGTTGCAGATGACCGTTATCATCATGCCCTTGAACAGGAAGAATTTCCCGAGCAAAGTGGCCGCTGACGGTGGCCTTGTGGGCAAGTTGATGAGAGCGTGCTCCAAACGCATCTTGCGCGGCACGATCGATGCCATTCATTTTGGCCAGCATTTCAGCGGTGATGCCCATTAGCATATCGGCTTTAGCAACATGTTTAGACATTTCAGGGTTAATATCTACGCCATGATCCATTTTGACATGACCCATGTGCTCTACACCCCCAGCGATGAAAATATCGCCGTAACCAGACACAATGGATTGCGCGGCTATATGCAGTGCCGACATGGATGAACCACAGAGGCGATTAATGGTTTGCGCTGATACAGTATGTGGCAAACCTGCTAGTAGTGCAGCATTACGACCAATATTAAAACCTTGTTCCAAAGTTTGATTGACGCAGCCCCAAACGACATCTTCAATCGTATCTGGGCTGACAGCGGGATTGCGTTCCAGCAAACCTTGAATGACCAGTGCGGATAGTTTCTCAGCACGTACATGGCGGAACACACCATTTTTGGAGCGCCCCATGGGTGTGCGGATGCTGTCAACGATGACTACATCAGTTAATTCCAAACTCATTGTGCGTTCCCTCCTGTTTGTGGGAAATACTGTTCGCCCTTAGCCGCCATGGCTAGCATGGTTTCAGTTGGCTGATACAGTGGGCCTAGCGCCTTGTATTGAGCTGCCATGTCACAGAATGGCCGTAAACCGATTTGATCCATGTAATGGAAGGCACCGCCTCGGAAGGGTGGGAAGCCAATGCCATAAATTAAGGCCATATCCGCTTCGGCGGGTGTTGCAATAATGTTTTCCTCCAGACAACGTGCCGCTTCAATACATAAAGGAATCATCATACGTTGAATCAGGGTTTCATCACTGAAGGTCTGTGCTGTACCGACTAAACCGCTAAGCAGTGAATCCACTGTTTCATCTTGAAGCTTTAAGGGTTTGCCCTTGCGGTCGGTTTCGTAGCGGTAGAAGCCTTTCTGGTTCTTTTGCCCGAAACGCTCTAATGCGTACAGTTTGTCAATGGCTGTCTCGTAAGTATATTGCATACGATCCGGGAAGCCTTCGGCCATGACGCTACCTGCATGATGCGCGGTATCAATCCCTACAACATCTAGGAGGTAAGCAGGCCCCATCGGCCAGCCAAAGCCTTCCATCACTTTATCGACATGGCGGAAGTCCGCACCATCATGCAATAAATGAATAAAGCCACCAAAATAAGGAAAGAGCACACGATTCACAAAGAAGCCGGGGCAATCATTAACGACAATCGCTGTTTTACCCATAGCCTTAGCATAAGCAACCGTTGTCGCAATCGCGGTTTCGCTGCTCTTTTCGCCGCGAATTACTTCGACTAATGGCATGCGATGCACAGGATTAAAGAAGTGCATACCACAGAAGTTTTCTGGGCGTTGCAAGGCATTAGCCAGCTCAGTAATGGAAATTGTCGAGGTATTAGAAGTCAGAATGGCTTTTTCGGGTAACGCCGTTTCGATTTCTGCCAAAACCTTTTTCTTTACATTGACATTTTCAACAACAGCTTCCACCACTAAATCAGCTCGATTAAAGTCACCATAGCTAAGTGTTGGGGTAATTTGGGTGATAACGCGGGCCATTTTGCTGGCATCCATGCGCCCACGCTGAACTTGACCGCTCAAAAGTTTGACAGCTTCATCCATGCCCAACTTAAGGGCTTGTGGCTGGATGTCTTTCATTAAAATAGGCGTGCCTTTGGAAGCTGATTGATAGGCGATGCCACCGCCCATAATGCCTGCACCCAATACACCCGCTTGTTTAACGGTTTCAGCCTGCTTTTCGTAGCCTTTGGTTACTTTCTTAACATATTGATCCTTGAGGAATAAACCGACCAGTGCTGCGGTCACCTCATGAGTGGCTAGCTGAGCAAAACCTTTAGACTCCATTGTCAATGCTGCGTCACGCTGAAGTGATGCTGTTTTCTGCATGGTTTTGAGTGCCAGCATCGGCGCGGGGTAGTGTGAGCCGGCTTTAGCGCCAATCACGCCACGTGCTGACTCATACGCCATCATTTGCTCAATCGCACTCAATTTGACAGGTGATTGCTTTTCTGTGCGACGTGCGTGATAGTCAAAGTCACCTGCTATACATTTGTGTAATAAATCCAGAGCCGCAGTGCGCACTTGCTCACCCGCAACCACTGCATCAACCGCACCATCTTTCAGCGCTTCAGCAGAGCGTTTCTCTGAGCCGCCACAAATCCACTCATTGGCGTTATCAATACCAATGAGACGTGGTAAACGAACAGTACCGCCCCAACCTGGATAAATACCTAACCTGACTTCCGGTAAGCCCACTTTGGCATTGGCGGCCATTACGCGGTAGTCAGCACTTAAACACAATTCAAAACCACCCCCTAGCGCGACACCATTAATGGCAACGACGGTAGGGCAAGGTAGCTCTTCAATATCGTTGTAGATAGTATTGATTTTCGCCAGATACGCTTCAATAGTGGCCGTATCGGTGGAGAACATTTGGGTAAATTCAGTAATATCAGCGCCAACGATAAACACATCTTTAGCACTGGTGATCAGTAGACCCTTGAGATGTTCTTGGGCCTTAATGGTGTCGACTGCTGCGCGCAGTTCTTCAAGTGTCGCCCTATTGAGTTTATTGATGGCTTCGTTTTGCAAATCAAAAACAAGCTCAACAATACCCTTTTCAATAGTTTGGACACGGATGGATTGACCTTGCATCAACATGATCGCTTACTCCGTTGTCAGTTTCGGGTGAGTGAAAGGTTTACTGCGCTCATGCAGCCGGTGGAAACAGGTCATTCAAGCGCATGGCGAGCATGAGATCACCATCACCCTGGATTTTACCGCTCATAAAAGCCTGCATACCGTCTTCTTCACCTTTAAGTACTTTTTCCAAAGTATCTTTATCCGCCTTTAATGTGACGGAGGCATCGTCCGGCGTACCCTCAGTTAAGGTACAGGTTTGATTGGTAACACGCACCTGCCAGCTACCCGCACCTTCAATATCATATTGGAATACTTCATCCATACTACCTGCTGCATCAGCATTAAAACGTTGTTTCATCTCTTCCAGCAAGGTTTGTACATCACTCATGTCTAGTCTCCTCATTGAGTATTAATTTTGATACGGCTCATTTATTAAAAGCTTATCTGATTAAAAGCTAAAATGCTCTGTTTCCAATTCCATCAAAGGCTTTGCACCCGCTGCAATGCTGGCAACCAGACCACGGGTGCGTGGCAGAATGCGGCTGAAGTAAAAGCGTGCTGTGCTCAGCTTGGCTTGGTAGAAAACATCATCATCTGTACCTTGAGCTAACTTTTGCTGTGCGACTAAGGCCATGCGCGCCCAGAGGTAGGCCAAGGTGACATAGCCAGAGTACATCAGGTAATCGACAGAAGCTGCACCTACTTCATCGCGGTTTTTCATGGCTTTCATGCCAATCTGCATGGTTATTTCGCCCCATTCTTTATTGAGTTCGCTGAGGGGTTTGATGAATGTTTGTAGCGCTTTATTACTGGCTTGTTCTTTGCAGAATAAATGAATTATTTTGGTAAAGCGGCGCAAGGATTTGCCTTGGGTCATGAGTATTTTTCGCCCTAATAAGTCCAGTGCTTGTATTTGTGTTGTGCCTTCGTACAGCATGGATATACGGCTGTCGCGTACGTTTTGCTCCATGCCCCACTCACGGATATAACCATGACCACCGTAGACTTGTAAGCCATGATTGGCGGATTCAAAACCCACTTCTGTTAAAAAGGCTTTGGCAATAGGCGTTAGAAAAGCGAGTAAATGATCGGCATATTCACGCGCTTCATCACTGGCCGCATGGCTCACTTTATCGACTTGTTGGGCTGCAAAATAGATCAATGCCCGACCACCTTCAGCAAAAGCTTTTTGGGTGAGTAGCATCTTGCGTACTTCAGGGTGAACAATAATGGGATCAGCCGGTTTGTCTGGATAGGCTGGGCCATTGAGCGCACGCATTTGTAAACGTTCTTTGGCATAAGTCAGTGAGTTCTGAAAGCCCCACTCAGCATGAGCTAAGCCCTGAATCGCTGTGCCAAGGCGCGCCACATTCATAAAGGTAAACATGCAGTGCAAGCCTTTATTGGGTGGGCCAAGTAAAAAGCCCGTAGCGCCATCAAAATTGAGTACACAAGTGGCATTGCCATGTATACCCATTTTGTGTTCAATAGAACCACATTGCACAGCATTACGCTCACCTTTGTCACCGTCTGCATTAGGTAAAAACTTGGGAACAATAAACAGTGAAATACCTTTAGTACCTGCTGGTGCATCAGGTAAGCGTGCCAATACAATGTGCACGATATTTTCGGTCAGATCATGCTCACCCGCAGAAATAAAAATTTTGGTGCCAGTGATTTTATAAGAACCATCATCCTGTGGATCAGCTTTGGTGCGTAGCAGGCCGAGATCCGTGCCGCATTGTGGCTCGGTCAGACACATGGTGCCGGTCCATTCACCACTGATTAAACGAGTCAGATAGGTTTGTTTTTGTTCTTCTGTACCGTGAGCCTCCAAGGTACTCATGGCACCATGACTTAAACCTGGATACATGCTCCAAGACCAGTTAGCTGTGCCTATTATTTCATTCATAACAATGCCTAGCGACTCCGGTAGGCCTTGACCACCATATTCAGGGTGGTGTGACAGTGCAGGCCAACCACTTTCAACATACTGAGCGTAAGCTTCCTTGAAACCTGTGGGTGTGGTGACATTGCCCTCATTAAATTGGCAAGCTTCAGCATCACCAACAAGCGCTAGAGGGGACAGGACACGTTCAGCAAATTTGGCGCTTTCTTCCAGAATAGCATCGACCATATCCGGTGTGACTTCATCCATGCCGGGCAGAGACTGGTAATGCTCGCCTAGCTGCAAAACTTCATGCAACACGAAGCGCATATCACGTAAAGGGGCTTTATAGTCGGGCATAATCATCTCCTCGTTTTTGTAATAAGTAATGCAGCTTAAAACGGCTGCGTGGTGGTTTCTGTTTATCTACACTTAAATACTGGCTGCAAATCGAGTGCCTTGATCAATTGCACGTTTTGCATCAAGCTCAGCAGCAACATCAGCACCACCAATCAGGTGATAAGGTTTGTGTAAGCCTGCTAGTAGCTCTCTGCGTGGCTCTTGCCCTGCGCAGATAATGATATGGTCAACAGCTAAAACATTTGGCTCGCCCGCAATACTCAGGTGTAAGCCTGCATCATCAATGCGATGGTATTCACAGCCTGCCAGCATTTGCACACCTTTGCGTTGTAAATCGCGGCGATGTATCCAGCCAGTGGTTTTGCCCAAGTTTTTGCCTACTTTGGATTTTTTACGTTGTAATAGGTAAATCTGACGCTGAGCAGCTTCCGTTGGAGTAGGATGGCTAAGCAGGCCACCAGGTGATTGCAAGCTCATGTCTATGCCCCACTTTTCCATGAATGCCGGAATATTGGTACTACTTTCATCCTGACTGTGGCTTAAAAATTCTGCAACATCGAAGCCGATGCCGCCTGCACCCATAATAGCGACCTTTTTGCCTATTGCAGCACCACGAATCACTTCAATATAGCTTTTCACTTTAGGATGCTGAATGCCCGGAATATCAGGTACACGCGGTGTAATACCCGTTGCTAAAATGACTTCATCGACAGGCAGGGCATTAATAGCGTCTGCATCCAGTACTGTATTGAGATGCAGTTCTATACCGCGTAACTCCAGTTGTTTAGCAAAATAGCGTAGGGTTTCATAAAATTCTTGTTTGCCCGGAATACGTTTGGCAAGGTTGAACTGTCCGCCAATTTCAGCGGCTGCATCATACAAACTGACTTGATGACCCCGTTGAGCAGCAGTCACCGCAAAAGCCAGACCCGCAGGACCTGCGCCAATAACAGCTAGTTTCTTGGGCTGCTGAGTGGGCGTAATAGTGAGTTCAGTTTCATAACAGGCACGCGGATTGACTAGGCAACTTGTCAGTTTGCCTGCAAAAATATGATCCAAGCAGGCTTGGTTACAAGCGATACAGGTATTGATTTCATCTGCTCGATTTTGTGCCGCTTTTTGCACAAATTCAGGATCAGCCAAGAAAGGACGCGCCATCGATACCATATCAGCATCACCACGCGCTAGCACAGCTTCAGCCACTTCGGGCGTATTAATGCGATTGGAGGTAACAAGTGGAATAGCGCAGGCACTTAAGGCAGCTTTAATCTTGGCTGTTGTCCAAGTAAAGGCTGCACGTGGTACTTTGGTCGCAATGGTTGGTACACGGGCTTCATGCCAACCTATGCCCGTATTGATTAAGCTAGCACCTGCCTGGGCAACCGCTTGACCGAGTTGTACGATTTCTTCATAGGTACTGCCTTGCTCAACGAGATCCAGCATGGAGAGGCGAAAAATAATAATAAACGCTTTGCCCACCTTGGCGCGGACACGCCGGAGAATTTCCAAGGGTAAGCGAATACGTTGTTCATAAGGCCCACCCCATTCATCCTCACGCTGATTGGTGCGCTGAGCGATAAATTGATTTAAAAAATAGCCTTCCGAGGACATTATTTCTACACCATCATAGCCTGCTGCTTGTGCTAGCGCGGCGCAGTTTACGAAGTCTTGAATTTGTGTTTCGATTTCTTCCGCACTGACTGCATGAGGCATGAATGGATTAATCGGAGCTTGAATGGCTGAGGGCGCGATTAATCGGGGATTATAGGCATAGCGTCCGGTGTGCAGGATTTGCATACAGATTTTACCGCCTGCTGCATGCACGGCTTGGGTCAGGTGTTGGTGTTGCGGAACTTGGCTGGCATCGTCCAGTGTTGCCGCATGTGCGTGTACAGCCCCCACTTTATTGGGTCCTATGCCACCTGTTACGATGAGTGCAACACCTGCTTTGGCGCGTTCGGCATAAAAAGCTGCCATGCGCTCAAAACCCTGCGGCAATTCTTCCAGTCCTAAGTGCATGGAGCCCATTAATACGCGATTTTTTAAAGTAGTAAACCCCAAGTCCAATGGCTGGAGCAGGTGAGGGTAAGGACTTTGTGTAGATTGACTCATAAAATTCCTCTGGTGGCAGATTTAAGCACTTGGGCTACTTGGGTTGATAGAGCCTAAATTAATAATACCATCGTATACAAATTGAACAGCTAAAGCGGCCAAAATAACACCGAGAAAGTGTCGCAAAATTTCATCGCCGGTACGGCCAATCAAAGTTTTTATGTATTGCGAAGCCAATAAGCAGATAAAGGTCAAAGTTAATAAACTCATGATGGCAATAGCGACAGCGAGTTGCCCCGTGTGCTGGCTTTGGGCTGAAAACAACAGCATGCTGAGGGTGAGTGATCCAGGCCCTGCTAGTAAGGGTATAGATAAAGGAAATACGGCAATATCTTCTTTTTGCGTGGTTTGGTGATATCGGATATTGCCGGTAATCATCTTGAAAGATGTATAAAACAGCAGTAAGCCACCGGCTATACGTAAAGCATTGATATTAATGCCTAGTCGATGCAGTAAAGGCTGACCGTATAAACCAAAGACAATCAATAGTACACAACTGATCAGCACGCCTTTGAGCGCCATCGTAAAACGGTGACGAGTATCGTCAGGCGGCACTAAGGTATTGAATATCAAAGCTGTGCCAATAGGGTCGACAATAACCAGCAAGGCGGTAAAGGCATTTAAATAAACAGGTAAGTCGATCATACTTTTATTTAAGGCTTATGCGTCCAACTGGCCGTTGCGGGATGTAGTGGTTTATAGGCAGGGTCACGTTTTTGTGTTTTGGCTACCATGCTTTCCATTAAATCAGCGGGCTGCAACATGCCTGCTTGCCAAGCAGCGGTATACGTCAGG
Organism: Pseudomonadota bacterium; assembly: GCA_002747435.1. Classification (GTDB taxonomy): domain Bacteria; phylum Pseudomonadota; class Gammaproteobacteria; order Thiotrichales; family Thiotrichaceae; genus Thiolinea. The sequence continues at coordinate 8,823 of PDPH01000019.1, forward strand.
CTGTCTGTTATGCTGTGGTCTCTGGCATGATTCAGAATATTTTTGCTACCCATGACCGCGACCGGCGATTGGGTTGCAATTTGTTTGGCAATGTCCATGACGCCTTCAAGCAAGCTGTTTGTATCTGGGAAAAGCTGATTGACTAGACCGGCTGCTTGGGCTTCGCTGGCTGGCATATTACGAGAAGTGTAAACCAACTCACGGGCTAGACCGGGAGAGATTAAGCGCGGTAAGCGTTGTAAGGTACCCAAATCCGCAACCATACCCATCTGCGTTTCTTTAACACAGAAAAAAGCCTCTTCGCTAGCGTAGCGGCAGTCGCAGGCACAAATCAAATCCAAAGCACCACCAATACAAGCGCCTTGGATAGCGGCTAAAACGGGTATGCGTAACTGTTCTAATTGATTAAAGCATGCTTGTAATTCTAATACCAATCGGTAAACAAACTCAGCACGCCGACTGCCTTCGCCACTAAATAAACGTGGGTCAGGTTGTGTAAAAAAGTCGAGGTCTAAGCCTGCGCTAAAATGCTTACCTGTGGAGGAAATCACTAAAACCCGTACATCCTCTGCCTGATGGATGCTTTGAATGGCTTGCGGAAATTCCTGCCAAAAGGCTTTATTTAAGGTGTTATAAGCAGCCGGCCGTTTAAATTGCAGGTGTGCAATATGTTCTTGGATAGCTAGCTTTAGGGTGGAAACGTTCATGCAGATGCCTCCAGTTTCATCTGAACAGCGTCAAGATAAGAAGTAATCTTGACGCTGTCAAGACATATTGCTAGCGTTGTGGGAATGAATGAAGTGAAAACCAGTTATCACCACGGCGATTTACGCGATACTTTGATAGAAGCGGCGCTTAAGCTGATTCAGCAAGCAGGGGTGGAGGCTTTGTCGATGCGTAAACTAGCAGAAAAAGTGGGGGTATCGCGCTCAGCACCTTATCACCACTTTCGTGATAAGCGCGAATTATTATCCGCTATTGCTGAAGCTGGTTTTTTTAAGCAGGATAAAATTTTTGCTGATTTGGGCGATTCAAGCGGACGTGAACGTTTGGCACGCTTTATTCACCATTACGTCGATTTTGCCACTAGCCACCGCGAGCAATACGATCTTATGTATGGGCGGGAAATCTGGCGCTTAGGTACAGTAACGTCTAGTTTGGATTTAGTTGCCAAGCGTAGTTTTAAAACCTGGTTGTCAGAGGTAGAGCGCTTACAGTCTATTCATATCTTTCCAAATTCATTGCCGGCTGTGCGTGTGGCGCAAGTCAGTTGGGCAGCTTTGCATGGTTTGTGTCGTTTGGTCAATGACGGTATTTATATCAATCGGGAGGACATAGGTTCTATGCAGGATGCTTTGATTGATATGTTGATGCAAGGCCGTTATTAGTTGTCTGTTTTAGTCTGTTTGGCTGCCTGCCTATAGCACCGTTGCGGTGGCGATAGCGAGCCATCATTTTTGGCTTGATGGAAGAGTAATGTTTTGAACAGGACAAATCATTGGCAGTCTGTCTCTTATTTAGGGTTGCTGCTTGTCGGGCTAACGCTTTGGCGAGCTTGGCTTGTCTTTCATAATGATATGCCGCTCTATGTGGATGAAGCTCAGTATTGGTATTGGGCACAACAGCTCAGTTGGGGCTATTACTCTAAACCTCCGGTTATTGCCGCTTTGATTGCCGCCACTACGGCAGTGTGCGGTGACGGTGAGCCTTGTGTACGATTGGCCAGTGTGGTGGCTTATCCTTTGTCTACCTTGATTTTATTTTTACTGGCAAGGCGTTTGTTTAATACCCCTATTGCTTGGGTGGCCAGTGTTATCTTCATCACCTTACCTGCGGTGGGCTTGTCGTCCATATTAATTTCTACGGATGTAGCTTTATTCTTCTGCTGGACGCTGGCTTTATATGCTTTTGTCAGAGCTTTGGCGAGTAATGCTTGGCGCGATTGGCTATTGCTCGGCTTGGCCTTGGGTTTAGGCATGATGAGCAAATACACGATGGGTATCTTTTTTGTATCCGCATTAGTCTATCTTTTATGGGATGGCCAGTGGCGTGTCTTATTAAATGGGCGTGCATGGACTGCTGTAGGCGTGGCGGCTTTAATGTTTGCACCAAATCTATTCTGGAATGGGCAGCATCATTTTCCTACTTTTCAACACACAGCCGAAATTTCCCATCTGGAACAGGCTGGTTTGCATTGGGGTTCACTGGGGGAATTCTTATTGGGGCAAATGCTTGTTTTTGGACTGTTGTTTTTTCCGTTATTATTGTGGTCTATAGCGCTTAAGATAAGTTCCAAGTCTGGTGAAGCCCTACCACATCAACGCCTATTATTAAGTTTTACTTTAGTTTTTTTAGTGATTATTTGCGTGCAAGCCTTGTTAGGACAGGCGAATGCTAATTGGGCTGCACCGACTTATGTTGCAGGCTCGATTTGGCTGGCTGCTTGCTTAGTACAAAAGCGGTTTAGACAGTATTGGGTGAGCGGTGTGTTGGTGAATGTCTTACTATTTGGGGGGATTTACCACTTTGATAGTTTGTGGCGTGTCAGTGGTATTGAACTAACTGCACGCACTGATCCTTATAAGCGTATGCGTGCTTGGGACAAATTAGGGGCGCAATATTTGCGTATTCAACAGGCTTATCCTAATGCTTTACCGCTGGCAGAAGAGCGCGGCATTTTAAGTGAGTTGAGCTATTATGCTCGCCCTTGGGGTTTAAAGATTGTGAGCTGGAATCCTCATGGGTTGTTACGTCACCATTATGATTTGGTGACGAGTTTGTCGGGTAAAACAGGGCAAAGCTTTTTGTATGTCACTGATGGCGAATTGCCTAAGAATATTGCTGCTTATTTCACTCAAGTGAGTCAGGCAGGTGTATTGCATGTACCGGTTCACAGGGATTTTTCCTTGGATTATAAGGTGTATTACTTGCAAGCTTTCAAAGGCTTGTAGTTTTTGAGCATGCAAAAAAAATATTGGCTACCCTTGTTTTGGCGTTGGGTTTATTACGCTGGTGTATGGACGGCTGTATTTTGGTTGACGGACTGGGATATGCGTATTGCTGCTTGGTTTTACCATCCCGCTTGTAGTCCGCAAGGCTGGTTATTGGATTGTTATCCAATGCTGTATTATTTGTTTTATGCGTCTATACCGCTGATTTCTAGCCTGATCTTGCTGGGGAGTTTGGGTGTTATAGGCTGGACACTTTGGCGAAATGATCAGCAGCGTTTACGGCGGCAAGTGCTTTATTTCTTGCTGGTATTTGTGCTGGGATCAGGTGTGTTGGTGAATGCTGTTTTTAAAGGGCACTGGGGGCGACCACGTCCTGTACAAATCGAAGAGTTGGGGGGCACTGAGCGTTATGTTCCCCCGGTTCAGTATGTCGCTCACAGTGATGGACACTCTTTCCCTAGCGGCCATAGTTCAATAGGCTTTGGGTTTATTGCTTTGTATTTTATTTGGCGTCGGTCTCATCCGCTGTGGGCACGCCGCCTTGTGTGGGCTAGTGTGCTATTCGGTTGTCTGATTGGTTTTACGCGCATGGCTGCTGGAGGGCATTTTTTGTCAGATGTCATGTGGTCAGCTTTTTTGATGTTGTTTACTGCCTATTGTTTAAGTCGCTCTTTGTTAATGGATTTTAATTTGTCGGCCTCTGAATAAGGCTGAATAAAGGAGCTTGAGCTTATTTGTGCTAGACCAGATCCAGATAGGTGTGAAGGATAAATGAGGAAGTTAAGGAAACATTTCCCTAAGTTTGAGTCAAAACGGGTATCACAGGTATCCGAACGCACAACAAACAGGAGTAAAAGGTATGAGGCCGTTAATCAACTGGATAAAAGTTTTTTGTTTTTGCTGGGTATTTTTACCCGCTGTGGTCAGTGCGCAAAATACAGATGAGGATGTGTCGCTTCAGCCGGTAACGCTGGAACAATTTAATCAAATGGTGCGCACAGTTTTTAAGGAAAATGTCTCGGTTATTGTCAACCCCCCTGCATCACTTGATCAAGCTCATGTTAAGTATATGAGACCACGCCTTCGGGCTGTTCGCCGCGCCCCGACTGCATCGCCGTCAAGTGGCGGTGCTTCGGCAACTAATGTACGTACAAAGGGTGTGGATGAGGCGGATTGGGTTAAAACAGATGGTCGTTATTTATACGGTGCTAATGAAAGTGGTATTCGTATTATTGATACTCAAGCGTCAGGTAATCCAACAAAGCAAGTTGGGGTCATTGGTTTTGGACGTAACCTACGGATTAATGGTTTGTATTTATTGCCAGGCTCGCGTTATTTGCTAGCCTTGGGCGTGGGTGATGTTGCCGGGAAAAGGGAAACTCAGGTCGTTTGGATCGATATTAGTAATAAGTCCAGACCTCGCATTGCCCGCCAAGTACGTCTGACTGATGCTTCTTTAAAAGATTCGCGCCGTATTGGCAACCGTTTGTATGTGGTGCTGGATTATTACCAGTTAATGTTTCCAGCCCAAGTTAAATATATCACTGCGACTAAGCCATTGAGTGCAGATCGGGAAGCAACTGAAAAACGTGCTTTGCGAGCGAGTATTGATCAATGGAAAATTCAAGACCATTTACCTGCTTATATAGTGAGTGGGCAGGGGGGTAAAAAAGTCTTATTGGGCGATGGTGATATTTATTTACCAAAAGGATACGCATGGGATAATCGAGGTGCTGGCTTGACGATTGTCTTGGCAGTGAATTTAGCGACAAACTCATTTCAGTTTGATGCTTGGGCTAGTTTGAGTAATATCTCTAGTTTATATGCTTCCCACAAAGCCTTGTATTTAAGTGAACCAAGTTGGAACAGTAACACTGCTCGTACTGTGATTCATAAGCTGGCTTTTCGTGGTAATGGTTTAGATTACCGTGGTAGTGGCGCAATCATGGGGCAGTTAAGTCGGAATGCGTTGTCTACTTTCCAAATGGATGAAGATAAACAAGGTAATCTGCGCGTGGTAAGCAGTAATCCTATGGCTGCACAAGCTCGCAGAAATCCCACGTACTACCCTGATCCGGCGCAACACTCTCCAGTGATATTGACCACGCTGGCTGAACAAAGCGGATGCTTGGTGATGTTGGATCGTTTACCTAATAAGGCACAGCCCAAAGCTTTAGGTAAGTTGGGTGAGCAATTATATGGTGCACGGCTATTTAATGATTTCGCCTACTTTGTCACTTTCCGCCGCACTGACCCCTTATATATCGTTGACCTACGCAATCCGCGTCGTTTGCGTTTGACGGGCGAACTCATTATCCCGGGCTTTTCGGATTATTTGCATCCGCTGAATCAGACCTTATTACTAGGCGTGGGTAAAGAGGCGGATCGGAATGGACGTACACAAGGCGTGAAGCTATCTCTATTTGATATTCGCAATCCGCATCAGCCCAAAGAGATTAATAAAATAGTATTAGGTATTAGTGGTTCGGATACGCCTGCTTCACGTAACCATCACGCCTTTACGTCTTTAGCTTTGCCGAATGGCATTACTCGAGTAGCCTTGCCTATGTCGATTAATGGTCTCAATGCAGATCAAAGTGGTAGTGGTTTGGGACGTTTTGAGATTAATCTGCAACAGCATCAATTAACGGCTAAGGGTATCTATAAACTAGGTCATTCACCTCAATGGTATTGGAGTGAAAATGATCGCAGCATTATGATTGGTAACTATCTTTACTACTTCCACGCCGGTAATTTTCAGGCAAGCCGCTGGCCGCAATAGTTAAAATGATCGCAATACTCTCGCTCTTGTGATGGGGGCGAGGGTAAAGTCCTTTGCTGCCGTATTTTAATCCGATTGCCCTAAAAGACCTGAACTTTTGGTCAGTTAGCGTTAAGCATGGGTCTTCGGTTAAATTGTGCATCGTAGCGAAAGCAACTTGTTGCTCAGCCATTCCCCGGCTGAATGTCCACGGTCATTATTTCGCCATCCTCATTAATCTGAATAAATAATTCTATTGGATTACAGCAGACCTGACAGTCTTCAAAGTAAGTCTGGCTACCTGCCGTAATATCAATGCTTGTTTCATAGGCTGAGTAACAGTAAGGGCAGGTAATTTTGTGATCAACAATAGCTTGTGACATATTTAATCCTTCAAAAATAGAGTGATAATTTCATTTAAAAACAGCCAAGCCTGTTCGGTTGGGCGAATGGTTTCCCCGATGGTTTGTAACCAACCTTGTGCAATCGCTTGACTCAAGGCGGGCTCAAGTTTGTCTTGGGGCAAGCCCGTCCGTGCGCTAAACAAGCTAGTCGTAAACCCGTGGCGTAAGCGTAAAGCATTCAGCATAAATTCAAAGATAATATCATGTGTGTTTAGTGTTTGTACGCTGCTGCGTGCTTGACCTTGTTTGGCTTGTTGCAGGTATTCTTTGGGTTGGCGGTGTTTCTGGTAGCGTGTGATCGTGCCCGTGGCGGCATCTGTAAATTTGCCATGTGCCCCAGCACCGATAGCTATGTAATCACCAAATTCCCAGTAATTACGATTATGTCTGCACTCAAAGTTCGGCTTTGCATAAGTCGAAACTTCATACTGGGTATAGCGGTGAGCGCTTAAATAAGCTTGTCCGGTGAGTTGCATCTGCGCTATATCATCCTCCTCTGGTAAGGTTGGAGGATGTTTATAAAAGTAAGTATTAGGCTCTAGGGTCAGTTGATACCAAGACAGGTGGGTCGGTGCAATGGCAACCGCTGTTTGCAAATCCTGCATGGCTTGCGTTTCAGTTTGTTGCGGTAAGCCAAACATTAAATCCAGATTGACATTATCAAAACCAGCTTGTCGAGCAATATCAGCAGCCCGCAAAGCTTCTTGTCGGTCATGTATCCGACCTAAAATAGATAAATGATGTGGGTTAAAGCTTTGTATGCCAATGGACAGGCGGTTAATACCGGCTTGACGGTAATTTTTAAAGCGTTCTTGTTCAAAAGTGCCCGGATTGGCTTCTAAAGTGATTTCTAAATTAGGGCGGAAAGGTAGCACCGCATTAATGCCGCTGAGTAATTGATCAATACGCTGTGCTGAAAACAAGCTTGGTGTGCCACCACCTATGAAAATGGAGGTGAGTCTGCGCCCCCAAATAAAAGGCAGTTCGCTGCTTAAATCACTCAGTAAGGCATCAATATAGTCCCCTTCGGGAAGTTGTTCGGGTTGATTATGTGAGTTGAAATCGCAATAAGGGCATTTACGAATGCACCAAGGTAGATGGATATACAACGATAGCGGAATAGCTTGCATGTGCCATGTGCTCAGTCAAACAACAAGAAAAAGTCCGTAAGTTTGAATTACGCTTGGGTAGTTGCGCACTGAAGCTCAGTCCACAGGTTGGCTAGGTTGACAAAATCGCTGACTGACAAGGTTTCAGCGCGCTGGTTTGGATTAATGCCGCTTTGCTCAATGTGTTCGGCATGAAGTAACCCCTTGAGCGTATTGCGTAGGGTTTTTCGCCGTTGGGAAAAAGCTTGAGCGACTAGTTTGGAAAAGTCCGACAGATTGTGTGCAGCCGGATGAGGTGCTGTTTGCCAAGGACGCAAATAGACTACTGCAGAATCGACTTTAGGTGAGGGTTGGAATGCACCTGGTCCTACTTTCATGACATACGTAGTTTCACAAAAGTATTGCAACATGACTGACAAGCGACCGTAATCCTTGTTATCCGCTGTGGCAGTTATGCGGTCAACTACGTCCTTTTGCAGCATGAACAGCATATCCTGCAAGTGTTCAACCTGTGCCAATAAGTGAAATAATAAGGGCGTAGAAATATTGTAAGGTAAATTACCAACGATGCGTAAACTGGGACTATTGCCACGCAACTGTGCCAGATTAATGCTTAAGGCATCTTGGGCATGTATTCTGAGTTTGTCTGCTTGTGCTTGGTTCTGCCACCAAGCGATCACATCACGGTCTATTTCAATAATATCTAACTGAGGCAAACGCTCTAATAGGGGGAAAGTCAGTGCGCCCGAGCCTGGACCTATTTCCACGACTCGGTCGCTACTTTGTGGGTTCAGCATACGCAGCATGCGCTCAATTACGCCTTTGTCATGCAGGAAATGTTGACCAAAACGTTTTTTTGCGCGTTGCTGGTAGGCTGCTTCCAAGGTTTACTCCAGGATTTTCAGTTCAACACGGCGGTTCTGTGCACGACCTTTCGATGTTTCGTTACTGGCTACAGGCTGTGTTTCACCATAACCCGTTGCTGTCAAAGTGGCAGTAACACCTTGATCAATTAAGTATTGACGTACAGACTCAGCGCGAGCCGTTGACAATACTTGATTGTTTTCATCATTGCCTACAGAGTCAGTATGGCCACCGATCTCAATTTTTAGCTTGGGGTATTTTTTCAGAGTGATAGCCGCTTGCTGGAGTATGGGCAAGGAGTCTTCAGTTAAACGATCCGAACCAGTTTCAAAGTTAACACCACTTAACTGGATGTTTTCGTTTTGTGGACAGCCCACTTCATTGACTTCAGTACCCGGCGCTGTATCTGGGCAAAGGTCATTGTCATTGTGAACATTATCACCATCGCTATCATTACGAGCTAGGTCGACAGCGGTTTTGGTTGCTTCTTTCTGCTCTGCCAGTGCTTCTTCCATAGCACGTTTCTGTTCTTCTAGCGCAGTAGTGAGTTTTTCGCGCTCCTGTTGTAATTGCTGACCTTGTTCCGTCAATTGTGCCAATTGCTTATTCAGCTTACTTACTTCATCTTGGCTTTGATTAAAGTTAGCGAGTTGAGTTTGCAGGCGGCTGTTCAAGTCGTCTTGGGTATTTTTACTAGCGGCTAGTTGACTGGCTAGGTCAGCTTGCTGAGCCATACTGCTTTGAAGTTGTTCAGTCAAAGTGGCCTTGGTTTGTTCAGCCTCAGTTAACTGTTTGCCAAGTGTGGCCTTGGTTTGTTCGGCCTCAGTTAATTGTTGGCCAAGTGCGGCTTTGTCAGTTTCTAGTTGAGCTAATTGGTTTTGCAGTTGGGTTTGTTCGCCTAGTGTATTTTCCAATTTGCTCACTAGCTTAGCTTGGCGACCATTCATTTCTGCCAGTTGGGCTTCCAAATCGGCAATTTGCGTTTGACGCTGAGCCAGTTCATTTTCCAACTCAGTCTGCTGTTGTTTAGCGGCATCCAAGGTGGTTTCCAGCTCTGCCTGTTGGACTTTGCTGGTTTCCAATTGTTGCTGCATTTCAGCATACATTTCGTAGTTAGTTTTAATTTGTTCTGCCAAGGCTGTTTGACCGGCCATGCTTTGCTCTAACTGGTTAGCTAGCGCTTGTTTTTTGCCTTGTGTGTCGCTTAATTGGGCTTGAAGTTCGGATTGAGCTGCCTTGGCTGCCTCCAATTGGCTGGCAATGTTTGCTTGGCTAGCCATTGCAGCAGCCAACTGCTGTTGCAATGTCATACCTTCATGCTGAGTAGCTGTTAGCTGTTTCTGTAACTGATTGTTACGGACTTGGGCGCTTTCTAGCTGGGTCTGTTGCTCATTTTGTTGCGCTTCTTTTGTGGCGAGCTGCTCTTTTAGCTGGGCGAGGTCGTCATTAGCTGTTTGAAGTTGCGCTTCTTTTGTAGCGAGCTGCTCTTTTAGCTGGGCGAGGTCGTCATTAGCTGTTTGGAGTTGCGCTTCCAATGCAGTGCGTGCATTTAGCGTTTGTTCCAGTTGACGAACGGCTGCGGAAACCTGATTTTCCAGAACAGGCTGCTTTTCCTGAAATTGAGCGAGTTCGGCAGTTAAGTGATTACGTTGTGAGGCATCATTTTCCAGTTGTGTCTGAAGTTCTTGCTTTTGGTTTTCTGCATCAGCCAGTTGAGTTTGCAGTTGTTGTTTTTGTGCTTCTGCATGGCTGAGTTGGCTTTGTAGGTTTGTAATTTCTTCCTGTGCAGTCTGCAACTGATTTTCCAGTGCAGTGCGTGCATTTAGGCTTTCTTGCAGTTGGTGCACCGCAGAAGAAACTTGGTTTTTTAATTGTGGACTACTCTCCTGAAACTGTGCCAATTGTGTGCTCAAGTTTTGGTGCTGCGCTGTACTTTCCTGTAATTTTGCATTCAACTGTTCTTGTGCCGATAAGCTTTCAGCCAGTTGAGTTTGCAGTGCTTGGCGCTGTTGTTCACTGGTTTGCAGTTGTTTGGCTAAGTCTGCTTGTTGTGCCATGCTGCTGGCGAGTTGCGCTTGGAGTTGCTCGCGCTGTTGTTGGCTTGCTGCGTACTCGTTTTGCAGGGTATTAAGTTGGTCTGCATTTTCTTGCAGTTGGCTATTCAACTCATTAATGGTTTGCTCTAGTTGTGGTTGCTGATTACTGAAAGCTAGCAATTGTTCAGTCAGAGAAGCTTGAATAGCTTGGCCTTCCTGTACTTGAGTATTTAAGGCGTTTTGTTTGGTCTGACTGGCTTCTAGTTGTGTTGTCAGCTCAGTGCGCGTGGCTTCCAATTGTGCTGTCAGTTCAGTGCGCGTAGCTTCCAGTTGTTGTATTTGGCTTTTAAGCGTTTCATTCGCTGAGCTGAGCTGCTCCAACTGTTTATTCAACTGATGTTGTGTGGCTTTGCTGGCTTCCAGTTGGGCAATCAGTTCATTTTGTTTTTGGTAGCTGCCTTCTAGTTGTTGCCCCAAATCACTCCAGCGGTTTTGCGTTTGTTGCAGTTGTGCGCTCAATTCATTTAAACGCTTATCCAACTCAGGTTCTGTAGCGGTTGTAGCTTCTTGATTGCGCGAGGCTTCCAGTTGCTGTTTTAAGCCGTTGATAGTTTGTTCAAGGTTGCCAATCGTATTTTTTAGTGCTTCCGTGTCGGCTGAATGAGCGGACGCAGCCATTTGCCCGAATAAAGCTTGAGGCATGGGTATGGTCGCTGTCCCTGCTGTTTGGGCGTTTTCTTGCGCTTCTGTTTCCTCTCCAGCCGCTAATAAGGATCCATCCATTGGGGTTGCTAGAATAAAGCCTCCGCGAGGATAGAGCATACCACCGTAAAAAGGCATGTATCCTGGTTGCATCGCCTTTGGCACAACAGTTGCGTTATTATCCGTGTTCATTTCTAGGCTATTGGCGGGCATGCCCATTCCCATTACGCCAGGCCAGAACCTATCAGGATTGCTGGGGGTTAGCATCATGCCTGCTGGCATTTTGTCGGCCATGCCGTTCATAACAGGAGGGACGACCCAGTTAGGTGATATGTTGGAGCTTTCAGGTGTTACAGGTGTTTTTGGTGATGGTAATGTGTTGAAATCGGGTAGCGGCGGTGGGGGGATTACGTCACCCTCTGCATTGACAGCTATTAGATGGTCGCCTTCTTCAGTGCCCATAAGATTTGGGTCTGGCCATTGTGTTGTTGCGAAGGCGGTTGCTGATGTTAAAGCCATCAGTATTAAACCTTTGGAAAGTTGTTGTTGCATGCCATTCTCCTCAAATTAACGGTGGCGGACTTATTCGGCTCACCTGCTTCTGTTTACACTCATTTTGCCGCTCCCAGTGCCAAGTCACGGCGTGCCGCTGATATAGTAATGGTAAAGCCTGCAATGACATCCAGAAATGACATTGCACTTAGGATTAGGAAGACAGAATTGCCTCCCCAAGGGTAAATTAGCCAAATCACTAAGTAGGCTATCAAGACGCAAGTTGATAGCAAATGATCAATAATAGTGACTTCTGAAGTACGAGTCGCTTTATAAACTTCAATATAAAGGGTAATAATACCCGCTAACACCCAAAGATCACCCCAAGTAGGCTTCCAAGTTGCACCAGAAGGCAAAGTTAGTTCCGCCCAAACGTTGTTCAAATGTTGTGGAAACATCCCAATTTTGACAGTGAACCAATAAATAAACAGCAAGATGCCGAAAAGTGGAATGAATTGAAGAAGTCTAATCATGGGCGATCTTATATATTCCTTTGCTTGCTCACACTAGTTTGGTTATATCGGCTATTTTCCAGAATAACAGTTCTATAACAAGTAGATGTTAGCATTATACGCGATGCTGGGGTGACCGTCAGGTAGTGAGTTCACACCGCTGATCCCATAAAGGGTGATTTCTAGACAAATTATGGCGTTCATCGGATTAAGCTGTGGCCTAAATAATACAAATTATACAATCTAAACATAGACGAGTTCTATTTTTCAGGGATCGTATAAAAATTATAATAATAGCGAGACAGTTTTATGAACAAAAAAAGGGAGCGTATCCTGAAGGCTTTAGTGTTACCAGCCCTGTTTACATCCTCTGTTATTCTTGCCGGTTTCAGTCAAGCCTCTAGTTTCGATCAGGCACAAGCACTAGGGCAAAGTGATAGCGGTTTTTTGGAAGACTCTAGTCAGGTCGAAAATCTTAATCTTAATTTTGTCGGTGGCAATACCCGTGTTGGTGTAGGTTTTGATACTGAGTTAAAAGGGCGCGCCGATGTCAGTCATGTCTTTTCTGAAACAGAAAAAAACGTGACTTCAGCACAAGCTTGGGTAGGTATTCATCCTGGTGCTAGCGATGATGAGGAAACACTTACCGGCGCTGGGCTGAAAGTTAACCACCACTGGGTTGGTCTTGATGAGTCAGGTCATCCTGCTTATGTGAATAAAGTGTTTGGTGCTTACGATCAGAATGCCGATAGTGATAAGAAGGTGACAGTTGGCTATGGTCAGGAACGTGAAAATCTATTCTGGTCGGGTCATGTTAGTAAAGGTCTGTCGGATGAGCGTGAGCTTGGCCATACGGGTGATGGCTTGTCGATTGTGGAACAAGCCTATGATTATGGTATTGGCGGGCGTGCAGGTACTTTCTTTAGTGAACACTTATTGCGGGTGCAAGGTGGCCTAGATTATGAATGGGGTAGCACAGACAATAATAATGAAGATACGCCTGCTCAATTAAGTGTCTCGGGTGGCGTAGAAAAGTTTTTTGCTAATTCACCGCATAGTGTGAGTGCCAATGTGGAAGTTTTGAAAAAGCAAGGCGGTTATCTACGCGATGGTGATGAGGATGCCGATGTGCGCGGCAATATTAATTACCGTTATGACTTTGCAAGTGAAGCAGGTATTTTTCAACCTGAAGAGCGTTATAGACGTGTAAGAGTGGAAATTCCAGGTAAGACGCGGACAGTAGTAAAGCGTACTGTACCCCGTATTGAGCGTAAGCTGATCAAGCATACCATGGAGTTGGAGTCAGATACCTTTTTTGCTAAAGGCAGTTATCAGTTAACTCCGGCAGCACAACAGCGTTTGCAATCGGTAATTGCCCGTATCCGTCAGTCTGGTCACGAAGGCAATATTCGTATTACAGGGAATACCTGCGACCTTGGTTCTGATGCTAGTAATCAGATCTTGTCTGAGCAGCGTGCCGGTGCTGTACGGCAATTCATGATAGCGAATGGTTTTAATCCACAGGAGTTATTAGCGCGTGGTTTAGGCGAGTCTCATCCTAAGTACCCTAATACAGATGGCCAGCGCCACCGTAATCGTCGGGTAGATATTGAATATGTTTCCTATGAAAACAAGTATCAGGATCAAATAATCCAACAAGGTACTGAGCAAAAAGAAGTGCGGGTGATTAGTGAACCTCGGGTTGTTTGGCGCAAGGAATTAATTCCTACTCCACCCACTTGGGTTGCACGCGCACTGCGAAATAATATCAATCATAAGCAGACGATTGATACCTATTTGACAGTCGTTAATCCTAGTAAGCAACGGGATGAAGTTAATCAGTTACCCTCTGCGGTGGATGATTTGGATTTATCCACTGAGGTGAATGTAGCCTTGCTGATTGATGTGCTAATCAATGATAGTGATCCTGATGGGGATAGCTTAAGTATTATTCGTTATGACGCAACAACAGCACAGGGCGGTCGTGTAAACCTAGCGAATGGCATATTAACGTATACACCACCGACGGATTACACTGGCGCTGACAGCTTCAATTATACAATCAGTGATGGCAAGGGTGGCGAGGCAAGCGCGCGTGTATCCATTGTCGTATCCGAGGCTGTTAACAACACTATACCTACCCCGAATGTTAGTAATACTGCACCCCAAGCAGGGGCTGATCCTGCTAGTACTATGCAAAACACGGCGGTGACTATTAAAGTGTTGGATAACGATATTGACGCAGATGGTGATAGCCTGAGTATTAGCCAATATCAAAAAACAAGCAAGTTTGGTGGTTCTATTTTAATTAGCGGATCAACGTTGATTTATACACCAGCGGCAGATTTTGTTGGTACAGATACGTTTACTTATATCGTGAAGGATGGCCGTGGCGGGGAAAGCCAAGGCACAGTAACGGTGGAGGTGAGCGCCTCTAATACAGGCAATACACAGCAATTGGTATTGGCTGATGATGGTTTGGAAGCACCTGTTGCAGGTGGTGAGTATGCTTTCTATACGAATGAAACAACACCAAGAACCTTGCATGTTTTGGAGAATGATGTAGGCGAAGGCATGGAAATTATCAAGGTTACACGGCCTAAGCCTGATCATGGCACGGCTGTGATTAGTGAAGATAAGCAGTTTATTATCTATTATCTACGCCATGGACAATGTGAAAATCATAGCTTTGTTTATACCGTGCGTGACCGTTACGGTAATGAAGCAGAGGCAACGGTTTACATTAAGATTATTGAATAATCCTGTTATTTCTTCATAATCCCATTGGGGCGGCTATCCAAAAGATAGTCGCCCCGCTGCGTTTAGGGCTGAGTAAGTTACGGGAACAAGGGGCGTTTGCCTGATTTAGCGCGATTTTGATAGCAATAGGAAAAATTTGATGAATCGAAAAAGAAAGTCGTCCAGAAAGCGTCGCTGGGGGGTATGGGGACTAGAGCTAGTGGTGATTATTGCCGTGGTGTTTGGTGTGCGTGCTTGGCAGCAAAGAACCTTGATTGATGGCGTAGCGCCTGCATTTGATGAAATGTCTCTAGCAGGCAAAGCTATCGTACTAGAGGATTTTAAAGGCCGTCCTGTGATGTTGCACTTTTGGTCAGACTGGTGCTCTGTGTGTGAGTTAGAGCAATTAGGCATCAATAAAATTATAGAAAAATGGCCAGTTATTACCGTTGCCTATAGTTCTGGTGAGGCAGATGAGGTGCAGCGTTATCTTGAAAAGCGCAAGCTGACTCATTGGACTGTCTTGGTGGATAATGATGGTGATTTAGCTAAATTATATGGTGTCAATGGTGTACCCACCACCTTTGTAATTGATGCTGACGGTAATATTCGCTTTCGTGAAGTGGGTTTAAGTTCCAGTTGGGGTTTGCGTCTACGCTTATGGTTGGCTGAGCGTTTGTAAAGCTTGCCATAACATGAGAAGACCTAATAGGCTAACACTTATACCGGCGAGTCTGCGTACCCAAGGATGACGGATAAAACGTGTTAGTTGATTGGCCAGCACACCCATCAGGAGCAGATTAGGCAAAGTGCCTAAGCCGAAGGCTAGCATGAGTAATGCGCCTTCTAATGCACTGCCTGCTGATAGGCTCCAAATCAATACGCTATAAACTAGTCCACAAGGAAGCCACCCCCAGATCATACCAAAAGGTATAGCCTGCCAAGGGGAGCGGACTGGCATGAAGCGCCTGCTAAGCGGTTCTATTTGTCGCCATAATACAGCCCCGCTTTTTTCCAAGTAGGCAATACCTTGCCAAAACCCACCCAAATACAAGCCCAATGCCACCATAAAAAGGGCAGCAACTATTTGCAGTAGTTGTTGTGTATGACGTAATTCTGTGAGTGATAGAGCTGCTGCTGTTAGCGCACCCGCTAGTGTGCCTGCCAAGGTGTAGCTGGCAATTCGGCCAACATTGTAAGCCAGTAAGATCGGGAAACGTTTATGAGTTGTGTGGGAAGTTGTGTTGTACGGGCGAGCGCTGCCGAGGGTAATTGCGCCAATAATACTGCCGCACATTCCTAAGCAATGTACGCCACCCAATAGACCGACCAGAAAGGCTGACCAATAACGTGAATCACTAAAAAGGCTACTATCCATTCTGGCTGCTTATTAAGCTTCTAATTCAATAGCTGGCGTGACCGATAATGGCCATTCTCATAATCGACAAAAAAATTATCCAATAAGGGATGTTCTACCGGTTCTTCCGAGTAATCCCGCTCTAGGTTGCGCTGTGCAACATAAGCCACTCGACCATCATTGTCTATTAGTACGTGATACCAAGGCTCGTCTTTGGGGGGAGCGCCTGTTTTGGCATTGCGCTCGTACCATTCTTCTGTACCTTGAAAGTCTGCATCAACGTCAAAGATTACGCCACGGTAATTAAATAAGCGATGATGAATGACTTGACCTATCGAAAATTCAGCCTCTTTGCTCATCTTCAGGTTTCCTTCATCAAAATGGTTAGTATTGTCATAGTTCCAATATGTCGATTCTAAACCAACTTATCAAGACGTCTAGGTGCTTTATTGGCTTATTTCTTTTTGTATGCAAGCGAGTCGCTGCTGCTTTAATTGCTCCTTGATCGCTGCCTGCTGATAGCCTGCTGCAATAATGCTATGTACGTCAACGCTGAGACACTGCTCCAGTAAACCTGATAAAAATGCTGCTTGCGGGTAGTCTGTTGCTTGGAAGCCTTCCCGTCCTTGGCTATCCGCTTGACAGACAAGCAAGATTTGCTGAAAGCGTTCTGGCTTACGGAAAGCATCACTGGCTTCGAATAGGGCAAGCAAGTCCTCAGCCTTTAGTTCAAATGCTTGATGAATACGAATATGCAGTATAGCGACCAGCTCAGCCAATTGACGATAATCGTTGGGTACTCGATAGCGCTCACAGAGTTGCCTTACCAACGCTTGGCCACGAATATCATGATGAGGGTGATGCGGTAGGTATTGGGCGTCCGTGCTAGCTTTACCTAGGTCGTGAAGCAGTGCAGCCAATCGGACAGTCGTCATTTCGCTTAATGCAGCGGCTTGTTGCAATACCATCAAAGTGTGTATGCCTGCATCAATCTCTGGATGATGCTGCGGATTTTGGGGTATGCCAAATAGCTTATCTATCTCTGGGAACAAGCTTTTTAGGGCACCACAGTCACGTAAGGTCGTTATAAAAGCTTCAGGGTGAGGCTCGGCGAGGGCACGAACCATTTCCTGCCAGACTCGCTCAGGAACCAAATTGTCTACTTCGCCCGCAGCGACCATTTGGCGCATTAGTGCTAGGGTTTCAGCGGCTATGGTGAAGCCATCCCCCGCATAGCGTGCGCAGAAACGGGCAATCCGTAAAATTCTAACAGGATCTTCTGCAAAAGCAGGTGAGACATGCCGTAAAACTTTTTGCTGCAAATCGCTTTGTCCATTATAAAAATCAATGACATTACCGTATTCATCTTCTGCCAAAGCATTAATGGTCAAGTCACGGCGTAGCAAGTCTTCTTTCAGTGTGACGTCTGGCGTCGTGTGAAACTGGAAGCCATGATAGCCAGGTGCTGTTTTACGTTCGGTGCGTGCTAAAGCATACTCCTCATGGGTTTCTGGGTGTAAAAATACAGGAAAATTTTTACCAACAGGCCGAAATCCTTGGGCAATCATGGTCGCTGGTGTAGCGCCAGTAACGACCCAATCCTTATCTTTGACAGGTTTTCCTAGTAGACGATCGCGTACAGCGCCACCGACAAGGTAGTAAGCAATCGTTGGTGGTTTTGAAGATCGGTTTGTCATAATTGCTAGGCTTATTGCGCTCATTCTATTAGAGATATATAGGTATTCATGATACCTTAATATCGGTCATTCGGTTGACGGTATAAGGTATTTATGCTGTTATCAGCGCCCCCCTGTGAGGGGTAATTTTATGATTGGTGGAGACGTTTTGCCTGAATAAGTTTTTACTCAGGTTATTTCCGATGCTAGGAGTTTAGTCATGGCACATGTTGTAGTACTTGGTGCAGGCACAGGTGGTATGCCGGCGGCTTATGAATTGCGTGACGCACTGGGCGACGATCACGATATTACAATGATCAATGAGCGCGACTACTTTCAGTTTGTTCCTTCCAACCCTTGGGTTGCTGTTGGTTGGCGTTCACGCGCTGATACGACTTTTCCCATTGAAAAGTACTTGAGTCGTAAAAATATCAAATTTATAGCGAGTCGTTGCGACAAGATTGATGCTGAAAATAGCCAGTTGGAACTAGCTAATGGTCAAACAGTCCGTTATGACTACATGCTTGTTGCAACGGGCCCCAAGTTATTTTTTGAAGAGGTTGAGGGGGCTGGCCCTAATGGTGGTCACACGCATTCTATTTGTGCGGTTGATCATGCAGAAGCCGTTTGGGCAGACTATCAAAAGCTGCTTGAAAAAGGTAGTGGTCATATTGTGATCGGTGCGATGCCTTTTGCGAGTTGCTTTGGTCCTGCTTATGAGTTTGCCTTTATTTTGGATGCCGACTTGCGTAAGCGTAAGCTGCGTCACAAGTTTAAAATGACTTATGTATCCTCTGAGCCTTATATCGGTCATTTAGGCTTAGCAGGGGTAGGCGACTCTAAAGGTATGTTGGAGCATGAGCTGCGTAATCATCATGTAGAGTGGATTGTCAATGCTAAAACCACCAAGGTTGAGGCAGGCAAAATGTTTGTGGATGAGCTCAATGAAGACGGTGAAGTTAAGCGGCAGCACGAGCTGGATTTTGACTTGGCCATGATGTTACCCGCTTTTAAAGGGGTGGATGCGGTTGCTGCTGTGCCCGATTTGTGTAATCCACGCGGCTTTGTCATTGTTGATGAATTACATCGCAATCCTAGCTACAAGAATATTTATGCTGCGGGCGTTTGCATTGCCATTCCGCCGGTCGATAAAACGCCTGTCCCCACAGGAGCACCGAAAACCGGTTATATGATTGAATCTATGATCACTTCTGCGGTAAATAATATTATAGATGAACTGGCTGGCAAAGAACCCAGTACAACAGGTACATGGAATACTATCTGTTTGGCTGACTTTGGTGATACAGGAGCGGCGTTTGTTGCTTTACCACAATTACCACCACGGAATGTAGCTTGGTTTAAGAAGGGAAAATGGGTACACATGGCTAAGATTGCCTTTGAAAAGTACTTCATTCGCAAAATGAAGAAAGGCAGTTCTGAACCCTTCTATGAAAAATCTATTCTCAAGATGCTGGGTATTACCCGTGTCTAGGGAATAAAGAATCCAGATGATCAGGAGTCTGGGGCTTTAGGACGGGAGTTGGTGTATGTTAACTCCCGTTTTCTTTTAACCAAGCCTGTCCGCGCAGTTGACTTGTCTATGCGTTTCAAATAAACCATTTAAAGAGCGGAGCTAATGACACGTTTTGCTATGCTTATGCTGGTTTTCAGCATGTTGCTATTAAGCGCCTGTGGCAATAAGGGGGCGTTGTATTTGCCGGATAAGCAGGATACCCAATTACAAAAACCAGAAGATAAACCTGTTGTACTGCCGGTAAACAGGAGTCAGGACTGAATGGACTATTTTAATTATCACGAGGGTGAGTTATTCGCTGAAGGTGTTGCTGTGGCTGAGATTGCACAGACCTATGGCACACCTTGCTATATTTACTCGCGTGCTACCTTGGAGCAGCATTGGCATGCTTTTAATGATGCGATTGGGACGCAAGAACATTTGGTTTGCTATGCTACCAAGGCAAATGCCAATCTAGCGGTTTTGAATCTGTTTGCGCGCTTGGGCTCAGGCTTTGATATTGTGTCGCAAGGCGAACTGGAACGTGTTTTAAAAGCTGGTGCAGAAGCAGGCAAAGTGGTTTTTTCTGGCGTGGGTAAGAAGGCTGGTGAAATCCGTTTCGCACTGGAAAAAGGCATTCGTTGTTTTAATGTGGAGTCCGAGTCTGAGCTGGAGCGTATCCAAACTATTGCCTCGGAAATGGATTTGATGGCGCCCGTTGCATTGCGCGTGAATCCCGACGTTGATGCAGGCACACACCCTTATATTTCTACCGGACTGAAGGAAAATAAGTTTGGTATTGATATACAACAGGCTGAAGCGGTTTATCAGCGCGCTGCAACTATGTCGCATATCAGGGTCACTGGTATTGATTGTCATATCGGTTCGCAATTGTTGTCTTTGACACCGTTCAAAGATGCTTTGGATCGTCTATTAGCGTTGGCAGAGCGCTTACGCCACAAAGGGATTGCGATACACCACTTGGATATCGGTGGTGGTTTGGGGGTGCGTTATCATGAGGAAGTGCCTCCGCAACCTGCCGAGTATATGGCTGAGCTATTTCAAGATGAGCGTTTGCGTCGTTATGAGATTTTGGTAGAGCCTGGGCGTGCTATTGCGGCTAATGCAGGTATTTTATTAACACAAGTGGAATACCTTAAGCATGCAGAGTACAAAAACTTTGCAATAGTCGATGCAGCAATGAATGATTTGATTCGTCCGGCGCTTTATGCTGCTTGGCAGTCAATTATTCCGGTTAGGCCACGTGGCGTTGGTGCCGTGCTGACTTACGATATTGTAGGACCTGTTTGCGAGACAGGTGATTTTTTGGGTAAGGGGCGCGATTTGAATCTTCAGCAAGGTGACTTGTTGGCGGTGCGTTCTGCGGGAGCGTATGGTTTTGTGATGGCCTCTAATTATAACTCCCGACCTCGAGTGGCCGAACTGATGGTCGATGGCGATCAAGTACATGTGATTCGGCAGAGTGAAACCGTGGAAGACTTATGGCGAGGCGAGTCCATGCTGACGCTCTGATTAGCACTGATTGCGTGCGAATTGGTATTAAGAATTGACCATTTACCTTGGATTTGTTGAGTTTTACCGAGGTAAATACTGCATCTGTTCAGGATTAGGCTATGCTTATGGGTCAGCGAACCATTAACAAAAAGGAGTTTGGTTATGGCGCGAGAGTTAATTGAAGTAATACCTGCAGGCGCTGTATTGTCCAAGCGTGGTAAAGTCACCGCTACCCGAGCTGGTCAAGAGGCTCGTATTTTAAAGCGGGGTGATCTTATTTATGCGGATGATACCGTTAGTACGGTGCGTGGCGCTAATCTGCAATTGCGAATGAAAGATCGTAATATCGTGATGTTGCGGGGTGGTAGCTCTTTCCGAGTAGGGCAGTACCAGCCTGAAGCTCAGTTGGGCGAAGTGAAACGCTTTGATTACACAGGAGGTGAGTTACGCCTTAGCCGTAGAAGTCTGTCGCACTCGTAAATTTGGTTTGATTGATTCTGCTGTCAATCTAAGCGAAAGCTCTTACAAGTTGTGCAATGCACCATTACGTGTTAGAAAGCAGCTTGTTACCTGATTGACATTAAATGATGGCGAGTTACGATGGAATTGACAGCAGTTTACCCAGGCACGTTTGATCCTTTAACCAATGGGCATCTTGATTTAATCAAGCGTGCGCGTCGTCTGTGTGACAAAGTGGTAGTGGGAGTAGCCGCCAATCCTAAAAAGAGACCGTTGTTTTCTTTGCAAGAACGTGTAGATCTGATAGAGCAGGAAATTATTACGCATAAGCTAACGGATAAAGTAAAGGTCTTGGGATTTGAGGGTCTATTGGTTGACTTTGCGCGTGAGTGTAATGCGGCTATTTTGATTCGCGGTATGCGAGCGGTGGCTGATTTTGAGTTTGAATTTCAACTGGCGAGTATGAACCGTACCTTAGCACCTGAGGTGGAGTCGGTATTTCTCATGCCGGGTGAGAGCTTTTCCTTTGTTTCTTCGACCTTGGTTAAAGAGGTTGCCAAGTTGGATGGTGATATTTCCCGCTTTGTCTCTTCTCAAGTTTTAAAAGCCTTGCAACTTAGAATTCAGCAATTAAAACGACAAGATAATTCTATTTGCTGATTCAGGTTAATGTTCCTGCTACAGACTGGCTGTTAAAATGAGTCAAACTTTGTTGAACAACCTTAAAAACAGGAGCAACCTTTCATGGCATTGATGATAACTGATGAATGTATCAACTGCGATGTTTGTGAGCCAGAATGTCCCAACAATGCGATTTCACCTGGGGACGAGACTTATGTAATTGATCCACAGCGTTGTACGGAGTGTGTTGGACATTACGATGAGCCTCAGTGTGCCGCTGTTTGTCCGGTTGACTGCATTCCGAAGGATCCTGATCACGAAGAAAGTAAGGAAGCATTAATGCTTAAATATGAGTGTTTAATGGCTGAAAGCTAATATTTCTTTGCCTTATGAGGCTTGATTCCAGCGCCTGTCTAAAGACAGGCGCTTTTTTAGTCGTGTCGTTCTTAAAAGTAAGAGCAAGAAGTGGCTGTTTTGGATGTGTCAGTGGCTGAGCAGGGTGCGCTATTGTTAAAGCCTATTGGCTTTATTCGGTCTTGTTATAAAGAAAAATTTGGCATTCCACGCCAATCAGGTCTAGTGACGGAAGCGCGTGCCACACTGCATCTATTACCGGATTATGCGATGCCTACTGCGTTTACCGGCTTAGCGCAATTTAGTCATATCTGGTTGATTTTTTGTTTTCATTCCACCCAAAACATAGCTTGGAAACCTACAGTTCGGCCACCGCGTTTGGGCGGAAATCAGCGTTTGGGAGTTTTTGCAACGCGCTCAATGTTTCGTCCTAATCCGATAGGTTTATCAGTGGCTCGTTTGCTGGACGTTCAGTTTGAGGGTACGCAGGGTGTGTTAAATTTGGCCGGGATTGATTTGCTGGATGGTACGCCTGTACTGGACATCAAGCCTTATATTTCTTATGCCGATGCTATTTCCGATGCCAGTAGCGGTTTTGTCGAAAGTACGCCAGCGAGTTTGCAGCAGGTGGTTTTTTCACCTAAAGCTTTATTACAGTGTGCAGAAAAGACAAGTCAGTGGCAGCTCGATATTGAAACATTGCTAAGGCAAATTTTGCAGCAAGATCCACGCCCTGCTTATCGTTGGGGTAGTGTGGATAAGCGCCAGTATGGCATGAAACTGTATGACTTTGATGTACGCTGGTGCTATGAATCTAATCAAATTGAAGTGTTGGAGCTAGTAGATATCGAAGGATAGCGGTATTCTGCTAGGCAATAGATAAGCTTGCTGGATTAACTAAAAATTATGTTGGGATACATTGCAAGGGCTTGGTTTTTAAATTATTTACTGATGGCGGCGATGTTACCATCGCCCAGTCAGGCGAAAGCCACGTCGGATCAAATCATGGCGGTACAACCTGCTGAGCAGCCGGTATTGCGGCAACAGTCTACTCAAGGTTTGCCGGATAAAGTAAAAGAGTTTATTAACAAAAAAAAGATTCCTGAAGACCAGATCGGCGTATTTATTAAGGATGTAGCAGCGGATGCGCCATTGGTTCTGCACGACGCTGAAAAGCTTTTTAATCCTGCGTCCACGATGAAGCTTTTGACCACATGGAGTGCTTTAAAGGTATTGGGGCCCGCTTGGCGTTGGAATACGGAGTTTTGGGTTCGTGGCCAAGTCATTGATGGTGTGCTGCATGGTGATTTAATCATCAAGGGTTATGGCGACCCCTATTTGGTATACGAATCCTTTTGGCAGGCATTAAATGATTTGCGGATTAAGGGATTGCGGGATATTACCGGCGATATTGTGATTGATAATAGCTTTTTTGATACGCCAGAGGTCAATCCAGGTGAGTTTGATGGTCAACCTACTCGCGTTTATAACGCCCCGCCTTCTGCGGTAATGTTTAATTTTCAGGCGACTCGGCTATTGCTTACCCCCCAAGCTGATCAAAATAAGGTCGATATTTCTGCTTTTCCTGCCTTGAAAAAAGATATGATTGATAACCAATTCAAGTTGCTGGGTGGGCGCTGTTCACGATCGTTTACTCGACCCCATGTTACACGACTTGCTGATAGTGTGATTCGTGTGTCTGGCAAGTATGCTGCGGATTGTGGGCAGCGCTTTGTTATGTTGGTGATGACCTCTCCAGAGGAACATGTCTTTAATGCTTTTACAGATTTTTGGAGCAAGTTGGGAGGGAGTGTTGGCGGTACTTATCGAATTGAAACCGTGCAAGAAGGGGATCAGCGTTTTCATGTGCATACCTCCATACCGTTAGCGGAGCAAATCCGCCTCATCAATAAATGGAGTAATAATGTAATGACTCGGCAGGTTTTGCTGAGTTTAGGTGCTAAGCGTTATGGTGCTCCTGCAACCTTGGAAAAGGGTCGCTTGGCGGTTTTGGAGAGCTTGGACACGCAGGGGGTGCCGGTGGATGGGATTGTGATTGATAATGGTTCAGGATTGTCACGTTATGCCAATGTCAGTCCGGCGCAATTCGGTCGCTTGTTGGAGATAATTTGGCGTGATCCTTATATGCCAGAGTTTTTAAATTCCTTACCGCTATTAGGTGAGGATGGTACGATGAATGATCGTTTCCGCCACACGGCATTGTCAGGGCGGGGGCGTTTCAAAACAGGTACTTTGAGTCATGTGAGTGCGATTGCTGGGTATTTATTAACACGTAGTGGTAAACGCATGGTCGTAGTTGTTTTGATGAATGGTCGGCAGGCAGGTGCTTATAGCCAAACCGTGCAGAATATGTTGCTGGAGTGGGTATTTGAGCAATAAAGGGAACAGTGATGAACGTGAGTAGGAAAGCCGAATTATGTTTGGCGATGAGCTTTATGTTGGTATCACCGGCACTTTGGGCAGTCGATAGGGCTAAGCCATCCACTATTAAAATGATTGTTTCTGGTGCGCCCCCTGCACTGGCCGAAAATTTGCAAGTCTATTTACCCGATCGTCGCAAGCTAGGTTGTAACTCGCCCAGAGAAGCTGTGCAGCGCTTCATCGATGCTTCACAACGCAAGTTGATTGAAGCGACTGAAGCTATGGGTTTTTTTAATGCCAAACTGGATATGGAACCTCTTAGACAAGGTGCTTGTTGGGTCTTGAGTTTAAAAGTCCAAACAGGCCTGCCGGTACGGGTTGAGCAGTCAAATGTTAAACTGGTCGGCGAGGGACAAAGCTTTTTCGCTTTTCGGAATGTATTGGATGAGTACCCTTATAATCCGGGTGATGTTTTTATTTCTCAAGGTTATGAGGATTTTAAGAAAGGTTTGACGCGGGTAGCGACTCGCTATGGCTTTTTTGATGCCAAATTTAAGCAACGTCAAGTACAAGTCAATGTAGATGAGCATACCGCTGTTGTGAATGTGGATTATGACACCGGTGTTCGTTATCGCTTGGGTGAGGTTAATGTTCAGCAGGAAGTGCTGAAAGACCGCTTTTTAAAGCGCTATATTCGTCTGCATTCGGGGGATTATTACGATTCTACGAAGTTGTTAGAGCAGCAGCGTATTTTGGAGGGTAGTGGTTATTATAAAGATGTAGAAATTAATACGCGCTACCGCGATGCAAAAGATGGTCAAGTACCGCTTGCTATTACCGCAATCACACGGAAGCGCTATTCTTATTTGGCTAATTTGGGCTACGCGACTGACACAGGTGTGCGTATTAAAGGGCAAGCTGAAGCACATTGGGTCAATAAGCGTGGTCACAAGATGGAGTCGGGTTTCCTTTACTCAAAGCCAGAAGCGGAGATAAAAGCTAGCTACAAAGTACCGCTATGGAAGCCTGAAAAGGAATATGCCAGTTTATCGGGTGGCTGGAGAAGCAGCGATAATGACGATATTAAAAGTGATGCTTTAAATCTGGAGTTTAGTTATAACCGTCGTAACGATTCTGACTGGGGGCAGACAGCTTTTATTAAATACTTAAATGAAAAAACCCAAGTCAAAGGCCAAGCCGCGAATCGTGCTCAACAAACACTGATTGGCGCCCGTTTATCTAAAACCAAATCGGATGATCCTCTTTTTCCTACTCAAGGTTGGCGTTTGCAGGCTGAGTTGCAAGGCTCACACGAATCTTTATTAAGTGATCAAACTTTATTGCAAGGTAGTCTGTCCGGTCGTTATTTATACACGCTGGATAATAAGGGTAAGGTCTTAGTACAGGGCAATGTGGGGGCAACATGGATTGATGCGTTTGATAATATGCCTAAATCATTGCGCTTTTTTGCCGGTGGGCAAAACTCTGTGCGTGGCTATGATTTTGAATCAATTGGTGAAGAAGATGCTGGCGGTAATATTATCGGCGGTAAAAACCTATTAACAGCCGGCTTGGAATATGAGCGTCCTGTCTGGGAGAAGATTAGTGCAGCAGCCTTTGTGGATGCAGGCAGTGCTTTCGATGACTGGGGTAATCCGCGTACTAAAGTGGGTGTCGGCGTAGGTGCGCGCTACAGATCGCCAGTCGGTCCGATTAGGGTTGATCTTGCTGTACCGACAGAAGACAGTAGTGATGTGCACTTCTATTTTGGTTTGGGGCCTGATTTGTGAGAAATTTTTTCAAGTACCTGATTGTCAGGCCATTGTTGGCACTGTTAATTATTATTGTCTTGTTTTTAGTCGTGTTTGGCGTGCTGTCAGCAACACAAGCAGGTACGGGTTTATGGGTCAGGGCTGCGCAATATTTTCTGCCTTCCTTACAGATTGAGGGCGTATCGGGCTATCTTGTTGATACTGTCAAGGCCGAGCGCTTGGTATGGGAGCAGGATAATTTACAAATGGTGGCCGAAGACGTCATCTTCGCAGCTACCGTTAGTCCTTTGCAAGTTCCTCCTCATGTGCTTATTGATGAGTTATCCGCCGAAAAGCTGCATATCAATGTCAAACCAACGGAGGATATAACATCATCAGAACCTGTTATCGTACCCGATATTCGCTTGCCAATCGTACTCAATGTTGAGAATGCGCGTTTGGATCATTTAGTCATTGCCCAAGAAACCGTAGTAATCAGTACACTGCGCAATGTCAATCTGACTGCGCATACTAAAAACAAACGTCTCTTTCTTGAAAGCTTGTCGGGTGATCTTTATGACGATCAGGGTGATCTTAAGATCCAAGCACAGGGTGAGATGGATTTGCTGTTTCCCCATGCCATCCAGATGCAAGCTAAAGTACAAAGTGAAGCGAGTTTGTATGGTAATGGCGACCTAGACTTACAGATGAGTGGCGAGTTACAAGCTTATCAACTAC
Organism: Pseudomonadota bacterium; assembly: GCA_002747435.1. Lineage (GTDB taxonomy): Bacteria > Pseudomonadota > Gammaproteobacteria > Thiotrichales > Thiotrichaceae > Thiolinea. Next base: position 35,759 of record PDPH01000019.1, read on the forward strand.
AAGCTAAAGGTCACTGGCACTATGCGCCTTATCCTTCTTATGAGCTCAATTTTCAGGGTAAAGGCAGTTTTGAGGATATACAGATTGAATCCTTGCAGCTAACAGGTGAGAAAGGCGATACCCTAGCCGCTAAGGGGCATTTGCGTTGGGCGCCTCAGTTGGTTTGGGACAAACTGCATTTGAGTGGTGAACAGATTAATCCTGCTTTTTTTGCACCTAATGCAAAGGTGGAGGGTAATTTGCAGGTCGCTTTAAATAGCAGTGGTAAGCTGGAAGCGGGACAGCCGACGGTTTCCTTGGCGGTGACGCAATTGGAAGGGACTTTGCGGGATTATCCTGTACAAGCTACTTTGGATGGCCGCATTGACAAGGGACAAATCACTCTGAATGCCTTGAATGCCAGTGTAGGCGATAATCGTTTGCAAGCTCAGGGCAATAGTGCGGCTAGTGGCACTGAACATGTAGCGATTGAATGGGTCTTGGATGCCCCCAAACTGAATCAATTGTCTCCCGATTTATCAGGCAAGCTCAAAGGAAAAGGCCGTCTTTCGGCCAAGCTAGATGGTTCGCAGCTTGCAGTGGATATTGAAAATCTACAAGGTCAGGTGCTGGATTATCCTGTCCAAGCGCAGGGTGCTGTCAGTTTGGAGGATGGACTGATTAGTACACAGGATTTGCAGCTTGCGGTAGGCGATAATCACATTGAGCTTAATGGTAGCGCTGATGAAACCAGCGGCATAGATTGGGTGATTGTTGCACCCAAACTGTCACAGTTGCATCCAGCGTTGTCAGGACGCTTAGCGGGGAAGGGTAATGCCCAAGGTTTACTGGACGGTTCGCGCTTTGCCGTCAGTATTGATCAACTGGAAGGCAAGATTCTGGATTATCCGATAAAGGCTGCTGGTGCTGTCCGTATGCAGGATCAAAAGCTGTCAGCCAATAATTTACAGGTCAATATTGGTGATAATCGTGTTGAGCTGAATGGCGCTGCTAATGAAAGTGAGGGCATCGACTGGGTTCTTGATGCAAAGCAGTTATCACAGCTACACCCTGAATTATCTGGTAATTTAAACGGCAAAGGTAATGCTAAAGGGCTGCTGGATGGTTCTCGCTTTCAAGTAAGTATTGATGCACTGGATGGACGTTTGCGAGGGCAAGCTGTCAAGGCGCAAGGCATGCTTGGCAAGCAAGGGGAGAACTGGTTTGCGGATAATTTCGAGCTTGCTTTTGGTAATAATAAAGCCGTTCTGAATGGTGATTTAAGCACCAGTAAGGGCATAAGCTGGAGTATTGATAGTAAGGATCTTGCACAAATTCAGCCTGATTTAAAAGGTTATCTCAACGGACAGGGTACTGTTTCTGGTTCGCTAGATAGTCGCCATGTGAAAATTACTCTGAGCACCTTGGAAGGTCGGTTGCAGGATTATCCATTACGTGCTTCAGGCACCATTCTTCTGCAAGATCAGATACCTGAAGCGCAGCAACTGCGAGTTAGCGCGGGCGATAATACCGTTTTATTGAATGGCCGCGCCGATGAACAGCAAGGTATTAATTGGAGGCTGGATGCTAATAATTTAGCACAACTGGCTCCGCAACTTAGCGGTCGTTTGGCGGGGCGAGGTAATGTGCAGGGTAAGCTGGACGGTTCGCGTTTGGCAGTGCGGATAGATCAATTACAAGGGCAGGTGCAAGAATTCCCTGTGGAAGCGTCTGGTGCTATTAGTTTGCGTGACACAGTGCTAGCTGCTAATAACTTGCGTGTGAATGTGGGTGATAATCGTATTCGCTTGGATGGTATTGCGGATGAACGCCGTGGGCTGGATTGGAACTTGGATGCGAGTAATTTAGCACAATTAGCACCACAGTTAAGTGGTCGTTTACAAGGGCGTGGCAATGCTCAGGGTAAACTGGATGGTTCGCGTTTTAGTGTTCGTGTTGATGAATTACACGGTCAGGTACAGGAGTTTCCAATCAATGCGTCTGGGACGCTTAGCCTGCGTAATCAAATTGTGGCTGCGGATAATGTGAGATTGAGTGTGGGAGATAACCATATTCAGTTGAATGGGCTTGCTGATGAGCGTTACGGTTTAAATTGGACGCTAGAGGCTAATCAGCTTTCCCAATTAGCACCTCAAGTATCTGGTCGTTTGCAAGGTAATGGCAGCGCTCAATTGCGCATGGACGGTTCTCGCATCGCCCTAAATATCAATCAATTGCAAGGGCAGGTACAGGACTTTCCGGTTAATGTGTCTGGTTCTGCGCGTTTGCATGACCAGCTATTGTCAGCGGATAACTTAAGCCTAGCGGTTGGCAATAATCGTTTGTTACTGAAGGGTAGCTTGGATGAGCGCCAAGGTCTGGATTGGACTTTGGATGCCAGAAATTTAGCGCAGCTAGCGCCTAATGTACCAGGCCAATTGCAGGGTCAGGGGCATTTGGCAGGCTTAATGGATGGTTCACGTATTCATTTGAATATTGATAATTTGCAGGGGCGGGTACAGGATTTTCCCATTCAGGCTTCTGGGCAGGTGAGTCTACGCGATAAAAATATTTTGGCTGATAATTTGCTGGTGAGTGTTGGGCAAAATCAGTTGCGTATTGACGGAGGTGGTGCAGGCGATAATTTAGCGCTTAATTGGCGCTTGACAGCTAATAATCTGACTCAGCTTGTGCCTAGTATTCGTGGTAGCGCACAAGGTGATGGTAGTTTGGAAGGGCGTATTGATGGTTCTTTGTTAAATATCACCATCAATCGTCTCAATGGGCAGTTAGAAGGGCATCCCTTACAAGCGGCTGGCAGCCTTAGTCTGCGTGATGGGGATTTGGCGGTGAATAATGTGCAGCTTATCGCTGGGCAGAATACATTAACGGCTGACGGACGTGCCAGTGAGCCCTTTGACATGCGTTGGCGTATCAATGCAAGTCATTTAGAACAAGTGTGGCCTGGCCTAGGGGGAAGTCTGCAAGGACAGGGGGTCGTACGCGGTCAATTGCCGCTATTAGCTATAGAAGGCAGCCTGCAAGCGAGTCAATTGGTTTATCAGGATCTTAAGATCGGGCGCTTAGATGCACAAGTAGCACAGCGTAATGGTCAGTATGCTATTAAAGCAGCGCTTAATAATCTGGCTCAGGGGGAAAACCTTGTACAGTCTGCTCAACTGGATGGTCAGGGGACGTTGGAGAACCATACTTTCAGTTTGAGTGCAGTGCATGAGTTAGGGCACTTGGATGTGCAAGCTAAGGGTAGTCTTCAGAACGAGCAATGGCGCGGTGTAGTGCAGTCCTTGGCATTGCGAGACACACCCGCAGGCAATTGGCGACTATCTAGGCAAATTGCGGTGAATGCTGCGGCACAGGCTATTAGTGTTTCTGAGGCTTGTTTGGTGAATGAGCAAAGTGCCAGTGTTTGTTCTCAGTTTGATTGGCAACCGCAGCGAGGTGTGTTAGCAATCGGGCATTTGCAGCGTGTGCCGCTAAGTATGGCCAAGCCTTTTTTACCAGAGACCATCAAATTTGCTGGTGTGGTTAATGGTGATTTTCAGTTTGAACAGCGGGGTGGTCGCCCTTTTATACAGGCTAATGTGCAATTGCCAGACAATAGCTTTTCGGTCACGATGGATAACCGACCTGAAGTGCTGCGTTATACCAATGCCGCAGCCAGCCTAGTGTTGAATGATCGTGTCGCTGATGTGCAAGCCAGTTTGGATATTGTTGGACGCGGACAAATGCGTGCAGCAGGGCGGATTAATTTGTCACCGGATAATCAACAGCACCGAATTGAGGGAACAGCCAGTATTGATATGCCTGATATTGCTTGGCTACAGGCGTTTTCTCCACGGATTGATGAATTGCAAGGGCAATTGCTTAGCGATGTACGTGTTAGTGGCCTACTGTCGCGCCCTCAGGTCACAGGCGAGACGCGTTTGCAAAATGCTGCGGTTTATTTGCCTGAAACAGGGGTTCGTTTGGAGTCGATCAGTCTGATTGCTCAGGCTGTGAATGCGGAGCAGATTGCAATAAATGGTTCTTTGCAGGCTGGTTCAGGTACTTTGACGGCTAGTGGTAGTTTGCAATTGGCTAATTTGCCTGATTGGCGTGGGTCACTACGTTTACAGGGGGATAATCTTTTGTTGATGAATACCCTGGAGGTACAGTTATGTGCTTCCCCTGATCTTAATATAAAAGCTGCACCGGAAGCTATTGATATTACAGGCGAGGTTTTTATTCCTCAAGGTGATATTAATATTCAAGCCTTACCGGAAAGCGCCAAAGTACGTTCGGATGATATTGTTATTATTCGCAATAGTGATAAGCCAGTAGAGCGCCGTGCAGCCGTCATAGTACCGGATGATGGGCGTCCGCTGGATATTCGCCCCAATGTTATTGTTCGTTTGGGGAAAAAGGTGAAATTGAACGCTTTTGACCTAGATGCCCGTCTGGATGGGCGTTTGCGTATTTTGCGCAACCGTCAGGATATTATGGCTGAGGGTGTGTTAAATATTGTGGATGGTTCTTATCAATCCTATGGGCAAGATTTGAAGATTGAGCGTGGCAGGATATTATTCAATGGACCGCTGGATAATCCTGGTCTTGATGTGCGCGCCGTGCGCGTCATAGATAATGAAGACATTACCGTAGGTATTGCTTTAGGTGGCACGGTAGAGCAGCCTGAGTCCACGCTATTTTCCACGCCCGTACAAACGCAAACCGATACGCTAAGTTATTTGCTAACAGGTAGGGCTTTATCTAATGTCACAGGTGGTGATTCGGATGTGTTAATGAACGCTGTAACCAGTTTGGGGGTTTCCGGCGGTGAGACGCTGGCGCAGAATTTGGGTGGAAAATTGGGTTTAGATGATGTCAATCTGAATGCAGCCGATGGTGATTACCGCTCTAGTGAGCTATCACTGGGCAAGCGTTTGGGGCCTAAGCTATACTTGAAATACATTATTGGTCTATTTGATTCAATGCAGAAGGTGGCTATCAATTACCAAATTAATAGGCGTTTGGAGCTTGAGTTTAGTAGTGGTATTCAGCAAAGTGTTGATTTGATCTATAAAATTGATACCAATCTTGGTCCCTTTGGCCCTTAGCCTCAGGGTGTATAGACTGATTACGGTGCAGCGTTTAATTTTAGATCGAAAATCTTGGTTTTGGCGGTTGACATTGGTAATTGATTAACTCAAAATGCCCCCCTTTCCAGTCGGAGGGGTTCCCGAGCGGTCAAAGGGAACAGACTGTAAATCTGTCGGCTCTGCCTTCGAAGGTTCGAATCCTTCCCCCTCCACCATTCAGCTTAGATCATCAGTGTGTGATAAGAAGCATACGTGTAGATTATGGTTTAAGCGGGTGTAGTTCAATGGTAGAACCTCAGCCTTCCAAGCTGATGGTGTGGGTTCGATTCCCATCACCCGCTCCACTTGTGTTCGTTAAAGCTGAGTATTTATAAATTTTAAGCCCATATAGCTCAGGCGGTAGAGCGCATCCTTGGTAAGGATGAGGTCGGCAGTTCGACTCTGCCTATGGGCACCAAATATCATTAAGTTATTTGAGTATTAACGGGGTGTTAATCAAATGGCAAAGAGCAAGTTTGAGCGTACCAAGCCACACGTTAACGTGGGCACCATTGGCCACGTTGACCACGGCAAGACGACACTGACAGCGGCGCTGA
>PDPH01000076.1 GCA_002747435.1 Pseudomonadota bacterium
GAATTGCTGGTGACTAGTATGGATCGGGATGGTACGCGGATTGGTTTTGATTTGGAGCTAATGCGATCTATTGCTGAGTCGGTGAATGTGCCTCTCATTGCTTCGGGCGGGGTGGGTGATTTGCAGCATTTGGCCGATGGCATATTACAAGGTAAGGCAGATGCTGTACTGGCTGCCAGCATTTTTCACTTTGGCGAATATACTATTGGTGAGGCTAAACAGTTTATGGCGGAGCAGGGTATAGAGATGCGTCTATAATGTATAAAAAAATAAGGGAATATTCATGCTGCAATTTGAACGTAAGCTAATTGATCAACGCAAGTTTAAGTTGGAAAGTGCACATAACGCGCTTAAACAATACTTTGTGGGGGTAGCAGCGGAGTTAGTAAGCGAGCGATTTGTAAGCTGGTGGATTGCTCACCCAGTACGCTTTATGATTGGATTGAGCAGCGCAAGGTGTAGATGTAATTGAAGCGAGCGAATGCCAGTAAGCTTGCATTCCAGACGTTCTGACAAGGGGGCAAGATGCTGTCAAACTCAGATACTATGCAGATACTGTGAGTCCGGTCATGGCGACGAATGTTTTTGGTTTATTTAGATAATGTCTATTCTACCTATGAAATAGAATTATCTAGTGTCATGTCATTTTCAATTAAATTAAGGTTAGATACATTTCCTTTGGCTAATATAACTTTTTTGCAGTACGTTTTGCTCTATTCATTAAACTATTATTAAATTGTGGCTCTACTGTAGGGTCATGATCTAAAAAAAGGTTCTTTGATAGCTTCCACCATCTAGATTTGATGCTTCATCAAGTATACTATCTAGTTCAATTATTCTATGAGGCCAGTATTTAGCAGCAAGAGCTGAGAATTTACTTAAATACCAACCTTCGTCACTGATCACTCTTCTTACAAATTTAGCAACATCTGGAGAAACACCTGAGTAGATATCTATGTCATTTAAGTAGCCATTAATTGTTGCAGCTTCATCGAGCGTCTGGTCGGTATTCTGGTCTCAGAAACACGACAACACGACAGTTATTGGAAAACCATCAGCCCTTATTGTTAGCTTTGGCTTTGGCAGCAGCGGGTAAAATAGACTTAGAGGCGCAGGAAGAAGATCATATGGCGGTTTCCAGCTATCAGGGTCAGCTTAATTCTATGGCAAATGGCTAAGGGAGCTATGCTTGCTGGTCGACTTGCCGCATAATGCCTGCCATGAGTACATCAAACCTGCATCATATTGCTATAGCTTCCTCCCAAGATATATTGGATCAATTGGCCACTGTGCTGGAAGCACGTAAGCAAGTGCCGCCTGATAGTTCCTATGTGGCCCGTCTGTATAATAAAGGTCTGGACAGTATCCTGAAAAAGGTGGGCGAAGAAGCTACTGAGACTGTCATGGCCGCCAAGGACGGTGTACCGGAAAAAATCGTGTATGAAGTCGCTGATTTGTGGTTTCATACGCTCGTTTTGCTGGCGCAGCAGAATCTCCACCCGAGGGATGTGCTGGCAGAGCTGGAACGTCGTTTTGGATTGTCCGGCTTGGCTGAAAAAGCCAGTCGCAGTAAATAAGTCAAGGAGTTAATTATGGGTTTTGGTGGTATCAGTCCGTGGTCACTTTTGATCATTTTGGTGATTATACTGTTACTGTTTGGCACTAAGCGCTTGCGCAATATGGGCAGCGATCTTGGTGGTGCTTTCAAAAGTTTTAAGAAAGCCATGAAAGATGAGGATAATACATCGTCTGCTAAGGCTGAGCAGGTCACACATAATGATCAAGCTCAGGTGATTGATGCAGAAGTCAAACACAAGGATAAAGTCTAAGGTTTCACTGCGCGGAGGCGTAGCCAGTTTATGTTTGATGCCAGCTTTCTGGAAATGCTACTGGTCGGCGTGGTTGCTTTGGTTGTGGTAGGTCCTGAGCGCTTGCCAAGCTTGGCTGCTAAAGCAGGACGTATGCTTGCCAAGGTACGCCGTTTCATTGCGACAACCCGCAGTGATATAGAGCGTGAGTTGCAAGCGGAAGAGTTACGTAGCTTGCTTAGCAAGCAAGAAGAGGAGATCCGTGAGTTGCGCGACATTATGCAACAAAACACGGATAGCTTGCGCAATGAATTGAGAGATACTGAGTCTATGATTGATTCAGTCGCTCGTGAGGCTGCTAATACGATTAAACCGTTGTCTAAGCAAACGGCTATGTCTACGACTTCTGCTAATAAGGACGAGAAACTATCCTCATGACGAGTGCCCAGCAACATGCGCATCAGGAACAGGGTTTCCTATCGCATTTGTTTGAATTACGTGATCGCCTGATTCGTATTGTGATTGCAGTCGGCGTGATTTTTTTGTCTCTGATACCGTTTGCTCAAGACATTTATGAATTTGTAGCTGCACCTTTGACGCGCTATGTGCCGGAGTTAATCGCTATTACGATCATTGGTCCTTTTTTGGTACCTTATAAATTAGCGCTATTACTGGCTTTTGTGCTGGCTTTGCCTTATGTGCTGTATCAAGTTTGGGGGTTTGTTGCGCCTGGTCTTTATCAGCATGAGAAGCGTCTTGCTGCTCCTGTCATTATTTCCAGTGTATTACTCTTTTATCTGGGCATGGCTTTTGTTTATTTTGCCGTGTTGCCGATGGTTTTCAGTATTATTCCTGGCTTCGCACCGAATTTGGTTGATGTTAAACCAGACTTGGGTGAATACCTTGATTTCGTTATTTTAATGTTCATGGCCTTTGGACTTGGATTTGAAATGCCAGTGGCTACTGTTTTATTGATTAGCAGTGGCGTAATGACCCGCGAAGATTTAGCCCAAAAGCGGCCTTATGTGATTGTTATCGCGTTTATTGTGGGGATGTTGCTGACCCCGCCCGATGTCATTTCACAGATTATGCTAGCTGTCCCCATGTGGTTACTGTTTGAGTTGGGTTTAATAGCGAGTGACTTATTTGGCAAATTATTGGATAAGTCTGCACAAGAGCGTGAGCAGCGGGAACAAGCTGAGTATGGCACAGGCAATGCTGTTACAACGGCTGCTTCTGTTAGTGCGGGTGAGGATATTGAGGAACCGTTGGCTTGGGAAGATGAATACTATAGCTTTAAGGAAGTCGTTGATTCCAGTTCAAGTGATGATGCGGCAGAATCAGTCATAAAGGATGAGAAAAACGATGGGAAAAATAATGGATAATCAGGTGAAACTCCCGCCGCGTCGTAAAACCTTATTGATTATTCTGGATGGATTCGGTGTTAATCCCAGTAAGGTCAATAATGCGGTTTATGAGGCTAATACACCGCGCTTGGATCATTATTTCGCCAAATACCCGCATGCTACTTTGCAGACTTCCGGGCGTGCAGTTGGCTTGCCCGATGGTCAGATGGGGAATTCTGAAGTAGGGCATATTACGCTAGGCTGCGGCTCTATTCTTAAGCAGGATTTGGTGCGTATTGATGATGCTGTTAGCGATGGCAGCTTGGCGGATAATGCCGCTTTGCGCGCTGCTTTAAGCAAGGCCAAGCAAGCAGGTCGTCCTTTGCATTTGATGGGACTCGTCTCGGATGGCGGCGTGCATAGCCACCTGATGCACTTATTAGCCTTATTGCGTATCGCGCATGCATACGGTGTGCGCCCTATGGTGCATGTGATTACGGATGGCCGTGATACAGCGCCTAAAGCGGCTGAGCAGTTTATCCGTCAAGTCGAAGCGACGTTGCAAGAAACGGGTGGGCAAATAGCGACAATTATTGGGCGCTTTTATGCAATGGATCGTGACCAGCGTTGGGAGCGGGTGCAAACAGCTTGGAATGCTTATATTAAAGGTGAAGGTAAGCTTGCTGCTTCTGCTGGGGAAGCGATTCGTGAGGCTTATGCTGCGGGAGAAACCGATGAGTTTATTATGCCGCGTATTATGCCGGATGCGGACTTAATGCAGACCGGGGATCAGGTATTATTCTTTAATTTTCGCAATGATCGTCCACGAGAAATTGCAGAAGCCTTGGCTTTAAAAGATTTCAGTGGTTTTGAGCGGGGTGATGTCGGTCTGGTCGAGCTGACCACCATGACTGAATATGACAAGGCTTATCCTTTTCCTTTGCTGTTTCCACCTGAGCGATCCAGTATTAATTTGGCGCAAATCATTAGTGACGCAGGTTTGAAACAATTTCATTGTGCTGAAACAGAAAAATATGCGCATGTGACCTTTTTCTTTAATAGCGGCCGTGAAGTGCCTTATGAAGGTGAGGATCGTACCGTTATTCCATCACCCAAAGTGGAAACTTATGACCTTAAGCCAGAAATGAGTGCGCCCGAAGTAGCTGATACCGTGATTGCTGCCCTCGAAAAAAATGAATACGGTTTTGTTGTCGTTAATTTTGCTAATGGCGATATGGTTGGTCATACCGCAGTGCCAAGCGCTGTGGTCAAGGCGGTTGAAGCGCTAGATCGTGAAGTGGGGCGGCTATTGGATGCTGCTGTTAAGCAGAATTATTCTGTATTATTGACAGCAGATCATGGAAATTGTGATGAGTATATTGATCCACTGACAGGCGAGCCTAATACACAACATACGGTTTATCCTGTACCCTTGCTTTTGATTGATGAAGTGCCTTGGCGCTTATCGACAGATGGGGGCTTGAGTAATATAGCACCTACTGTTTTACAACTGATGGGATTGGATAAACCTCAGGCTATGTTAGGCAAGAGTTTGTTATTGGAACAGCTTTAGCCAATAGATTTTTCCCCCGTTCAAGTCACAGCTGATTCGCCTGCTTAGTGAGAAGTCGGTGAAGCTTTGTCGAATAATCGTCGATTTACAACTGCGTTTGGCAGGTGGCTCGCGTATAATCAGCTGATTTAGCAGCCATCAAGGATTAATTTATGAGGCCAAGCGGACGACAACCTGATCAAATGCGCCCCGTCAAGTTTACCCGTCATTTCACCTGTCATGCCGAAGGTTCTGTTCTGGTCGAATTTGGTAATACCCGCGTTTTATGTACTGCAACGCTTGAAGAGCGTGTGCCGCCTTTTTTAAAAGGTAGGGGACAAGGCTGGATAACGGCTGAATATGGCATGTTACCGCGTGCTACCAATAGTCGAATACAGCGTGAAGCCAGCAGAGGCAAGCAATCGGGTCGTACTATGGAAATTCAGCGTCTTATTGGGCGTTCTTTGCGTGCCGTAGTCGATATGGAAGCTTTAGGCGAGAAGCAAATTACTTTGGATTGTGATGTACTCCAAGCTGATGGTGGTACACGCACGGCTTCTATTAGTGGCGCTTATGTGGCTTTGCAAGATGCTATTGGAGTTTTACTCAAACAAGGCAAACTTAAACACAATCCTGTACATGGCCAAGTGGCTTCCGTTTCAGTGGGTATTTATAAAGGTGTGGCAGTGCTGGATCTGGATTATGTAGAAGATTCCAACGCGGAAACGGATATGAATATTGTTATGAATGAGGCGGGGCAATTTATTGAGCTACAAGGCACGGCTGAAGGTCATGCTTTTCGACGTGATGAATTAGACGAATTAATCGAACTGGCTACAAAAGGTGTGCAAGTGATTATGCAGGCACAAGATGAGGCTCTAGCTACGTGATACAACAGTTGGTATTGGCAAGTGGCAATAACGCTAAGCTACGTGAGTTGAGTACGCTATTGGCCGGACAGGTCAGGGAAGTGATTAAGCAATCTGATCTGGGTGTCAGCGATGCTGAGGAAACAGGACTGAGCTTTGTTGAAAATGCTTTGCTTAAAGCGCGTCATGCTGCACAACAAACGGGTTTACCTGCTTTGGCAGATGATTCCGGTTTGGTTGTACCGGCTTTACAAGGTCAGCCGGGTATTTATTCCGCTCGTTACGCGGGTTCGCTCAGTAATAGTGTTGCTAATAATACCAAACTGCTTCAAGTAATGGCTGATTTGCAGGGTGAGCAGCGTCAGGCCTGTTTCCATTGCTGTATAGTGTATGTGCAGCATGCTAATGATCCTGTGCCGCTCATTGCAGCCGCAGATTGGCATGGTTATATATTGGATGCACCGCGTGGTGAGCAGGGTTTTGGTTATGATCCCGTGTTTTATGTGCCGGATTATGCTTGTAGCGCCGCTGAATTAGCGCCTGAAGTCAAGAATCGTATTAGCCATCGCGCCCAAGCTATGCAGCAATGCTTGAATTTATTAAGGGATAAGGTTATATGAATCCACTCTATCAATTATGGCTGGGAATGCGATCTACTTTATTTTGGGTGGGTTTTATCCTAAGTACTTTATTTTATGGTATTACATCCATTTTTTTATTTTTAATACCGGGTCATTTACGGCGTTTTCGTTTTTTAGTGTTTTGGTGTCACTTTAATATCTGGTGGCTAAAAGTCATCTGTGGTGTAAAGTATCAAGTAAAAGGCATGGAAAATATTCCTGCGAATACGACAGCGATTGTTATGGGAAATCACCAGTCTACTTGGGAAACCATGGCACTTCCTATGATTTTTCCACCATCGACTTGGGTTTTGAAAAAAGAGTTATTAAGTATTCCTTTCTTTGGATGGGGGGTAAGTTTTGTCAGGCCGGTAGCGATTGATCGTTCAGCAGGTAAAACAGCCTTAGAGCAAGTTAAGCTACAAGGTAAGGAGCGTTTGGATGAGGGAATATGGATTATTATTTTTCCCGAAGGAACACGAGTAAAGCCGGGTGAAACCAAGCCCTATAAGATGGGTGGTGCTATTATGGCCACATACAGCGGCTATCCGGTAATACCGGTTGTACATAATGCAGGGGACTACTGGCCACGGCATGCTTATATTAAAAAACCTGGTACGATTTCTGTTAAGGTAGGTAAGCCTATTTCGGCTAAGGGGAAAACACCGGATGTATTATTGAAAGAAGTGCAACAGTGGATAGAAACAGAAAAGAAAAATTTGAATTCTGCATAAAATAAAATTAATGGTTTACACGAAAAAACCAACAGCGCTAAAAGTACTGTTGGTTTTGAGCGTCAGCAGACGTATCGTTTTACCGATATGCGGGCTGATATTACTTAAAAGAACGAAAAGTTAACACCTGCTGAGTAAACATCAACGTCAGTTTCTAGAGTATTTAAATCAAAACGTTTTTCTGTGGGTATTGCGCGTATTAAGGTTTTCTTCTCGCCAATATCCATATAGCGATCCCAACCGGCGCGGAGACTCATATTGCTATTGATCTGGTATTCGACACCTGCACCAAACGTTGGGCTAACACCCGTTTGTTTGACACGCTTATCTTGCATCGCTGTGCCTGCTAGATTAGCAATTGTACCCTTGACTTCGCTGCTCCAACGTACTGCACCTGCTTTGCCGTAGACTATTAGAGGAGATGTTTTGCCTAAGCGGTGACGCGCAATACCCGTAACGGTTACACCTGTTGTTTCTTGTTGCAGGTTAATAGGATCTGAGTAGTGGTAGTTGGCTGTTGTACCTAGATCGACATAGCCCACTTCTACACCCAGACCACCGCTGATATTGACGCCGCCATAAATGTGATAAGCATTGTCGTCATTGCCAACAGTACAGGTTTCATTGATACTGCCTGCACCAGTACAAATATTGTAATCATCCATTTGTCCGGCATTATTGTCTGTGCTGGTCGAGCCGTATGTGCCGCCCAAGTAAAAAGGAGCAGAGCCACCAGCGTAAGCATTGCCTGCTAGCAAGCAAGTTACCAGAGAAGCTGTTAAATAATAGTTTTTCATGGCCTATCCTGAGGTTTGATTAGAGGTAACGAAATGATGGGGCTTTCAGGGGTAAAGTCGCTGCTGTCAGCTAGATAAATGGCAAGTAGTTTGCGACGAAGCGTGGTATCTGTTTTGCAGGTCACAGTACAAAGCATGATTTGATTGGAAAAAGCTTGTGAATGTGCAATAGACAGTCGGTATAATCCGCGCTCTTTTGATTTTTTTGAGTAGCATGGAATTCGATCCTCTCCCAGTGGCCTATCATTCACTATCAGTATCAGTAACATCATGACCTCTTTCAGCCGCTTCATATCATAGAGACCTGAACGGGTGAGTCTTACCCAATCTTTACGAAAAGATCTGAGGTGTGGGTTAGGTCTGCCCGCTTGTTATTTGTTGTCGAGGGCATTAAATGAATTTTTAAAACGGGCTTCGGTCAACTCACGGGCTTCCTGCATGGCTAGGCGGGTTTCAGCATTGGGAATCTTACTTGCAATATCTTATCGTTCCCAGCATTACGTGGTAGGCCGGAGGCGGTTTACTGGAACACTTGATTTCACCAAAGCCTTGGATCAGTGCAGTGGTGCTAAAAATGCTAATGAACTCAACGGTATCTGATGTTAGCCAACGTTGTCAGGTGGATTATGATGCGGTTGAGAGTTGTATTGATCGTTATGTTTGCAGTTGTTGCAGAAAGACAACAATAATACTTGCAATGAGTGATAATGGTTCTTATTATTTATTTAAAGCTTAGTGGATGTGTATTCGCAGCCATAGAGCCACCGATGCACAGAATTTTCAAAAGGTGATCATTATGTACTACCCCACTCAGTCTCGTATTCCGGGACAGCTCGTGACCTGTACGGTTTCTGCGATGGCGCTGTTTGCGCTGCTGACGGTGAATGCGCAGGCTCGGGAACCGTCTGCCGGTGTCACCTATTTCGACACTGTGGTGGTGACTGCCAGCAAGACGGAGCAGCGTCTCGGTGATGTGGCCGGTACCCTTGAAGTGGTGAGCGAGGAAGATATTCAGGAAGGTATCGTTGACTCGGTCGATGACATATTCCGTTTTAATCCATCCGTTAAAGCACCGGATGCCCGCGCTAATTCCATTGGTATCCGGGGCATTGATGGTAACCGGGTACTGATTATGGTGGATGAGGTCAAACAGCCGAAATTACTGGATTTTGGC